>JANQII010000311.1 GCA_028282195.1 Prolixibacteraceae bacterium
TGAAGCACTAGTGTCGCGTCACTCATCGGATGACTAAAATGCTCGATATCAATAGAGTCATCCGATGAGTTTTTCAACGAAACTTTATGAACGCACTACCAGATACTTGATAATTGTCTACTGGATTCTAATTTTTCTTTTAAGAATTTGGATTCAAAATCTATAAAACAGAACTTGTATTCCGAAACACCTTAGTTATAATTCTATGAAAACAAGAATTGAAAGCGATTTTTTGGGTCAAAAAGAAATTCCCAATGAAGCTTTGTATGGTATTCATACTGCCCGTGCTATTGAAAATTTTCCATTAAGCAGAAGAAATGTTCATCCGGGACTGATTAAAGCTTTTGGCTGGGTAAAGCTGGCTTGTTTTCAAATCAATAAAGAACTTGGTTATTTTAACGATCAGGAAAAAGAAGATGCCATTGAACGTGCTTGCCTTGAAATGGCTAATGGGAAATTAAGTGATCATTTTATTGTTGATGCTTTACAGGGCGGTGCCGGAACCTCATCCAATCTTTGTGCGAATGAAATAATCGCTAACCGTGCACTTGAACTATGGGGAAAAGAAAAAGGCGATTATGAAACCATATCGCCACTTGATGATATAAACTTACACCAATCAACTAACGACACCTACCCTACTGCATTAAAATTGGCTTCAATTGTTTTGCTTAGGCAACTTGAGCAATCGGTGTTGCAGCTGCAAGAGACATTTCAACAAAAAGAAAAAGAATTTGCTCACATTGTAAAGATTGGCCGTACCCAAATGCAGGACGCTGTTTTGACAACATTAGGGCGCGAAATGGCTGCTTATGCCGAAGCATTTAACCGTGATCGTTGGAGAATTTACAAATGCGAAGAACGGCTTCGTGTTGTAAACCTGGGTGGTACTGCAATTGGTAGCGGCCTTGCAGCTCCCCGACATTTTATTTTCAGGGTAACTGATCGTCTTCGAGAACTTACAGGAACCGGACTCGCCAGAGCTGAAAACCTGATGGAGAACACGCAAAATGCCGATGTTTTCGTAGAAGTTTCAGGTATTCTAAAAGCTTGCGCATCAAACCTGATAAAAGTTTCAAACGACCTTCGCTTTCTTTCCAGTGGCCCTCATGCCGGAATCGGTGAAATCAACCTTCCAGAAATGCAGGCAGGTTCTTCAATAATGCCGGGGAAAGTAAATCCTGTCATCCCCGAAGCAATAATTCAATCGGCAATGCAGGTTCTTGGCAATGACCAGGCATTGTTTATGGCTGCTTCATCCGGCAACCTGGAACTGAACGCTTTTATGCCCCTAATTGCTGATTCTCTGTTAAGCAGTTTAGATTTCTTAAATCAGTCTGCTCAAATATTAGCAGTTAAGTGTATAAAAGGAATTACTGCGAACGAAAATAAATGCAGGGAGCAGGTTTTAAATTCAACTGCAATTATAACTGCCTTAATTCCCGAACTGGGATATGAAAAATGCAGTGAATTATTAAAAGAAGCAGAAGAAAAAGAACAAAACATCCGCGATTTGATTCTTGAAAAGAAGTTAGTTAATAAAGAACGTTTTGAAGAATTAATATCACCCGAAGCAGTTAATAAACTTGGTTTTTAAGCAGAAATCCGGAGGTTTCTGACCCCTGAAAACTATCAATAGCCTGCCTGCAAATTTTAAAATACTGATTGCTATCGCTTTAAACATCGTTGATTTTCGTTCTTTCCCGGATGGTGGTTTATGACGACGCTTCTGCCCATGTGAATCCGATTAAGGGTTTATCAGGCAAAGATGACAGTCTGGTCCATAAATTGCACCCGTTAAGAAAAAAGTAATCCATGCTTTTAACGGATCCCACCCTGTTCCCAGGGCGGATTCTTTTGTTTTCATACCAGCAACATCATGTTACTACTATCACCAAGGCCTAAAACAAACAACAACACGATGACAATACCATCACCGAGGCCTAAAGCAAGCAGTAACATTGTGTTGCTACCCCCAGCGGGACCTCCGGCTCACAATTGTCATATGGTAGATGATAGCAAAAAACATAACGTCTGACCTTTGTTTACAAAACAACCACAGAAAAAACAAGCAGGGCCATGTGTTCATAAAAATGATATAGCTATCAGAATAAATATCTAACCTTAAGTAACTGTTAGGGAATTATTTTCTAAAAGGTGGTTTGAACGATTAGAATAAATTCATATACATATAGTAAACATTCTCAATCGATTCCTTAACAATTCGTTACAAATCCAAATTAATTTCTAAACGTTTGTTAATTCAATTTTTATTTAGAATGATTCTTTTTAGATTGCATTCGATTATTAACTATAAAAAATGAAAACCATGAAAAAATTAGTTTTGGTATTAGCTATTGTTTTTGCTTTCGGAGTAACTTACGCGTTAAACATGGAAGCTGCTGCACCTAAGGCCAGCATTGAGCAAGTAAGCGATAACGACGAAAAAGAAAAGAAAGAAGCTAAATCAGAAAAAAAAGCTAAAAAGTCAAAAGATTGTAAAAAAAGCTGTAGTGAAAAGAAATCTTGTGGCGACAAAAAGTAAAGCCCTGTATTATACGAAATTCAAAGAGGTTGCCTTCACAGGCAGCCTCTTTTATTTTTATAAAGAACTATATCAAAAAGATTTTAACCGCTAAGATCGCGAAAGGTATCGCAAAGAATTTAAGATTCAATGATGTTACTTTTGCGCTCTTGGCGAATTCTTAAAACTCTTAGCGGTTAGTTTATTCTTACAAAATCCCATTATTGCATTCACAGATAACTTTCCTGTATGAAATCATTGAAATAAAGCCAATGTATTTGTACATTTCGGCCTGAAAAACAAATTATGAGGGCTCCTAAATCTTTTCGTTTACATATTGGGCTTTTTGGGCGAAGGAATGTTGGAAAATCATCCATTCTAAATGCGTTGACAAGTCAGGAAGTTTCGATAGTTTCAGATGTAGCAGGAACAACTACTGACCCCGTTGAAAAACCAATGGAACTACTTCCGCTTGGCCCGGTATTGTTTATTGATACTGCCGGAATTGATGATGTTGGTGCCCTTGGTGAAAAACGGATACAAAAAACATGGGCTGCCCTTGACCGTACTGATTTGGGCATCATTGTTTCAAATAGCCAGGACTGGGGTGAATTTGAAGAAAAACTCCTGAACGAATTCAAAGACCGTGCGATACCAACCATTATTGTCCTTAACAAATCTGATATATACGAATCGAAAAGTTGTTTACTGAATAGTTTCTCAAGCGATAAAGTTCCTTTTGTTGAAACTACAGCAACCAATGGAAAAGGAATATTGGAATTACGACAAACCATTTTGAAAAATGCTCCTGAAGATTTTATAAATCGTCCAAGCATTGTCTCAGATTTGGTTGGTCCGGGCGAAGCGGCCATGCTGGTTGTCCCCATTGATAAAGAAGCCCCAAAAGGAAGATTAATTCTGCCACAGGTACAAAGCATCCGCGATTTACTGGATGGTGATTCTTTTTGTATGGTAGTGAAAGAGCGTGAGCTTCGTGAAGCACTTTCGAGATTTAACAAGCCCCCAAAACTGGTGGTTACAGATAGTCAGGCTTTTTTGAAAGTAGCCGCTGATACTCCTCCTGAAATTCTACTTACCAGTTTCTCCATTCTGTTTGCCCGCCACCAAGGTGATTTGCCTGAGATGGTAAAAGGAGCAATGGCCATCGACCAACTTAAAACAGGCGATAAAGTTTTAATTGCTGAAGCTTGTTCCCACCACCCAATTGGTGAAGATATTGGTACGGTAAAAATCCCTCGCTGGCTTTCGCAATATGTTGGGGGAAAATTAAATATTGAATTTACCCGGGGACACGATTTTCCACCAAATATTGCAGACTATAAACTAATTATCCATTGTGGGGCATGCATGTGGAACCGTCGTGAAATGCTTTCGCGTATTATGAAATCACGCCAGGCAAATGTTCCGCTTACAAATTATGGCTTAACCATTGCTTACTCACTCGGAATCTTTGAGCGGGCATTGCAACCATTCCCTGCTGCTTTGGAAGTTTATAAGAATTTAAATGAGAAAAGCTAACTTGAACATGTTATAGAAACAATAACAGCCTTACCTCCTAAAATTCTTCTTATACCAGGGTACTTGATAAATATTTCTATTCGTTTTTGAAATTTAGTTCATGTTATTATTTTTGTAGACTAACAATATTACATAACTTTTTAATCAGGGATTTAGACTCTGATTTAACCCTATAAGCACAATAAACATGAAACGCATCACCTCTTTTCTATTTGTTTTTCTATTTGTATCTTCTATTCTTTATGCCCAATCAGACTTTAGAAGTGGATACATTATTATGAATAATAATGACACCATACACGGGTTAATTGACTATAAAGGTAGTTTGACAAATAGTAAGAAATGTACGTTTAAAGTAAGCGATAATGCAGAAAAACAAGTATTTACACCGAATGATATAAAAAGTTATCGTTATACAGATAGCAAATTTTACATTTCGAGATCACTAAAATCAAACGATGAAGAAAAACAAATATTTGTAGAATATTTGATTGATGGCATTGTTGACATGTTCTACTACAGGGATGCAGAAGGAAATCACTATCTGACAGAGAATGAAGCGGGGGAATTATTTGAACTTCCAAATAAAGAAGCAGAATTTATAAAAAATGGCAATAAATATCGAAGAAACTCAAAAATGTATATTGGAATGTTAAGAGCTGTTTTTAAAGACAGTCCAAAAATAGCCAGAAAAATAGAAAATATAGGTTTGAATCATAAATCAATTATAAAAGTTACAAATGATTATCATAACGAAGTCTGCCCTGGTGAAGAATGTATAATCTATGAGAAGAATCTACCTAATGTAAACAGAAGTTTTGGCTTTATTATTGGCATAAATGCCATTTCAATTTCCGATAATGGTAATTTCGATGATGATCTATATTTCATGCGTAAAAATGAATTCGAAACTATCATTTATCCTTCAGTTGGTTTTTATTATAAGGTTAATTTACCATTTGAAAACGAAAAACTTCATTTTCAATATGAAGCTACATTTTCACAATTTAAATTAAAATCAAAGTCAAACTTTAATTATAACCCAATTCTAATTTCTAATATAAACAATAATATTTCTTTAACTCTTAATAGTTTCAATAATGATTTCATTTTCAAACATCAATTTCATGGAAAAAAGATAAAACAGACATTAGGCTTTGGAGGTTTTTTAAATTATTTTTTTAAATCAGACTATAAACGTGTAGAAAATAAAAAGTACTCGTGGAAAAATGAAAATACTATTGAAGAAAGTTCTGAGAACCCGTTCTCAAAACTAGATTTTGGTTTTAGCTTAGGTTTTGGTTTTATAACGCGAACAAATAAACAAAAGGAAATAAGTGCAAACTTTAGGTTCAAAAAAGGACTTGGTTATATGAAATCTTTAAACAGTAATTATTTAACCTTTTCTATTGGATACCAGCTTGGGAAATAAACATTCAAAAAAAGAAAAAATAACAGGACACTGAGAAACAATGTTCTGATTCATAAAAATTTTAAAATAGGAATGATTTTCTTCCAAATAGCGCTATCATTGATCTTTTTGCATGAAATTGATGCGATACGCTGCAAAGAATGGAGAATATTTCCAGGACTATCAAAGCTAAATGAGCAAACAGCTCGACTTATTTTCCTACTTGCTCATCTTCCAATCTTTTATTTCATTTTGTGGCTTTTAACCAACACGAATGTTAATCTAACTCTTAGAATTGGCATTGATATCTTTTTGATTATTCATCTTGTCCTGCATGCATTTTTTTCCAAACACAAGAAAAATGAATTTAAAGATTGGATATCATGGACAGTAATATCTGGAGCAGCTTGATTTGGGATGCTTGATCTTGTTTTGAAATAGAGAGTTATCAACACCATAAGACATAGTCATCCTGAACTTGATTCAGGATCTTTATCCGATAGAGATGCTGAAACAAGTTCAGCATGACGTTTACTCAAGGTGACCGAGGGGCTCATTAATCCGAAAATTTTGCAAAAAACCAACACATGAGTTAAGTCTGTAATGCATCATTCTACGACAAATAAAAACACAACTCATGCAAAAAACACAATATAAAAGAACACGAGTTACGTCTGAATATCATTAATTATACCTATATTTAGACATAACTCGTGCTAAAAGTGGCAACCAATGAAATTAATAGGCAGAGAAAAGGAACAAGAAAAACTAAAGTGATCTATAAAAATACACTTGAACGAACTTTTGCGGAATCTACTAAAAATCAGTCACACCCTCCTCCAAACTTTAAAGGTTGATAAAAAAACTAAATAACTGTTTTCAAATTAGTTTCATAGAAATTTTCGGACAAAATCATTAATTCGGATGTATGTAAGAAGTAAAGACTTTCTTTGGAATGCCAGCCTTGGTTTATTCATTTGGGAGTAAATATAAAAAGCTATAAAGCATACTTGATTTCTAAAAGGTTCCATTAATAAGCGAACCATTCAATATTTCAATAAATTATCCTCAAAAAACAGTCAATTCAAATTAAAGCCGGATTATGTATTAGAACTTTGTAATGAGAGCTAAAAACACAATAAAACAAGAACTTACAAAACGAAAGCATAGCACCGCTATGGTGAGGCTTTGAAAGTGAACGTAATTCCTTGTTTTGAAGCAGTTTTAGATCGTAATGATTTTCTAGTGCATATTCCGGGTTAAAACAACACATGTACCTTTACTTCTAATTTACCCGTAAATACTTCACCTTTCTTTTAAATTTTATTACAAAAACAAGATTTACTTTCAATTTAATTTTGCTTTTTCAAATTAATTCCTACTTTTGCTACCAATAGATTTTACAGATGAAAAATTTGGCTATCATTATTAACATTATTCTTCTAGTCGTTGTGGTCATTACACAGGCGAAGTGAGAATGTATTGTTTAAGTCAAACTTGATAGCCATTCTCACCAGGGGGAATGGCTTTTTTCATTTATAAAAAGTACTATGAAACATTTAAATTCAACATATCATCTACTCGTGGTCATTATCGTCCTTATTCTTGGTTTTCACTAAGAAAGGTTGATGATTGTTGAAAAAATAATATTCAAAAGCCTTTCTCAAACGAGAAGGGCTTTTTTAGAAATTAAGATAAAGAATTTGATATGCAGAACAAATTACAATCAGCCACAACAACCGAAGGCCGTAAAATGGCCGGAGCCCGCAGTCTATGGCGTGCAAACGGAATGAAAGAAGAACATTTTGGCAAGCCATTAATTGCTGTGGTAAACTCATTTACCCAATTCGTACCGGGGCATGCACACCTACACAAAATTGGTCAGTTTGTAAAAAAAGAAATTGAGAAGCAGGGTTGTTTTGCTGCTGAATTTAACACCATTGCAGTTGACGATGGTATTGCGATGGGGCATGATGGTATGTTATACTCGCTTCCATCGCGCGATGTAATTGCAGATAGTGTTGAATACATGTGTAACGCTCACAAAGTAGACGCGATGGTTTGCATTTCAAACTGCGATAAAATTACCCCCGGAATGATGATGGCAGCCATGCGCCTGAACCTACCTGTAATATTTGTATCCGGTGGACCTATGGAAGCTGGTGAAATCGATGGTGAAAAGTATGACCTGGTTGATGCGATGGTAATGGCTGCAGATGATACGGTAGATGATGAAACCCTTCTAAAAGTTGAAAAAGATGCCTGTCCGACCTGTGGTAGTTGTTCCGGGATGTTCACCGCAAACTCCATGAACTGTCTGGCTGAAGCTTTAGGTATTGCTTTACCAGGTAACGGAACTATTCTTGCCACTCATGCCAATCGAAAAAAGCTGTTTGAAGATGCGGCAGCAAAAATTGTAGAAAATACTTACGCCTATTACAGAGATGGAAATGATAAAGTTCTTCCCCGGAATATTGCCACCCGTAATGTTTTTGACAATGCCATGAAACTGGACATTGCCATGGGGGGATCAACCAATACAGTGCTTCATATCCTGGCAATTGCCTACGAAGCGGGAGTCGGGTTTACAATGAAAGACATCAACACCCTTTCAAAAATTACCCCTAACCTTTGTAAAGTTGCCCCTAACGGACATTATCACATTCAGGATGTAAACCGTGCAGGTGGGATTCTGGGTATTCTTGCTGAATTAAGTGCCGGAGGATTACTTGACACCAATGTTTACCGTGTTGACGGACTAACTTTAGCAGAAGCCATTGAAAAGTATTCGATAAACAAAAAAGAAGTTAGCGACGAAGCGCTTCGGGTCTATAAATCAGCTCCGGGCGGTGGTCGCAACTTAGTAATGGGCTCGCAGGAAAATTACTTCAAAGAATTGGATACCGACCGTGCAAATGGTTGTATCCGTAGTGTTGATCATGCATATAGTAAAGATGGTGGTCTTGCAGCACTCTATGGCAACATTGCCGAAGACGGTTGCATTGTAAAAACTGCAGGAGTAGATCCATCCGTCTATCAATTTAAAGGTACAGCCCGTGTGTTCCAATCACAGGAAGATGCCTGCAATGGTATTTTAGGTGATGCAGTTCAGGCCGGTGATGTTGTGGTTATCCGCTACGAAGGTCCAAAAGGTGGCCCTGGTATGCAGGAAATGCTTTATCCAACCTCCTACTTGAAATCTGTGAAGATGGACAAAGTTTGTGCTTTAATTACAGACGGTCGATTCTCCGGTGGAACATCAGGCTTATCCATTGGGCACATTTCTCCCGAAGCTGCTGCAGGCGGTACTATTGCTCTTATTAAAGATGGAGACCCTGTTGAGATTGATATTCCTGCAAGAAAAATTAATGTGCTTGTTTCTGATGAAGAACTGGCCAAACGCAGAGCAGAAGAAGAGACAAAAGGCAAAGATGCTTTCAAGCCGGGTGAAAGGCCCCGCCATGTAAGCTCTGCCCTTAAAGCTTATGCAAGCATGGTTTCGTCAGCCGACCAGGGAGCAATACGATTAATCGATTAGAAAAAAATAAATACAAAATAATTATGGCAACAAAAAAGATTACAGGATCAGAAGCTGTTATTCTTTCATTATTGGAAGAAGGAGTGGATACAATTTTTGGATATCCGGGCGGTGCGATTATGCCCGTGTATGATGCTCTTTATGATTTTGACCAGAAAGTAACGCATATACTTACACGCCATGAGCAGGGAGCAATCCATGCTGCTGAAGGCTATGCTAAAGTTACAGGAAAAGCCGGTGTGTGTTTTGCAACCTCCGGACCAGGTGCAACAAACCTGATTACCGGGATTGCAGATGCAATGATTGATTCAATACCTTTGGTTTGTATTACCGGACAGGTAGCTTCACCTCTTTTAGGAACTGATGCTTTCCAGGAATCCGATGTAGTAGGTATCTCAATGCCGGTAACCAAATGGAATTATCAGATAACTTGTGCTGAAGAAATTCCTGAAGCTATTGCAAAAGCATTTTATATTGCACAATCAGGAAGACCGGGTCCTGTTCTACTGGATATTGCCAAAGATGCGCAGTTTCAGGAAATTGATTTTAACTATAAAAAGTGTAAGAAAATTCGTTCATATATTCCTGAACATCCGGTTGATCCTTTCAAAGTGAAAGCGGCGGCTGAACTGATCGATCGCGCAAAAAAGCCATTATTACTTTTTGGTCAAGGTGTTATCATTGCCAATGCAGAAGAAGAATTAAAAGCTTTTGTTGAAAAAACAGGAATTCCGGCTGCATGGACCTTACTTGGTTTGTCTGCATTGCCTACTGACCATCCATTGAATATCGGGATGCTGGGAATGCATGGCAATTATGGACCAAATATCAAAACAAATGAAGCAGATCTGATCATAGCTGTTGGAATGCGATTTGACGACCGTGTTACCGGAAAAGTAAGTTCGTATGCAAACGGTGCAAAAATTATCCACCTTGAAGTTGATCCGGCCGAAATTGATAAAATTATCAAAACCGATGTAGCAGTATTGGGTGATGCTAAAAAATCTTTGAAAATGCTAACCGATAATGTTAATGAAAATAGTCATGAAAGTTGGCTTCAGGAATTCCATGATTGTGATGCTATCGAAAACGATAAAGTCATTAATAAAGATATTTACCCTAGCCAGGAAGGTCTGACCATGGGTGAAGCTGTTCGCATTGCTTCTGAAAAAACCAGGCATAACGCCATACTTGTTACCGATGTAGGCCAGCATCAAATGGTTGCTTCCCGTTATTTCAAATTTACTCAATCTAAAAGTAATGTAACTTCAGGAGGACTGGGAACTATGGGCTATGCAATCCCCGCTGCATTGGGTGCCCAGCTTGGGGCAAAAAACAGAACAGTTGTGACTTTTGTAGGTGATGGTGGTTTCCAAATGACTTTGCAGGAACTGGGAACAATCGTACAAAATAAATTGCCTGTAAAAATCATTCTTCTGAATAATAATTTCCTTGGAATGGTTCGTCAGTGGCAGCAATTGTTTTTTGACAAAAGATACTCATTTACCGAGCTTCAAAATCCTGATTTTATTGCTATTTCTAAAGGTTTTGGGATGGACGGACACAAAGTCACCAAACGCGATGAACTTGAGGATGGCATTCAAAAAATGATTGAACACGATGGCCCTTATATCCTTGAAGTTGTTGTTCAAAAAGAAGACAATGTTTTTCCAATGGTACCAACGGGTGCTTCTGTATCAGACATCATTCTTGAAGCTTAACCTTTTAAAACTGAAAAAATGAAACAGGAATTTATCATTACCATATTTTCGGAAAACCATATTGGTTTATTAAACCGTATAACCATCAATTTTACGCGCCGTAAAATGAATATTGAGAGCCTAACCGTTTCAGAATCTGCGATCAAGGGAATCTCAAAATTCACAATCGTTTTAAATGAAACCGAAGACCGTGTAAAAAAAGTGGTTAGACAGCTTGAAAAAGTTGTTGATGTGCTGAAAGCTTTTTATCATACAAATGATGAAATGATCTACCAGGAAATTGCGTTGTATAAAGTTCGGACTGAAGCTTTATATGAAACGGATAAAATCGAAAAAATAGTTCGTAAGGCTGGTGCCCGTATTCTTGAAATTACCAGGGAATATACGGTAATTGAAAAGACCGGACATAAAGAAGAAACCCAGGAATTATTTGAGCAATTAAATGAGTTTAAAGTAATGCAGTTTATTCGCTCAGGCCGTGTTGCAATTACCAGGGATCCGATTGAAAGGTTGTCTGAATTCTTAAAAGAACGGGACGCTTTTCTTGAAGCAATGGACTAAAAGATATTAGGTGCTCAGTTTTTAAGCTGGGCACTTTTTTTGTAGAAGTATATTTTATGTCTGTATGGGAATGGGAGGAGTTGGGAAAATGAGAAAAGAAGAATGGGAGAGGGCTTTTAGATACTGGGGATACTGGGGACACAGCCGCAAGCTACAAGCTGTAAGCTTCAAAGAATAAGCACTAAGGCGCAAAATCCAAATCCCAAAATCAAGAATCCAGCAATCCGGTAATCCAACCATCTGATAATCCGGCAATCGAGGATACAATTGTCTGTCATTCAATGACCAATGACCAATAACAGTTGACCAATTATCCAGAATCAGGTTTCCCGTATCCAGGATCAGAAATTCAACAAAGTTATCCACTTGAATACTGAAATGATCCCTTTTTATAGTAACATCATTTTATTCACGTAAATATCCTGAAAGTTTGGATCACCTTCCAGGTTGATGTGTTTCGTTTTTTGAAGAATTGTTTTCGTGAAATCAGCATCTTTAAACAAAAGCATCTTTGCTCCAATTAACGCTGTATTTCCCATTTTATGAATCTTCTCCCCTTCCGTTTCAATCATCCCCGTTGAAACTACGTTTTCAATGTTAATGTAGTTTCCAAAACCACCGGCAATATACACTTCGTTAATGTCTTCCAACTCAATAGAAAGGTTTGAAGCCAAAATATCCAATCCTGCGGCAATAGCAGCTTTCGCCAAAAGAAACTCATTAATATCTTTCTGGTTTAAGCTTACTTTTCCAGCCAATTTTATCGATTCTTCACCTGAAGCAATTTCACCAAACATGCCAATCAATTCTTTCTTATGCAATATGGCAATAGCATCAATCAAAGCACTACCACAAATTCCCTTTGGTTTAGAGTTCCCTATAACTTCAGCTTTCATTTCTCCATTTTCAAAAGACAAACTTGAGATAGCACCAGTTGTGGCGCGCATTCCCATTGAAATATTTGCCCCTTCAAACGCAGGACCGGCAGCAGTTGATGCACAAACAATCTGATCTTTGTTTCCAACTACAATTTCACCATTTGTACCAAGGTCGATAAGTGCTGTATATTTTTCCTTTCGGTGAAGCCCGGTTGCAGCAATTCCGGCCAGAATATCGCTCCCGACAAAACTTCCTATTGAAGAATGAAATTCTACTTTATTATTGGTATTGAAGTTCCAGCCTAATTCATTCGCATCAAATGTTTTTTTGCTTAGATCATCGATATGAAATGGATAAGCAGCAAGAGGTGTTGCATCACAATCTGCAAAAATCAATTGCATAGCTGTGTTTCCAACTATTACAACTTTATCAGGTTCTGCGGGGTGTTTCTCAAGCATTAGTTCAATCATTGAACCAATGGATTCACGGATCAGCTTAGTCATTTCCTGTGCATTACCATCAAGGCTTGCCTGAACCCTGGAAATCAGGTCTGAACCAAATCTCACCTGTGGGTTAAGCAAGGTTTCAACGGCAACAACCTCACCTGTGCTTAAATCAATTAGCTGAGCAACAACCGTAGTGGTACCTAAATCAACAGCTACCCCAAACCCCTTTTGAGCAGTAAACTCAAACTCCGTTTCATCTGCCAAAATAATATGGGCAAACTGATCCACTTCAAGCGTAACATCATCCGTACAGGAACTTAAACAAGCTAAACGCCTGTTGTCTTCCAACCCCAGTTTTTCTACTTTTTGTTTATGATTATCCGATAATTCAATACTGCCCGAAAGTACTTTGACCTTGCAATTCCCACAAGTACCTTTCCCCGCACAAGGAAATTCTACACCATATTCATGAAGTACATCAGTTAATGGGGTATTTTCGTTTACTTCCAGTTCTTTTCCCAGTGGATACAGCTTAATCTTGTACTTCTTCATTGAGCCAATATCAATTTTATACCTGGTTTCTTTTTATTCCCTGATCAATTCGATAGAACGACTCTCCTTCTTTAAGTTCAGTAAAAATAGTAATTACTCCCTGAGGTAAATCCGAACTGATCTCAATTTTTTGTCCTGTTAATGTATAATTGATCAGCCGCCAGCCTGAAACACCTTTTACATATCCTTTTGCACGTATGATACTTTCTTCTTTTTGAAAAAATTGAAGCAAGCCTTCAATATCATATATTTCAGATTCTGAAGTTGTGTATGTTTTACTTCTAATCTCTTTATCTGATAAATCAAATCCGAAAATATTATTCTTCTGAATGGGCTTTCCCGAATCCAGCAAACCAATATCTAAGTCACCATTAACAGAATAAGAATAACTCAACTTTCCGGGAAATGTTTGCCGAATCTTTTTCATTATTGATTCTAACTGTTGTTGGTCATCAACTAAATCACACTTACTCAACACAATAACATCAGATCGTTGAATCTGAATTCGAAACAATGGGATCATCTGAATTCGCTTGTTCTCAAAATTACCCGGATCAACCAAACAAATTGAAGGCATCAATTCCAATTCAGGATTTGAAAGAATAATTTCGGCAACCCTATCAGGGCCACCAAGCCCTGTTGGCTCAATAATGATCCGGTCAAACTTTTTTTCCTGAACAATTTTATTCAGGTTTTCATGGAAATATTCTTTGGCAGAACAACAAATACAACCACCATAAATATCATAAACCTTGCCCGGATCCGTCGACTCAGACAAGGTCATAGAATCAATCGAGATTTCCCCAAATTCATTCACAATAACTGCCCAGTTCTCTTTCTTATCCTTTTTCTTCAAAAGATTAATAATCGATGTAGTTTTACCTGCTCCTAAAAAACCTGTAATAATATTAACCTTAATCTTCTCCATCGAACCTTTTGCGGTATTGTAAATTGTGTACTAAATGATTATGTGAATGAGAAATCTCTATAGTCCGTATTCTGCAAGTATAAACTTGCTCTGATCCAACATGGGCAACATCATTTCTACAAATTGACTTTCATCCTCTGGTATACTTTGCAAATCTTCCCTTAAAATTGGCAGGTAGCCCGTTTCCATTTCAGAAAGCTTTAATTGTTCGCTTTGCAATGCTTCTTCAATAATATCAAGAGTAACCAATGCACCATTTTTCGCGTTCGCAATGTAACTTTCCCCTTTTATCAATTCTTTTGAAATTCGAATCACATTTTCAGGAGCCAAGATTAAGGCCTGTGGATCAGTATATATATCTGAATTTACAAGCAATTGCTGTAACATTTGGCTGTGAGGTTTCCCTAATTTTAGTGCTTCGTTTGATAAACGCACATCATACTCTAACTGCTCAAGGTAAGCAGTTGGTGCCATACCTGATAACAACTTGATGTTTTGAACAGACTCATTACTCCATAAGTCAGTACAAGCAAAAGCAATATTTCCAATCGGGCTAAAGTGTGCACATGCTGCAGTTTTACCTTCCATAGAAATTGGAATACCGGTAATCGCTTTTAAAAATGGCCCTTCGTAACCGCAATCTTTTTCAGGCCCTATGGCACCCTCTTCCATCGCAACAATTGAACGAACAACTGAAATTACACGTACCAGTGCTGCAAAAACTGTTGGAATATATTTCTTCTCTGCTAAAACCATTGCAGTATTTGCAAAACCACAAGCTGAATCACCGGCAGCAATTTTATTATGCTTGTTTGCAAGGGCAGTAATTTTTTTCCAGATAAACTGCATATCCCTAACTCCAAGAACAGTGAGTGCAAACATTAGCCCTTTAATATCGCACATCATCAAAGCGTCATCAGATACTTCTTTACCTCCTGTACTTTCAATTGATAATAAATCACCTCCAGCCAACATTCCTTCTTCAAACAATTCCATCATTGGCTCCAGCAAAGATGAAGTACGCTGCAATGCAGGTCTTTCGAACTCACGAAGATCATTTGGAGTAAGACGTATTTCTGAAGCTAAACCGTATTGCTGATAGTATTTCTCGCATACATCATTCATTATTTTTACCAGCTCAATACCAATTGAAGGAGTTTGGGTCATTTCAAGAAGTGTTTCAAATTCAAGAACAACACCTTTTGAATTCAGATGTAAAGCTCTTTCCAGTGCTCCTTCTGCAATTTCTTTATAATGCTGATTTACACGGGCAAGTGTATCTTTATTAATACTCATTGCTGGAAGGGTAAAATTCAATTCAGCATATACAGCTCCCCCACCAATCTCAAGACCTCGCCTGGTTTTCACAGGGTTTGGAGCAATTCCAAACATCAGATCCTCCGGCTTATCAATTACTAATTTAGTATACTTCATTTCATCTGTTTATTATTTGTTTTTCAATTGTCAGATGCTTGCCTGTTGGCAGATAGGGAACTCCCGATGCCCCGATAGCTATCGGGATAATCATGCTCCTGTGTACAGTTTAGCATCCTAAAATTCATGTTCGTTTCAGTTTCGTTTTAATAATTCCAGGCATACTAACCACTCTCTGCTTTTTTAAAAAACAGTTAATTCATTACTGATAAGAGAGTTGTATTTTTAACTGGCCAGCTTATTCAGCCACTCCACAACACCTTGTGGATCGGGAGAGTAATTATCGGCTCCAATCTTTTTACAGAAGTCGTCGTTTACAGGAGCACCGCCAATGGTAACTTTTGTTTCAGGAGAAGCTTCTTTAATTGCATTGGTTACCTCTTCCATATTAACCATTGTTGTTGTAAGAAGAGCAGATAATCCAACAACAGCGCCTGGATTTTCTTTAATCGTTTCAACAAATTTATCAGATGAAACATCAACTCCAAGGTCAATCACGGACCAGCCACTACCTTCAATCATCATTGCCACAAGGTTTTTGCCAATATCATGCAAATCACCGAATACTGTTCCGATAACAAAGGTTCCTTTTGTTTTAATATCGCCGGAAATAAAGTATGGCTTTAAAACAACCATAGCTGCTCCCATTGCTTTTGCAGACATTAACATTTGCGGGACGAAGATTTTGTTTTCAGAAAACTTCCGACCAACCCGGTCCATTGCAGGCACTAATGCTTCTTCAAGAATATCCTGAGATCCAATCCCCTCTTTCAGGGCTTGCTCTGTCAACTCGAAAGCTCCATCCTGCCCTTTCATTTGAGGTGGAAAGGGAGAATTTTTATCAACCTTTCCAAACTCCACACATTCCGATAGTTTTTTAATTAGTTCACTCATGTCAGATAGTCTATTGTTTTATAAATCGCTAATAATTAAATCATAGTGTAAAATTATAGGTGATTCTTTCCAAAAACTAGATCAATTTTTACCAATACCAATGCTATATTCACATTTAATACTTATATTGACAAAAACAAACCACAATGAGCGGTCAGCTTTTTCAAAGCAATTCAAAAACAGATAGTTCATTCTTTATCGGCATTTTTCAGGATACCCTGGAGAAAAGTACCTGGCACTATCATAATGGGTTTGAAATAAATTTTATACTCGAAGGTGTCGGGAAAAGAATAATCGGAGACTCAATCGAAAGCTTTTTCCCTGGCGACATGATTTTTATTGGCCAAAACATGCCTCATGTGTGGCTTGCCGACAAACACATGGAATCACCTTCCGGAAGGTATCTTGAAACTGCATATCTTCAATTCGACATGACTGTACTTCCTGATAAACTGTTGTCTTTACCTGAGTTTAAGTCTGTTTCGAAAGCTCTTCGCCTGGCAGAACGGGGAATGAAAATTAATGACCAAACTTTAAACGAAGTCAGTGAGCTGATGCTGGAAATGCCCTATATGGAAAAATTTCAGCAAATGATGCACTTTTATAAAATACTCGATATTATTGGTAGAAGTACTACCATTGAATTGCTGGTTAGTGAAGAATACGCCCGAAAAAGATTTACTACGGGAAACAGGAGGATTGCAACTATTCACGAACATATGATGATCCATTACCGGGAAGAAATTGATTTGGATGAAATGGCTGATCTGGTAAGTATGGCTAAAGGTTCTTTATGCCGTTTTTTTAAATCTCAGATGGGAATGACAATCTTTGAATACCTGAACCAGATTAAAATTGAGCTTTCCTGCAATTTGCTTCGCAACCCCGACCTGAGTATTCTTGATGTGGCATTTGACAGTGGATTTAATAATCTAAGTCATTTTAATAAACAGTTTAAGAAAGTAACAGGACAAACACCATCCGAATATCGAAAACAATTAAAGGCATATATTTAGCTTTTAAAGTGCTAAGTTTATAATAGAAAAAACAATGACTTATATAAAACTCACCCTGATTACAACTATGTTGTAATCTTCCCTCTCTACAAGTAGCTATGCTTTATACACAAATATGAATTTAGGGGAAAGCAAGAAAATAATGAATATACAACACTCAATAACCAATGTAGAACTATGAAAAACACATC
>JANQII010000322.1 GCA_028282195.1 Prolixibacteraceae bacterium
AGGGAAATTTCTTCTAGCTTCAATCTTCCCACTTCCAGCGATACTTAAAAAGTTTATAAAAACTGAAAGTAGCTGCATTGAAAATGCAGAGCCTGCTCCGAACTGGTTTCGGAGGTTTTAACCGTTAACTAGATAATAAATAATATCAGATATGGGAACAGGAGGTTCATTCAGGACTTCCTGTTTTTTTGCTTCTGTTTTCATAATTCTCTTTAAAAAAGGTATAAAATGGTGAAATTTAGATGAAAGAAAAGTCTATTAACTTTTGTCAGAAAAGATTTATTACTATTTTTGCGCAAAATTTTGCAATCTCTTATCAGTCTAAAAGACGATAACATTGCCACAAAACTTATAATAAGATGGATTTAATTAAAGTAGCAGAAAAAGCTTTTGAGGTTGAAAAAAACCTTCCAGAGTTTGGTGCCGGGGATACCATCACTGTTCATTACAAAATTAAAGAGGGAAACAAAGAACGTATTCAGGATTTCCGTGGTGTAGTGATCCAGGTTAAAGGTGAAGGCTCAAATAAAACGTTTACTGTCAGAAAAATGTCTGGGAACATTGGTGTAGAGCGTATCTTCCCATTGGGTTCACCATTTATTGAAGGTATTGATATCAACAAAAAAGGGAAAGTACGTCGCGCACGTATTTACTATTTCCGTGACCGTACTGGTAAAAAAGCAAGAATCAAGGAAAAAAGATTTTAAAAAGAATTCGAAGATACATGAAAAGCTCCCAAACCGGGGGCTTTTTTTATGACTTTTTAGCTTGCCCAACCATTGCAAAAAACTCTGCAACAATGTTTGCATGATCAAAAGCCAACTCCGGAAGTTTGTCAATACTAAACCAAGCTGCATTTGCAGCATCATCCCCACCCTTTACTTCAGCATCTTTTTCTGCAAAACCACAAAAAACTACTGAAATTGTTCGGTGCCTTGGATCGCGATCAATCCCATCATAAGTTTTGAATTGAGACAGGCTTTCCAGCTTCAAGCCTGTTTCTTCTTCCAGCTCACGTAAACATGCTGTTTCAAGCAGTTCATCCATTTCAACAAACCCACCCGGCAAGGCCCATTGATCTTTAAATGGTTCATTCGCTCTTTGAATTAGTAGTACTTCTGCTGTTTCTTTTTTAAGAACCAAAGCATCTACGGTAAGTGCTGGTCGTGGATATTGGTAAGTGTACATATTCTTGATTCTGGATACTACTGGTTACTGGATACCTCAATTACTCGTTTCATCACCCTCATTTTGTGAGTATATCGTTTTGTATCAACATTGAAAATACCAAACTGGTCAACATTGTCAATACGAACTTTTCCGGAGGCATGGATAATCTTTCCTTTCTCCCAAATAATCCCAACATGGATGATATTTCCTTCTTCATCATCAAAAAAGGCTAAATCACCAGGTAAAGCTTCTTCAACAAAAGAAAATGCAGTTCCAAGGTGAACTTGCTCAGATGCATCTCTTGGAAGGTAAATTCCAGCTTGCTTGTATATAATTTGGGTCAAACCAGAGCAATCAATTCCAAAAGGTGATCGTCCACCCCATAAATACGGTACGTTAAAATACAATAAAGCTTGCTGAATCATGAAATCACGAACATTTGCGGGCTGATTATACATGAATTTTCCAGTCATCGGGAAAACTTCCTTATGAATAGAAAATTCCTTTTTGTAAGGTCTCCAGCACGGCAAAGTACTTCCTGCAACAATCATAAGGGTTTGTTCCTCGTTAATACGAATGATAGTAAAAATATCCGTACAAACAGCAGTTGGTGCATGCTCAATCTTCTGATAAGTTCTTTCAGATAAAGGTGTTATCATTTTTTGGTCAACCCATCCCTCATAGCCATCATAAGCCGTTTGAATGCGTGTCCACCCCATCATTTGTTCATGAACTGTAAAATGTTCCCCAAACAAAATTTGCGTGGTCATTTCACTTCTTTCAGAAGGTTCTTTCCTGACAGGAATAATACTTAAACCGGAAATCCCGTAATTCATCAAAGAAATTATTAATTTTATTTTTCAAATATAAAAACATCGGATTTAGATATCCAGTACTCACGACTTCTTTAAAAAGGTATTTATGAAAAAGTTATTAACTCAATTGGCCAGGTATTATCAGATTTTTTTTATCGCTCTTGTATTTTTGGCTTCAATGCTGCTTTTATACTTATCAATTCCAGGAGAAAGCCGGTTTAAATATGAATTCCAGAAAAATGCGCCGTGGCGCCACGAAACCCTGGTAGCACCATTCAACTTTGCCATACTAAAAACCACTGAAGAAGTTGCTATTGAAAAAGATTCACTGGCGGCAAAGTTTGTTCCTTACCTTTCTGTAGATAGTACGGTAGAACAACAGTTTTTGAATGAAATAGCTGCAGACATTGCTACATTGGATACAATTCAAAATATAGATAAAATAAAAGCTCAGCTTCAAAATATTTACCGGGCAGGAGTACTTGCCCAGTCTGCTGAATCCCTCAATGAGTTAAAAGGAAAAAAGGAAGTCTTCCTTGTTCGTGGAAAAACAGCCGAACGAATAAAAACAAATCAGCTTTATTCTTTAAAAACTGCGTATACAAGTCTAAATGATTCAGCTAAAGTTTTACTGGCAGATCAATATACAAAGTTTAGTGAGTCAATAAACCTAAATAATTACCTGCAAGCCAATACTTCATTTGATAACGATCTGAATGAACTGGAAATGGAAAACTTGCTGGGCACCTTGTCCCTTACCAAAGGGATGGTGCAAGCCGGTGAACGTATTATTTTCAAAGGGGATATTGTAACACCTGATAAGCTAATCATTCTTGAATCGCTAAAACAAACCTACGAAACCAAGCGTGGACAAGACATTGACAGTTATCTGCTTATGATTGGTAAATTTATTCTCATCATTTCCTGCATGCTCATTATGGGGTTTTATCTTGCCTACTACAGAAAAGATATATTCTTCCAAAAAAGGAAATTAACTTTTATTTTCCTGCTAATCATTTTGATGGTCTTCTTATCACGTTTTGTAAACGAGCTGGAGTATATTAATCTGTACATAGTCCCGATTGCGATTCTACCAATACTTCTTCGCATATTCTTTGATTCAAGAACAGCAATCTTTTCTCTTTTGGTAACATCGTTATTGGTTGGATACTTTGCCCCTAATAACTATGAGTTCATCTTTCTGAATATGATAACCGGCTCCATTGCTGTTTTTAGCCTTGATAAGCTACACAGAAGATCACATCTTATTATAACATCCATTTGGGTATTTTTAAGTTATGCTGTTGTGTTTCTTTCATTATCAATGGTTCAGGAAGGAAATATTGACACCATACCATGGCAGGAACTGCAATGGTTTGGAGGTAATGCGCTATTGCTTCTTTTGGCTTATCCTTTAATCTATATTTTCGAAAAGATATTTGGCTTTGTCTCAGATGTAACTTTAATTGAATTATCCGATACAAACCAACCTCTATTGCGCAAATTATCTCAAGATGCACCTGGCACTTTCCAACATTCCCTGCAGGTAGCTAACCTTGCTGAAGAAGTTATTATTCGTATTGGGGGAAATCCTTTTCTTGTAAGGGCCGGTGCACTTTACCATGATATTGGAAAAATTAACGATCCCGTATTCTTCATTGAAAATCAATCAGCAGGAATGAACCCTCACAGTGATTTGGGGCATAAAGAAAGTGCTAAAATTATTATTGACCATGTTACTCATGGTGTAAAACTGGCAAAAAAGAATAACCTCCCGGAAATGCTAATTGATTTCATTAGTAGTCATCACGGAACAACCCAGGCAAAGTATTTTTACACATTATATCAAAAAGAAAACCCGGACGCTGAAATAGATTCTAAAGATTTTACATATCCGGGGCCAGAACCAAGAAGTAAAGAAACTGCCGTGGTTATGCTTACTGATGGTATTGAAGCTGCATCAAGAGCCCTTAAGGATAAAACCTATGAAAGCTTAAAAGGGCTTATTGAAAATATGGTTGCGCAAAAACTGGAAGCAGGACAGCTTGACAATGCCAACTTAACACTGAACGAAATACGGATTTTTAAAGAAACAATTCTTGAGAAGCTGATGAATATTTATCATATCAGAATTGAATACCCAGAGTAAATCCTTACATTTAACTATTGATATTAATAAAAACATTTAGCATGACACTTTTAGGTATGTTTGGTCCACAAGAAATAATAGTTATCCTCTTTTTAGGTTTATTCATTTTCCTACTTCCAGTTCTGGCATTAATAAGTATTGTAAGAAACGAGTTTAAAGGAAATGATAAATTAATTTGGGTGATTATTGTCTTATTGCTACCATTTTTAGGTTCAATTCTTTATTTTCTTATTGGCAGGTCAAAAAAAATCAACAACTAATATAATCACTAGACTATGAAAAACTATTTACCATTTCTTATCGTTTTGCTTATTTTTTTAACTCCAGGTATTTCAAAAGCTCAACGGTTATTGAATTTAAATGACTTTTATCAAAACATTGAAGGTATAAATATTTATTTGGACAGGATCAATCTGGATAAAAAAAACTATGTAGCTGGATCTCCTTATGAGCAAAAAGATTTTGTAGAAGGCAAGGTTGTACAAAATGACAATACTACTTATAACAATATTCCATTGAGATATAATATATATGAAGATCGTATTGAGTACAAACACAACAATGAGATAATACTTTATATTGATTCTCCTGAAAAATTCAAAGAAATCATTATCGGCAAACAGAAGTACATTTTTGGGAAATATACTTATGGAGAAAAAACCAAAACCGGATATTATGAACTTCTTCTTCAAGGGGAAGTTTCACTTATAAAAAAGAAAGCTATGGGAATCAAAGCGGCAGAATCAGAAAAGCCTTACGTAAAACCCAAACCTGCAACCTTCATTAAAAAACCTGACGCTTTTTATTATTTAAAAGAAGATAATAGCATTTATGAAATAAAGTCTAAAAAAGATGCGGTTGCACTTTTAAAAGATCACAATGACAAATTAGTATCATTCATCAAAAAAAATAAACTGAAGTTCAAGTCTAAAAAAGAACAGAATCTTATAGACCTGGTTTCTTATTACAATTCGCTTTAAAATTTATTATAAAAAATGTGCATAGGGCACGTATTTAGAAAAGACATAGGGTTACTCCAAAGTACAACAAAAAAATATAATTTAGGCAAATTTCATTCATTGAGGTTTGCCTCTTTTTATATTTTACCTGCAATGATGTTAGATTTTGTTACTCCTTATAAGTTTAACGTGAGTTTTGGATTCAATGAATTGTTTTTCAATGGTTTATGGTGTTAATCTGTATTGATCCCTGTTCGCGTCTTTGCGGGTTCTTATGTTTCTTTGCGGTTTATTTATTTGGCATTGATAAATTTATATTTATTTATTTCATTGGTTTTCATCGGATTATTTAACCGCAGAGTGCGCTAAGTTTTTATCGGAAAGTGCGCTAAGGGGTAACTTGGGGCAATGAT
>JANQII010000332.1 GCA_028282195.1 Prolixibacteraceae bacterium
CAACTGGACACTTCATGCCCTCCCCTGGCAAATTTTCTGATTTAATTGGAGTGAGTACCCCTCCCACCGGCAATTTTTCATATTTAATTGGGCTTGCTAAGCTTTCCCCTGGTAGTTTTTCACGTTCCTGAGCAAATAAAATATCATTACCCTTTATTAGAGACTGTTTAAATATTATTGAATTATTCTATTATTCGTCTTTTTCACCACTTCTGCGTTGAAAATTCCTTAAATAGCTGATGCTATTCGCGTCATTTCCGCCTTGAATTGGCAAAAAATACTTCATAATATTTCTAATAAATAAAATTTAAACAGTCTCTTAATTCGTTCTCCGAATATAATTTTCAATTTTACCAAATTGCACACCAATTACAAATCTTCAACAGTTACATCTTCAACTTTTAAAGCCACCTTTTTCGTTACTCCAATTTCATCGGGCAAACAATTCCATTTACTTTCCGGGAAGGCATACCAAAACGTTGCTGGGGCATAATTCATTTTAGCGCGGTAAGGATGCCATATTTCCATATCGAATTTAAAGTTGTTGTTAAATGGAATTGCATCTAACAGACGATAGCGGTTGTTGCTTGTATGTCCTGGGGTTTTGTTCCCTTCACCGCATGGCTGTGACACATTGGGTGCTGAAAATTGTTGCGGGCGGCACCAGGCATAGCTATAATAATCTTCGGTCCCGGTTCCAAAATGTGAAGGGAATGTTTCATTGTCCACATAAATTTTTTCATCGCCTTCGCCCCACCAGTTAATTCCTGTTGAATCGGGGAAAGAATTAAATAAAGTCAGGTTGTCGCCAACAAATACACCTTTCCCTTCTATGGTGATGTAGTTGTAATCGAAACGAAGTTTGGATTCAAGATTTCGCGTTTCTTTCCATGCCGCATGGAAATACATACTTTGATCTGTCCAGGCATAATCTGAATATTTCACTTCAAATGTTTTGAGTTCGATATCTTGCTCACCAAGGTTTTCAATAGTGATTTGAGTATCTTTTCTGAAGGGCATCACCCAATTGGCTTGCATCAAACCATCTTCATTGGATGACACATAGTAGGTTTGGTGGCTGTTCATTTTATAACCAACGCCAAAGAATTGCCCCACCGGGCACCAAACTGTTTGTTTGCCATCAAACTTAATTGAAAGGATTGTTGAACGCAGGGCTTGTTCCAGGTTTTCAGCATCGATTTGCAAACGAAGCCCGGTGATAGCCTGCACGCCTTTTATTCTGATTGTTTTTGTCTTTCCACCTTTGAGTGTCGTTTCTTCTTGTTCGATTATTTTGTCTTGCGGCCCGGCTTTTTGAGTTAGCAATTTCCCAAAACCTTCAATATCTTTTTTATAGGTTTTGATTGTTTCTTTGGTAAAGCTTTCAACCTTTGTCCCCTGTTCATAGCTTCTGTAGTTGATTTGGTAGTAGTGCCCCTGCCACCCTCCATGGTGTACATATTTATGCTCGCCGTCGTAAGTAACTTTACAGCTTTTTGCATAGGGGATTGGGAGGATAAGGTTCCGCCCGCGCCAGGTTGGGTTTTCTGCTTCAGCAGGGGCAAAAAAGGAAAAAGGTTTACCAACCAAGCCTGCCTCGCCAAGCAGGTTTTTATTGTACATTTCAATTACAGGTGCCGGATTTCCATCGATGTAGATCCGGTAGATGCCCCCAAATTTGTCCGTTATGCCCCCATAGGTTGCCCAGAAGCGCACAATGGCACCGGGACCTTCGGCTTCAAACATAACATCTTCTTTCCTTCCTGAATTTTCTTCGGTCCGAATGTATTGGCTAAAGTCGTGATTTTCGAACCATCCTTTACCCCAATCGCGCCCCTTTTCGGGTTTGAATTTACCATCTTCGGCTGCCGTTGTATTGGTTTTTGAGTCGCGCGAATAACTGGATGCTTGCTTACACGTGTAGTATGGTTGCGGATATTCAGCCAGGCTTGCCCGGTCTGTCATCTCCTCCAAAAGGGTTTTCATTGTTATGGTTTTCTCCTGTGCCGAAATACAGAATATAAACAATGTAAAAACTGAAGTAAGGAATGTTTGTCTCATGTTCAAAATTTCTTGTTTAGTTATTTCCGGTTAATTTATAAACTGCATAGTGAAGCTTTGCACTTCTATTGTTTTTTCATGCCCTCTGATATTCATGGAGGTGCACTTGCTTAAAAGGACGCTGACAGTCAGCATAAAAAAGGCTTCCAGTATTATTATCTGGTTAACGGTTAAAACCTCCGAACTTGGTTCGGAGCAGGCTCTGCATTTTCAATGCCCCGGATCCTCGGGGATAGTTTCTATCAACTTTTTAAGTATCGCTGGAAGTGGGATCCCGAAGTTTCGGGAGAAGCTGGAAGAAATTTCCCTTCCAGCTTCCCTGACTGCCGACAGGCAGGCAGCTTCTGGCTTCCAACCTGATTTTATCAACTGGGTTGTCAATGAATTTCCTGTCTGCCGAACAGGCAGGCATTCATCTGTTAAACCGATGTATTTTCAATGCATAGTGGTTTAGTTTAAAACAGGCTTAATGAAAAATGAATATTCATATTTCTTCCCGGTAAGTGTGTACTCCGGATGGGTTCTTGCCCACCAGCTATCGTCGCCGCCTATACCCATTTGTTTGTAGTCGAAATTGACGTAGATGTTATCGCGTTTTTTAATGTCGTAGGTATGCCCAACCCTTGCGTTTCCTGAGTCAAAATCTTCGATTGTGTTGTAATGGGCACTGAAACCAAGAAGGTCAAGATCCGGGGTTGTTTCCAGCATCACCCCTTTACCACCGGCATCTTTAAATTCAACCCAGCGGATATCGGTACGGTAGCCGTTTTCCTGTGGACGGATGTAAGGCACATACAAATCTTCTACTTTAGCCGTGTTTAAAGAAACAAAAGCTGCTGTGTTCTTATCCCAGTAATTTTCGAAAAATCCCCGTCCATACCATTGTACGTTTTCATAAGTGTCAGGGAGCACCATGGTGAAACCGATTCGTGGTATTTCGGAAACTTCTTCCTTCTGTACCAATAGTTTTGTGCGTATTTCAATTTCAGCTTTGTCATTGATGTAATAATCAATGTTTAACACGCTGTGCACTGATGGTAATTCATAAACCGCATTTACCACTAATCCATAAGTTTTAGCTTTGGCTTTTATTTCCTTGCTGTTATGGTTTTTGACCATAAATGTTTTTAACACCCTTTCTTTACTGGCTTTCTTCCAGGCGGCTGTTCGGTTTTGGTGCCCATTGCCAAAATCATTGTCGGTAGGAGCCCTCCAGAAATTAGGGCTAAGTGGCTTACTTAATAAGTTTTCCCCTTTTATGACATAATCGGTTAACAATCCGCTTTGCTCATCAAACTTAATTTGAAAACCTTCACCTTCAAGCATCAGTTTTCCACCGTCTTGCGATATTTTCATTTTTTCTGAATTAGAAAACATAAAAGCTTCTGCTTTGTACTTACTTAACTGAAATTGCTCTTTGGCTATTTCGTGCCCTTGCGGTATTAATTGCTCTTTTTCTTTGGTATGAATTGACAAGTTAAGGTAGTACTCTTTATCTTCTTTTCGTTCCTGGGGAATATTAAGGCTGATGGTTTGAGCCTTGCGAGGAGCAATTGCAGGCATGGTCATTGTACCTTTTGCAACAGAAACGCCTTCTTCTTTCAGGTTCCAACGAAGTTCATATCCTGACATATCGCGGAAGAAATTCTCATTCATGATTTCTATTTGACCTTTGCCTGCATCAATGGCTTTGAAGCCAGCATTCTGATATACTTTCTTAACTTCTTCAAGGGCTGGTTGTATGCTGCGGTCGGGGAAAACAATACCATTAAGGAGAAAATTTCCATCAGAAGGCACTTTCCCTTTAGGACCAAAGTCACCTCCGTAAGCCCAGTATCTTTCACCTTCGGGGCTTGTAGCAAGCAATCCCTGGTCTGCCCAATCCCAGATAAAACCTCCCTGAAGGATGTCGTGTGCTTCAAAAATGTCCCAGTAATCCTGAAAGTTTCCGGTACTGTTACCCATGGAATGGGCATATTCGCTGGTGATAAATGGTTTTGTCCTTTTCCCGGTCATTTTAAAATTAGGGCCATAATATTGAGAGTGCATGTCAAGTTCCCCTTCTCCAACATATCCCAATAATATATCGAATGAAGGGTATTGAGGGCAAACAATATCCGTATTATCGCCAAAACCTGCCCTTTCTGTTTGCACCGGTCGGGACGGGTCGTTTTTGCGCAACCAGTTGGCGGTAGCTGTAGTATTGATGCCGTCACCCATCTCGTTACCTAATGACCAGATAATAACACTGGGGTGGTTCTTATCGCGTTCATACATGCGAACAGTCCTGTCCATATGGGCAATGTCCCAATCCGGGTTTTTGGCTAGTGAACGGTCGCCGTACCCCATTCCGTGCGATTCGATATTTGCTTCATCTACAATGTAAAATCCATATTTATCGCACCAGTCATATAAGTTGTCAGGCTGAGGGTAATGGGCCATCCGGATGGCATTGATATTATAGGACTTCATCAATTCCAGGTCTTTCATCATGGTAGCATCATCCACATAATGTCCGGTTTCGCCATGGTGTTCGTGGTAGTTTACCCCCTTTATAAGTATGGGTTGTCCATTAACAAGAAGCTGGGCATTTTTAATTTCTACGCTGCGAAAGCCAATTTGCTGGGTCGTTGCCTCAATTGTATTCCCTTCATTATCTGTCAGGTTTACAAGAAGGGTATATAGTTCAGGGATTTCAGCACTCCAGCTTTTTACATTAGGTTGGCTGGCTTTAAAATTAACTGTCGCTCCATCTTCTGAGAGAACCACTTCTTTTGTTTCAGTGTGCAGGGTACGTCCGTCTTTCAGTAAAACAATTTCTATTTTACTTTTAATAGCTGATCCATTATGGGCCAGCTTTACATCCAGGTCTAAAACACCATCGGTGTAGTTATTCTCGAGCCCGGCTACAACTTTAATGTCGGCAATATGGGATTTTGGACGGGCATAGAGGTACACATCGCGTGTAATACCACTAATACGCCAGAAGTCCTGGCACTCCAGATAGCTTCCGTCGCTCCAGCGGTAAACTTCAACGGCTAAATTGTTTGTACCTTTACGAAGGTAAGAGGTAATATCGAATTCTGCAGGAAGTTTACTGCCCTGGCTGTAACCTACTTTTTGACCGTTAACCCATAAATACATGGCCGAAGAAACAGCGCCAAAGCGGAGGATTACTTTTTTATCTTCCCACTTTTCAGGAATATCAAACTGATGGCGATAAGAGCCTACAGGGTTGTAGTCGTAAGGGATACGTGGCGGTTCAGGACCTTTCATCTCTGTAATGGGGTTCCTTCCATCTGCAAAAGCATAAGGATGGTTTACATAGATGGGGTATCCGTACCCATAGAGCTCCATATTAGCTGGCACAGGAATTTCATCCCAGCCAGAATAGTCAAAACTTTCTTCATAGAAATTTTCGGGGCGTTCGAAAGGATTTTCAGACCAATGGAATTTCCACATTCCATTTAGTGAAATATGATCCGGCGATCCTTTCAAAGCAGCCTCTTTACTTGTGTAACTATGGAAAGATGCCCGGGCAGGCATTTTGTTGATTGATACAACTTTGGGATTTTCCCAGTCGTAAAGGATTTGGGAAATTACATTGTTTACTATGGTAAAGAAAAGCAATGCTGAGATAAAAAAAGACTTCATTATTTGTTGTTTTAGTTCTAAGTGTAAATTTTTGAAATTCAATTCAATTTTGTATTTTTTTTTAAAACTTCTTCTATAATATATCCAATGAGGGCAGTTATTTGATGAAGGTAAGATTCTAAATTCCACATCTTACAACATCTTTGCAGACGAAAATACAGTTTTATTATAGTTCCATATTGCCCATAAGTTTCTTTTTTAGTTCAGGTAACAAAATCTTCTTGTATCCTTCAATATTTGGGTGTACGCCATCCGTAACGTATTCAATGTATGTTTCCCTTCCGTTTTGTTCGAGGAAATTTTTCCAGTTGGGATAGTGGTCGATTATGAGCAAACTATTTTTTTGACAGTCTGCCTATTTAAATTTAAACACTAATCGGTATTATTTTTTACTTTCCAATATTCTCAAAAGTTTTTTAGGGTCTTGTCGGTTATCCCAAAAGGAAGTGATAATGATTTCTTTATCAGTAATTTTGAAGTTGATGCTAAAATTACCCAATGAAGCAACTCTTATATTTTTAAAATCAGTTTTTTTATAAAGTAACGGGTTTTCTGCAATTTGTTTTGTCCTTTTCGAAACCAGTTTCACAAGCTTTTTTGAATAAATATTGGACTTGTTTTTCTTAACCCAAAATCCTAAAATCCCTACGAATTGGATGTCAGCTGTTCGTGTCCAAATTACATTGCGTTCAGCCATTCCAGATTTCTTTTGTCCATACCTTCTTGAGAAATCAGTTTTCCGCTTTTGATATCCTGTTCGCTTATTTCCAGCATTATTTTCTGTTCTTTGGTCAGTTCAATTATTTCTGATTCGGACGAACTCGATGAGATTAGCTTGTCAAGAGCGACTAAAAAATCTTTATTTTTTATGGATAGTATTTTGTCAATTAATCCATTTCGTATATTTTCTACTGTTGCCATTTTGTTTGAAATTTATACCTAAATATCCAAAAAATTATTGGTTTCCCCTAAGGTTGCACAACTTCTAAGGAAATGTCGTAGGGCATGCGATTCATTTTCGGCAAACTCAATAAACACCACATCGGTTTTTTCTTTTGCAAGAACCTTTGCCTTGTCTAGCCCACTTTTACCCGGAGGATAAGATGATGCCGAGGCTCCAACACCTTTGTTAAAATATTCAACTTGCCCGGGATAACTTTCTTCCAGCCACTCTTTCATAACCTCAAACCAACGCCATTTTCCACCCGTGAGGCTGGTGCCAAGGGCTGCTACTTTTACTTTTTCCCCTTGTTCCAGTTTTTGAATGAATTGGGCTTTTTGTTTATCAGCTGCACATCCATAATAAAGAGATGAGAAAAGAATAAGGGCTGAAAAGAGAATTGAAGAAAGTTTAGTATTCATTTTATTGTTTTAAAATGATTAAATATCCTTTTGCCCCTGGTATTTCCAGACTGCTTATAGTTATATCTTTTACCTCCTCCTGAAACTCTTCGATATGAGGAGCAAATAGTTTAGCCGTTTCAGGGTTGATCCCTAATTGGTCCCAATTAACAGATAATGAAGTTTTGACTGCACTTTTTCCCCAATTTGCCACAGATATTATAACATCATTTTCACCTTTGTAAACAGATGCACGTACCATAGGGTGACTCGTTTTTACCGGGCATTTTTTGTCCCAGTACCCAATCATTTCCCTGTTGGAGAATTTAAAATTATCAAAAAACTGCCAAAGGTATTTGGGTGTTGTTCTGGAGTAGCCTCCACGATCAGTAATGCCATAAACCATTCCTCTCCATTGGTTGTGTCCATGTAAAGTTTGTCCGGGTATCCCGAATGGTATCCCGGAAACTTCTACCAACCAGTGGTCCGGCATTCTATTGTAATCGCGCTCTTCTCCAATCCATACTAAATCAATATAAGGAAGTAAGTCCATGTACAGGTTAAGACAATTTGTATATCCGGCCCAATCATTAAAATGGTTCCAACTGTGCAAATCAATCCGTCCGTTTGTACGGTTGTAATCAATCACTTTCCTGGCCCGTTTAATCGTGAACCGATCCAATGCAGAATCATCAATGTAAACTCCGTCAATTTTCATATTTTTAACCATCCAATCCAGCCCTGCAACGTAAAAATTATTTAGCCTGCTGTCCGGAGTAGTGATAACGGATAAATCTATTTCGCCTTTAAATTCACCTTCACGGATAATATTGTACCAGGCGGGAATATACTTTTCCCTAAGGTTTTCAATTAGCCATTTATTTGGCCCTTCAGGGTGCAAAGCTTCAGTTCTGGATAAATTACCTGGTCCCGGGAATATTACCTCTCCATTCAAACTGTACATTGCCCAAAACTCCGGAAGATTATTTGTTAGTTCCCTGGTGGTGTAGTAAAACTTCATTTGAAGGTTTTCCTGATGGGCTTCGTCAACTATCGCCTTTAGTTCATTTTTATAAGCATCCTGGTATGGGTAATTAATAAAAGGATATAAATCTTCATTGTGATGAATATTGACAACATTAGCGCCAATTGCTTTTGCTTTTTTTACTTTTGAAGATGCAATTGAGCCACCTCCGTGAAAATACCGGTCACCATACTTCTTTTCATTATCCATGACTTTGAAGGGTGTAATCAGTAATTCAAAATCATAATTAAGAATATCTCCCGAAACCATACTTCTCTGCCCTGAATATGCATTTATTAAAACTGTTTCTTTGTCTTGTTGAACGGAAACTCCGCCTTTCCCCGAATTACTCCAGGATGGGGGTAAATTAAGTGGGCCAAAGCCATAATAAATGTTGACCAGGGGGCGTGTATAATTTTCAGCTTTCCATTTAACACGGATGCCTCCATTTACGTCGCCAACCCATAGCATATCCTGATTTTTGGAAACATCCCATTCCCATTTCCACTCGGGAGCGCGCAAGCCGCCTTCATGACCAAGTCCCATCATGTACTTAGCCTTATCTTTTTCAACAGGGATTTCCAGACGAATATCTTTAATCTTAAGCGTGTTTTTAGCAACCAGTTTGAGCCGGTAGTTTACAAAACCATCAAATTCCATCCTCCCAATACATTCCACTATACATTCTTCGGAAGTATTTCTAACTTTCCAGCAAATCTTAGATTCTGACTGCTCTATAATCTTTAAATCTCCGGGTGTCAACTGAACAATATTCCCATCTGTTTTTTCAATTACAAAGCGAAGTGCACTATTAATAATTGGAGAACCTTCCTGGTTCAATGACTGATTTGAGCCACTGAAGAAACTGGTAATTGATGAAGGTAACCCGTTGGACGCGATTTTAAGTTTTCTTCCTAAAATTGATAATTCATTCCCCTGAATTTTTACCGGTTCATATCCATCTGTAATTTTGTCGTCTATGCCAATAGTTGAATTTAACCAGTTTAACCGTGACATGTTGCTGCCTTTATCGTATCCGTGATTTACAATTGTTTCTCCATTTACATTCAGGCTAAGTTTTATGTTTTGTTTTTCTTTTCCTGAAGCTACGGTAACGTCTCCGTAGTATATTCCTGTAGATGCACCTTCAAGGTCTATCCCAATCCACAATGGCTGTATTCTATTGGCAGAAACGTTGATTTGTTTGGCAAATGGTTGGCCCTTGAAATTGAGTCCACCTTTATTAAAGCAGGTTATTTTACCTGAAGGAATAAGTTGTCCGTTTTTGTTTTTGAATGGTGAGAAATAAATGTTAACGTCCTGAATGTCTTTAATCGCCCAAACCCCAAGTTGATAGGTAAGAAATTCGCCGGGCTGAGCATTTAGTTTGAAAATAGTCTCCGCATTTAAACTTGTTATTTTTCCTTCAGGAATTGAGTCATGCCATTTAATCGACTTGTTCCTATGTTCTGGAAAAATATAAAAAGATTTGTCCTGCAATACTGATTTATGTTTTTCAAATGCTTTTTCTAAAGACAAATAGTTTACCAGTTGAGGTGTCTTATTTTGAGCAGCAGCACCTATGCTAATTGCTAAAATTAATATTGAAAGAATTGGTTTTAGGTTCATGGTTCAAGTTGGTATGATAAATGAAAGAAGAGGCTGTCCAAAAAGTTAACTTAACCGCTAAGTATTTTAAGGAACCGCAAAATACGCAAAGAATTAAGCTATTATATATCAGTATTTTAGTGTTCTTTGCGTAATCTTATGCGTTCTTTGCGGTTTGAATTTTATTCTTTTTGGACAGCCTCGTGATGAATTAATTTTTACTGAAGAGGATCAAAAGTTCCATCCCAGGTATTGTTTTGTTCAAGTTTACTATTTCTTTCTAAAATAGATTGTGGTAACCCGAAGTATGAGTATTTATCTTCCTCCAACATCGTTATTGGCTGCACGTCTTCGATTACCGAAACAGAGAATTGGTTAATAATCGTAGCAACGTCCTCCAATCCAACTGGTCTGTCGGCAGTAGCACCGAGCCATTCAATACGCAAACCATGCCTTTTGCTATCTTTTAACCCTTCCATGGTTGATTTATATTCTCTCCAGCGACGTAAGTCATCGAAGCGTTTTCTCTCAAAAGCGAACTCAACAAAACGTTCATCTTTTATTGCTTGCCTAACTTCTTCTTGAGATGTAGCAGTAATCCCAAAATTGTTGGATGTACCAGGTATGATCCCTGCTCTTTCCCTGATTTTCTTCAGTACTTCCAAAGCTTCGGATGTGTTGCCTGTTTCATTGGCAGCTTCTGCAAAGTTCATAATAACTTCTGCATACCTGATTTCAATCCAGTCAACTTCACCTTCCGTTTTATTAATTGCGTTAACGGTCCTATCAACCATCTTTTTTGTGTAAAAGCCTGATCTGGATTCGAAATTTTCAGCAAAGTCAGCCCTTACTTCCTTACCATTAATTCCGGTAGAAGCATCCCCGTCTTTGTCATACCAATAAGTCCAGAGATTTTCGGTGTTAAACATATCCAGCAGATATGGATCTGAGCCGTTATATGCTATAGTTACGTAAAAGCGTTCATCCCTGTTTTCAAAAAAGCCAATGTAGTCCATGGCATCCGGATTCCATTTTGACCCATCTTTCATTGGGAAAGCATCAACAAGTTCCAGTGATGGCATATTTCCGCCTGCACAACCTGATTCTGCGTACTTAAGAGGCATGACACATACCTGAGAAAAGCCATTGGCTGCTTCCGGAGCTGCATACCTTTTCACCATGATTACCTCTTTATTCATCTCATCGTGCCAAAGCTCCCTGAAATTTTCATAAAGCCCTTTGCCCTGGCCATCAAGGTAATCCATTGCTGCTTTTGTTGCATCATAAGCTGCCTGCCATAACTGGCTGTTGTTGCTCCTGTTGAATATGGGGCTGGCCTGGAACAAAGCAACACGTCCTTTAAAGGCCATTGCTGCACCTTTGTCAACACGCCCGTTACCCTGGGGATCACCAAGCAATTGAATGGCTTCATCCAGGTCTTTCATGATCTGACTATAACATTCAGAAGTTGAGTTTCTTGGTATAAAAATCGCTTCTACGTCATTCGCAGGTCCTGGTTTAAGTACTAAAGGAACACCACCATAAAGCTTGACCATGCCAAAATACAACCATCCCCTCCAAAACAATATTTCCCCTTTTAACCTGGTTTTTACATCTTCTTCAAATGTAGCTTCCTCAATATTCTCGAGAAAAATATTCATCTGCCGCATGATCGTATATGCATAGTTTTCAACTGCATCGGCTGTTAAGGTTCCATCCAGGTATGAAGGTAGGGAAGTTGAATTCCTTGGTCCCATTGCTTCATCTGTATTGATTGATTCAAATCCCCAAACTTCCAGTCCTGGCATAAGGCTGGCGTGGATATCATTGACGTAAGCTTCTGCCACGGCAGCATTAGTCCAGATATCATTTGGGGAAATTGATTCCAGGTTTTCTTTATCCAAAGGATCGCATGATGTTATTACCAACAATAACAAAAAGCTTCCTAATAATATTATCTTATTCATTTTTTTATCAAATTAAGATTTCAAATTAAAATGTAACTTCCACACCCAAAGTATAGGTTTTCATTGTTGGGTAACCACGCATTCCTGACACTGTAGGATCATGATAGTCATATGCAGAGATTGTGAACAGGTTTGTACCAGTTGCATGGAACCTTAATTTTGACAATCTCATTTTTTCTACAATCCGCTTAGGTACTGAATAGCTAAGGCTTAGATGTTGAAGCCTTAGATAGTCTCCTTTTTTCAACCAAAATGTTGAAGCACGGTGGTCTTCGGTTTGTCCCCAAGGCACAGGCTGAGGATAAGTTGCATTGGGTGTTTCAGGGGTCCATGAGTCCAGCCAGAATGAAGGAGGCCTTGAATAAACCATAAACCTACGACCATAACCATCATTGTATAGCTTTGAAACCCCGGTTTTACCTTGCAGGAATACGTCAACTGCGAACCCTTTCCAATCAGCAGTTAAGTTTAAACCATAGGTGTAAGGGGCACTCCAGTGTTTACCTTCCAGTACCTGCCTGTCGTAGTCATCAATTTTACCATCAGGAACCCCCTCTTGAATTCCACTTACATCTTCAAAATTTAAAGCCCCCAATGCGGGTGTCTTTCCATAAATGGTATATCCTTCGGGTAAGGCATCCAGTTCAGCTTGCGTACGGATAATACCAGTTGAAACCAACATGGCAACATAATCTGTACTCTTCCCATTCGGGTCGTTAACATACCGTACATTTTCCGGGGCATCCCTTAATTTGACTTCATTGGTTGCATAGGCGAAATTACCTGCAATACTATAATTAACATCCCTGGCTTTTCCGGAATAAGCTAATTCAAATTCAAAACCATGGGCATCAACAATACCATAGTTAACAGGGGGCAAATCCCCACCAAAAGAGGCAGCCAATGATGATATCCTGGAATCCAGGATGTCATAAGTGTGCTTGTTGTAGTATTCAGCGTTTAAAACCACGCCTTCAAATATCCGTGAGTCAAAACCAATATTCCATTCCCTGGTTTTTTCCCAGGTCAGTTCTTCATTCACAATACCATCGTATCGAACCCGGTTTTCAATGCTTGAGCCCATTAATATTGAACCTGTAACGCCATATGATTCCTGCCATTCCCATCCACCAACGGCATCGTTCCCGACTAATCCCCAGGAAGCCCTGATTTTTAGAAAGTTTAAGAAATTTACATCTACAAAATCTTCTTCGGTTAGCACCCAACCCGCAGAAACTGAAGGGAAGTTACCCCAACGGTAATCGGGTGCGAAAAGCATTGAGCCATCCCTTCGAATCGTTCCTTGTAAGAAATACTTTTCTCCATACTGATATGCAAGCCTTCCGATATAAGAAGCCCGGCCAGCTTCATAATCAAAACCACTTACATAAGAATCTTCCCGGGAACTGCTTGTTGCCCAGAATTGATCTTTGCGGATCAATGGGAAGTTTTCCCTTACACCATAAAAAGTCTCAGCATCAAATTCGCTTTGTTCATAAACAAATAATGCATCAACTTTATGGTTTCCAAATTCCCTGACGTAGTTGGCCATCAGGTTTAACTGGTAACCTTTTGTAGTAGAGGTGTATTTGGCAAGTCTTTCCTTGCTCGGGAAAGAGGTTTTTTGTGAACTAATGATTTCATCAGTATATATATGCTGATTTGAACCTTTCCGGACAACATTATATACCGTTGGCTTTACTTCAAAGTTCTTAGCAATATTATTGTATAAGCTCCTGTTATAAAGTCCCGTAAAAGACAGCCCTTTTACAAATGGGACTTTGTAGGTTAACCTCACAAGGAAATCGACATTTTGATGGGTGTTTTCATTTTTACCACCCTCTTCAATAAAAGCCAATGGACTGCCAATCCATCCCGGGTTAATATATTTACCATCAGATGTTACTGGTTTTACTGTTGGCAAATAATACAGCAAACGTCCCCACAAGGAACCAAACGTATTGGAAGCTACAAATGTATTTGCCATATCTTCCTGAAATGAAAACCGACTTGTTGTCCCTTCATTTAAAGAAAATTTAAAGATCCCGCTTAATTCATCTGTAAAATTCAAATCGAGGTTTGCCCTAATATTATATTTTTCGAAATTTGATGTTTTAATGAATCCTGTTTGGTCAAAATAGGAAGCTCCAACAAAATATCGGACTTTTTCTGCCCCACCCGATGCATTAATAGAATGTTTTTGCAATACAGGGTCATTGTAAGCTAAGTCATACCATAATTTCCCCGGGTCGTTTTCATTAAAATATGCGATCTCCTCATCATCAAACCAGGGAGAAGGTGTACCCAAAGTAGCTTCAGCCAGGGCGTAATTATTAAGCCTTACCATATCAGCAGCTCCTACATATTCAGGTATTTTGGAGGGTTTGTCAAAGCTATAGAAATAATTGTAGTTCAATTGGAAAGTCCCTGCCTTACCGGTTTTTGTCGTTACCAGAACGACACCATTTGCTGCCCGTGCTCCATAAATTGCGGCAGACGCAGCATCTTTCAGCACTGTGATGCTCTCAACTTCGTTGTTGTCCAATCCATCAAAATCGGTTTTGTCAGATACAATCCCATCAATTACAAAAAGGGGTGTGGCCCCGGTATCTTTCCATGTATTGGCAGCACGAATCCTGATATTTGAGGCGTAACCCGGGGCTCCTGATGCCTGATTAACAAAAACACCACTTAAACGGCCAGCCAAAGCATTTGATAAGTTTGGCACTGGGATTGCTTCAATCTTATCTGCTTTTACTGTTGCGATTGCTCCTGTTATTGACGATTTTTTTTGTGTACCATATCCCACTGCAACAACCTCATCAATACCAATGGCATCTATTTTCATCGTTACATTGATGGAACTTTGATCCCCGACAAATATCTCCTGGGTTAACATTCCCACGAATGAAAATAGTAGTGTACTGTTGCTTGTTACATCAGGGATTGTATAATCCCCATCTGTATCGGTTATAGTTCCGGTTGTTGTTCCTTTTACGACCACGGTTACACCAGGCAGAGGAAGTCCGTCTTCATCAACTACTTTTCCGGTAACGGTTTTTTGTTGCTGAACACTTGAGAAGTTAGCTTCGGTTTGTTGCTCCTTTTTAATAATGATCTGACGATCCTTAATGGCATAATTCAAACCAGTGTCTTTCAGGATTTGGTTAAGTGCTTCATCAATTTTAGAATTGTTTAGCTTTACATTAATCTTTTTGTTAATGTTTAGCTGCTCATAGTTAAAAAGAAAGTAATAATCTGTTTGATTTTCAATTTCTTCCAGTATGTCCACTACGTTTACATTAGACATGTTCAAATTTAGGACCGTTTTTTGTGAATACGATTCAATTGCCCAGGATTGGGCAATCAGAAATAGCAGTAAGAATAGAGATAATCTCATAATTCTAAAAAATTTGACCAGGCCATACTGTGTATTAGCCCAATCGGTTCGAATTTTTTTCATAAATTTGAATGATTTTGAGGGTTAAAATTTAACTCTTTGATTAGGATCAGGGGAGTGCTGCAATCGCTTCCCTGATTTTCTTTCGTACAGTTTATTTTTCCATAAGTATTTATTTTTTAGTGATAACTATTTTTGGTTTTTCGTAAGAACCATCTTCTTTAATCTTTCTTTTTTCAAACTGATAGTTGAAGGTTGCCGTGTATTGCAAAAGTTTTAATGCTTCTTCTATACTTTCTTCTTCAAATGTTGCCTTAAAGTGCAGGCTGTTGAGCTTATCATCCATCATCTCAATATCTACTCCATACCAACGTTCCATTCTGGCAATGACTTCAGAAAAAGGAGTTTCCCTGAAAATTAGTTTGCCATTAATCCATTGTGAATAATCTTCTGCATTCGTTTTTAAATAATTCAAATCACCTGAAGTGCTATTGTACTTTAGTTGATAGCCTGGTTCAATCTTTTTTAAAAACTTTTTAGAATGATCAAAAACATTCACTTTTCCTTCTTTCAAAATAACATTGATATCGGGCTCATCATCATAAGCAAAAACATTAAATTCGGTACCCGTAGCTTTTACAAAAACATCTTTAGCTCCCACCAGGAATGGATTTTCAACATCGCTTTTTACTTTGAAGAAAGTTTCTCCGGAAATTTCAACTTTACGGTTTTCATTAAAAACGGCCGGATATTTAATAGTTGATTCACCGTTTAGCCATACTTTAGAGCCATCGGGTAAATTAATAGAGGTTCGGCCTCCAACAGGAGAAGCTACCTCAACAAATACATCTTTCTGGGATAAGTAATCATTAAACTCAAAATACAGGTATCCTGCTGCAATAATAAGTGGAAGTATAAGTATTGCAGCTACTTTAGAGAATGTCGTGAATATTTTCTTTATAGGATTAACGTCTTCGTTGTAAGAATTCGCACTAATTCTTTTACGAACTTCATCAAATCGTTTTTCTGTTTTTGCTTCTGGGTTGAATTCGTTCCAATGTTCCTGCATCATTTTTTCGAAATCATCTTCCCCGGAATAAACCAGTTTTTTTAATTCCTGATAATCATTTCTTGAGTATCGGTTCTCAAAAAAACGTTTAAGCAAGCCTAATTTATTGTTCATCTTTTACAGGTGTTTGTAAGTAATATCTGCGAATGAGATTTTACCCTTAGTCCCTGTCAGATTCTTTTTCGAAAAATTAAGGCAAATAACAAAAGATCATCGAATCTTTCTGTTTTAAGTTGCTCTTTTAAGTATTTAAGGGCCGCTGTCAGGTGGGCTTCTACGGTCTTTACTGCCAAAGAAAGTTGTTCCGAAATTTCTTTGACAGAGTAACCTTCTAATTTCCTAAGTTCCACAATTTCTTTTTGACGGGGCGGTAACTGATCTATTAACTGATTAATATGCTGAAGCAGAAAATGGTAGTTTACCATGTTTGAGGTCTGACTGTCAAAATAAACAAGTTCTTCGGTCAGATTATGCTTTAATTCTTCATCACTCATTTTTTTTATCAGCTTCTTTTGAATGAAGTTAAATGCAATTTTGAACAGATAAGCCTGGAAGGAAAGTTCCGGATTGATGTATTCTTTCCGTTCCCAGATTTTCAGGAAAGTTTCCTGGACAACTTCTTCGGCATCTTTGTCTGATTTTAAGTAACCAAGGGCAAAGAAATATAATTTTTGATTGAACAAGTTAAAGAAATGATTGAATGCAAACTTGTCCCCTTTAATTAGTCGAAGGATAAGTTTTTTGTCATTTGATTTTCCCTGTTCAGTCAACACTTTCAATTTTTGATGTGCTACAAATATAGATAGTTTTATTATATATAATGGCTGGAAGAGTGAAGTCAGAAGCTGCCTGCCTGACGGTAGACAGGGAAGTTGGAAGACAAAAAAACTTCTGACTTCTGGCTTCACTCTTCCAACTTTTGAAAAATTTTCAATCCATATTAAAATCTGATGTTTTAATCCTTTTTTAGTTTTTATTAGATTTGAGATTGTAAATTAAATTCTACTAAAACTTATGAAACGGATAGTTGTAATTCTTTTCTGTTTATTTATTTGTTTATCAGTTTTTGCACAGGAAAAGCTGGATTTATATTTATTGATCGGACAGTCGAATATGGCTGGTCGTGGTATTGTTGAAGCTGAAGATACCATTCCGCTGCAAAATGTCCTGACTTTAACCAAAGACTTGAAGTGGAAACCGGCACAAGACCCGATCCATTTTGATAAAAAGATAGCTGGAGTTGGTTTAGGGCGTACTTTTGGGATTGAAATGCAGAAGTTAAATCCAGATGTCAAAATTGGTCTTATTCCATGTGCTGTAGGAGGGTCGCCGATTGATAGCTGGAAAGCGGGAGCTATTTATATGGGAACCGAAACTTACCCCTGGGATGATATGGTAGCAAGATTGGAATTTGCTCTTCAGGATGGAGAGTTGAAAGGAATTTTATGGCACCAGGGGGAGGCAGACACGAAACTTGAGCGAGCTCCATATTATGGGCAAAAACTCAAAGATTTGATTTCACGCTTGAGAAAACTGGTTGGCAATCCTGAGCTTCCTTTTGTTGCCGGGGAGATGGTGAAAGCTTTTCAATCGTATAATGGTAAGGTTTGGAAAGAAGAGGCAATATATCCCAAAATGGTAACAAATGCCACTAAGTTGCTGGCAAAGGCTGACCCTAATATGGAAATGGTAAGTAGTAAGGGATTAAAAGACAAAGGGGATCAAGTCCATTTTGATGCGCAATCCTATCGTGAACTGGGGAAACGCTATGCTAAAGCAATGCAAAAACTACTGAAAAAATGATTTACCTTTTCGCATAGCTAATTATAGATCAGCAAAGATTCATTGAGCTTGTCAAAAGTTTAGCTAAAAATGGCCTCTGATATAGCTTCAACCGGTTTGTACAGGGGTGTCATCTTCCCAAAAGATGACACCCATTGAAATAGCTTAGAAGCTGTATACGTCCCCTCCGCTGGACTCATTAGTGTCCCTGTGTGTTGGGTTGCCTTTATATCGGATATCCCCTCCGCTACTTGCATCAGCTTTCAGGCTCTCTGTTACATGAACAGTAGCATCTGAACCGCTGGATACCCTTACCTTGCAATTTTTACTTATCAGGTTTCCGGCATCAATATCGCTTCCACTTGAAGCTCTTGCCTCAAATTGTTCAACTTTACCGGAAAGTTTTGCATCAGAACCACTACTTGTTTCCAGCCATATTTTTTGAGCGATTACATCTGTAAGCTTAATGTCAGAACCACTGCTGGCATCAAGTTTAAGATCTTCAAGATCGAAACTATTTTCTGAGTAAACATCAGAACCGGCAGAAGCCTTAATTGCTGTTAAATCATCGAATGTAACAAAAGCCTGACGTGATTTATTCCATTTCCAGTTCATGTTTTTTTCAAGATAAATGTGTAAAACACCATCTTTAACTTTTGTAATAATCTTATCTATGATATCCTCGTCAGCTTTAACTTCAACTTTTTCAGAATTACTTTGCGTTAAGTAAAGATCAATACCGCTGCTAACTTTTATGGCGCTGAACCCTGAAACATTACGAACCTGAGTATCTGATTTCTTAGCAAAGGACTGAGCCCCAAAACAGACAATCAATGCCATTGAAATAGTAAAAAGTTTAATTGTTTTCATGCTTATGGTTTTAAGTGTTTATTTTACCTGGAAACAATGTGCCCTCCTGATGATTTGTTGATATACGTATTTTCAGGGTTTCCGTAGTAATAAATATGCCCTCCACTTGATGCTTCACCATCTAAAAGTTCTGTAACTGTGAATGTAATGTGTGCGCCACTCGAAGCATCCGCATTAGCTTCATCAGTAGTTAGTTTTTTGGCTTTAATGTGCGCTCCTGAAGAAGCCTTAAATGTTGCTTTATCACTTTTGCCCTCAATTGAAATATGTGCTCCCGAAGAACACCTGGTGTTTAAACGTGATGAGCTTATTTCCATTTTTTGATGACTTCCGGACGAGGCTGTAAGAATTAATGATTTTGAATGTAACATTCCGTTGGTATAGACGTGTGAGCCAGAACTTGATTTTACCTCGTTGATTTCTTCATAATGAACAAAAACTTTTTTTGATTCAGCTGAACGGATTTGTTCGTCAGCATAGATTTTCAGCTCATCACCTGCAACTTCCGTTTTAATAACTTCGAACAGGTTGTCATCAGCTTCAACAACAACCAACTCTTCGTCGCTGGGAACAAGATAGACTTCGAGTCCCCGGGATGCTCTAATTGATGAGAAATCATCAATGTTTCGTTTTTGACGCTCTACCTGACCATTCCCTCTGATTGAAGGACCAATAAAAATACAAGATGTAGAGAATACAATTAGTGATAAAAAAGAAATGAAAACTTGAAAAAAATGTTTCTTCATGATATGTTTCTTTAAGATTATGACGCAAGATTTTGATTTTCGTTGCATAATATAGATCATTCTAAGAAGTAATCCCTTCATTTTTCGTTCAACACAAGTATTTTATCGGTAAGTATCTAAAATTTAGAGCATAAAAAAGCCGGGAACTATCCCGGCTTTCAGTCATGAAATAAGAAAACCAATTACTCATTCCAACCTTTATTCCCAGGTCTTTTAAAATGATTGTGCTTTCCTTCTTTACGAAATTTATGAAAATGAGCCATTTTAAGTTTTTGTTCTTCTGTTAAATGAGAGGCCATTTCTACTCTTGATTTTGCTTTAATTTTTGTGAGTTTCGTTTTTAGCTCACTCATTTTATCAATGCTTGCGTAAATTTTGTTTAAGTCGGGCTTTTCAGCAGTCATCAAAGTTTGATGCTGAGCTTTTAATTCTCTAAGTTCATCCTGAATTGGTTTTGATTCTTTCATGCTTGTGAGGCGAATTTCTTTGAAAATCTCTTTTTGCTCTTCAGTAATCAGTTTTTCATGCATCATTCCATGATGACCTTTACCTTTAAATTCACCTCTTTGTCCTTTTTTTGAATTATTGGCCTGTACTAAACTTAGGCTTAAAATGAAAATGAGTGATAAGCCAATTGAAATTAATTGTTTCTTCATCGCTTTAAATTTTTTACTGATTATTTTGTCCTTTTGACTTCTTGTTTTCCAAAGGGTTTAATCTAAAGCATGAATTTTACATGTTTTAACAACTAAAGCAGGACTTTTACAAATGCAATTTGCATTCAGTCAGCGACTTATAATTCTGCTCAAAAAAGAATACGATTGAATACAGTTGTAAACAATAGAAAAACAATTGTATTCAACTGCTTTCTATTGTCTTCAATAATTTCAGATATAAAAAGTATAACTCAATAATTCATGTTACTCATGAATTGTAGTTCATCACTTTGGGCAAAATCAAGAGAGAATATCCCCAATGGCCTTTAGCCCGTCGAGTGTAATATTTTCTTCAAGATGGTCAATCTCGTTGGTTTCAGCAGCAAGAATTTCGGAAAGGCCACCAGTTGCAATAACAAGTAGTTTTTTATTCAGGGCTTTTTCGGTTTCTGTAATCATTCGTTCAACTAAACCTGTAAATCCAATTAATATCCCTGATTGAATTGCATGAGTTGTGTTTTTTCCCAAAACAGATGGAGGAGCCTCCAATTGAACATGTGGAAGTTGTGCGGTATTGCCCGCTAAAGTTTTAATTGCAGTCCGTAATCCGGGAGCAATGGCAACTCCCAGTATTTCCCCTTCTTTCGAAATCGTTGTGAATGTCAAGGCAGTTCCGAAGTCAATGATCATCACATCCTTTTCGTATTTGGTGAAAGCTGTCATGGCATTGGCAACCAAATCTGTACCTATTTCAAAAGGATTAATTACTTTCAGCGGAAGTTTATCATAAATATCAGGGCCAATTAATATTGGATCCAGCCCTGTTAACACTTTGGTCATTTTTACAATTTCGGCAGAGAGCGCAGGAACCACACTACTTAAAATTACCTTAGTAAAGGAGTTTTTACAGACTTTGCCATTAATAAAAAGCGATCTGAAAATGACTTCGTATTCGTCAGCTGTTTTTAAAGGATCAGTTTGGATTCTCCAGACTTTTTCCCATTGGTCTCCTGAATTAACTCCAAAAACAATATTTGTATTTCCAATATCAATTGCAAGTAGCATGGTTATAAGCTTTATACAAAGAAAGTAAATATGCTAACTGAATGCCAGAAAAAAGAAAAAAGTTGAAAACAAAATATATTGTAACTATTAAATCTCACGTTTTTCAAATGTTGTATTTTATTTTTTACTAAATTTAACAAGCAATTATTCTCTTTTTTTAACTTTTTCAAAGACTGGGCGCTAAATAACTTATATCTGGATTATGCAAAACAACAAGAACCCTTTGATTTTTGTAGTGGAAGACAACCATGTTTATAACAAGTTGGTTGTTAGCTTTCTAAAAACAAACAAGTTTACTAATGTTGAAACATTTTACACAGGGGAAGAAGCTATTGCAGCAATGGACAAACAGCCTCGAATAGTTATTCAGGACTATTTGTTGGAGGGGATGAATGGTATTGAGGTTCTCAAGAAGGCTAAAAAGATAGTCCCTGATGTTGAATTTATCTTTTTGTCTGGACAGGATAGTATCGACATTGCTATTAATACAATGAAGTATGGAGCCTATGACTACATTGTTAAAGATCAAATGGCTTTGAAGAAAATGGTTAATAAGATCAATAAGATTTTGTCGGTTACGCAGCTACAGAAAAGTAATAAACGTTATAAGGCTGGTGTAATTTTATTCTTTGTTGCATTGGCAATTTTTATAGTGGCTATGATTACAATTGCCATTATGTACCCGGATACCTTTGGTTTAGGAGGTTAATTATTAATTATTATATCATGAAAAACCCGGTTTTTAGTACTGGGTTTTTTTATGTGGCTCATCGAAATAACTTTGCCAGGAGTAAATGTTAAACTGTACACCTCAGGGTCTTTGATTAACTTTTTGGCTTTAGCAATTCCTTTATCATTTATAATTGCTGATCGTATTGCTCCTTTTTGAAAATAATACCGGGTAACAATTTCATCGGTAAGCATATCGGCAATCTCTTCCCTGAATTGCTCTAAATCTTTATCCAGTTCGTGTCCGATTTTTATTTTCAGGTTTTCAAATTGTTCCTCGGCAACAGAGTAATAGCGTTCTTTTTTTGCGATTTCCAAGAGCTCTTTGAATTGCTTTTCGGTCGCAGATTCGTAAGAAAAATCCTTTGATTTCACGAACTCTTTAAATTCAGCAAAAATTTCATCGTTAATCTTAAATTCTTCGGGCGATGCGATGGTTTCGTTTTTATTTGCAAATTGGGTGGCAAAATCAAAAAACATAAAATCCCGAACAAGATGAATGCTAAGGCTACTCAAAATATCAAGGTCTATTTTAACGTCGGGAACAATTCCTCCGCCATCGTACACTTTACGTCCTTTTTTCGTGGTAAATTCAGTAATCAGTGAATCAGGAACAGTTCCAACACTTCCGTCATCATTTCTATGAGAATAATCAAGGGCCTGAATACAACGACCACTTGGGATATAATATTTTGCGGTAGTAATTTTCAATTGTGTATTGTAGCTAAGTTCACGTGTTGTTTGAACCAAACCTTTCCCGAAAGTTCTTGCACCAACAATAACCCCTCTGTCTAAGTCCTGTATGGCACCAGCAACAATTTCTGAGGCTGAGGCTGAGCTTCTGTTAACCAATACTGCAACAGGCATTATCGTATCCAGCGGCTCCTCAGTGGCTTTATACACTTTATCCCATTGTTTTACCTTTCCCCGTGTGCTAACTACTTCTTCCCCTTTAGGAACAAAAAAATTGGTAATTTTTACAGCCTCAATAAGCAATCCACCTGGATTTGAACGAAGGTCAAGTACCAACGATTTGGCTTTCTTTTGCTCTTTCAATTCAACAAAGGCTTTTTTTACTTCTTCGCTGCAATTGGCGGTGAAATTTGATAAACGGATGTATGCCGTTTCATCATCAAGCATTCCGTAATAGGGGACAGCATCAATGTGAATTTTTTCACGAACTACATCAAAGTTCCTGGTTTTCTTTTCGCCTGGTCGTTTAACTTTAATTTTTACTACTTGGTTTGCAGGTCCTTTCAGTAGGTTACTCACATCTTCGGTATTCATCTTTTGAGTTTCTTTTCCTGAAACTTCAATAATAACATCTCCGGCTTTTAAGCCTGACTTGTGGGCTGGAAACCCCTCGTAGGGTTCAGCTATTACCACTTTATCACCATGCTTACTGATTAGTGCTCCGATACCGGCATATTCTCCTGTAGTCATAAATTTGAAATCTTCCATATCCGATTCAGGAATGTAGTTCGTATATGGATCAAGGGACTGAAGCATTTCATCAATACTGGTTTTTACCAAATCAGTCGGGTTAATATCGTCCACATAAAACAGGTTAAGTTCCCTGAAAAGGGTATAGTAGATATCCAGGTTTTTATCAATTAAAAAAAGCTTATCATCACGATTGAGTGCTGTAAACAATACCAAAATACCCAGCAAGCCACTCAATACAATTCCTATCCTTGATTTCTTATTCAATTTCATATTCCTAATTTTTTTCTGAAACAACAAAAGTAATAAAGCTGTTGATTTATCTAACTATACTTTCACGACCAATTAGTTAATTAATTTTAATTGGCATTACAACCAGATTTTTATTTTCTTTACCTTCTTCTTTAAAATAATGATGATGGGAGCACTTAGTATCTTCAAAAAATACAATAAAACTTTTTGGGCATCAAATACAATTGAATTGTTTGAAAGATGGGCCTGGTACGGATTTTATATGGCTTTGGCTTTATTTCTTGTTAACTCGAAAGATACCGGAGCATTAGGGTTTACCCAGGCGCAGAAGGGGATCATAATGGGCACAGGCTCTATGCTATTATATTTTTTACCCGTTGTAACCGGGGCTATTGCAGACAAAGTAGGGTATAAAAAAATCCTCTACCTGTCTTTTGCTCTTTACATTTCCGGGTTTTACATGATGCGGAGCTTTCACAGTTTTGAAATGGCCTTTTTCTCATTTATCTGGATTTGTGTCGGAGGTGCATTCTTTAAGCCAATCATTACGGCCATGATTTCCAAAACTACCAATTCTGAAACAGCATCCATTGGATTTGGTATTTTTTATATGATGGTGAATATTGGTGGGTTTATTGGTCCTTTTATTGCAGGTATTTTGCTGAAGAAAGGATGGGATTACGTGTTTTTCATGTCGATCATTGTAGTTGCATTGAATTATGTAGTTACCTTTTTCTTTTTTAAGGAACCGATTGAAAAAAGCAGTGAGAGAGGTTTAGCAAAAAAGATAGGGCAAGCTTTTATAAATATATGGATTACGATGCAGAACTGGCGCTATGTCTTGTTTCTGATTATCATGTCGATATTTTGGGCAGCATATAACCAGTTGTATTATACATTTCCTGTTTTTGTTGATGAATGGGTAGATATAACCATTTTGTATGATGCTTTACACTCCATTCTCCCTGGCTTAGCTGAAGCTGTTGGAAATGAAAATGGGAGCATTTCAACCCCTACTTTTTTAAGCCTTAATTCCTTTTTTATCATTTGTTTTCAATTGGTAGTTTCGGCATTTGTTATGCGTTTTCGGTCATTAACAGCCATGATGGGTGGTATTTTTGTTTTGGCTGGTGGATTGGGTTTAATGTTCTCTTTTCAAAGCGGATGGATTATCATGCTGGGAGTGCTGATTTTTGCATTGGGCGAAATGGCCAGCTCGCCAAAATTCACCGAATATGTTGGCCGGATTGCCCCGGATGATAAAAAGGCACTTTATCTGGGTTCTTCTTACATTGCTATTGCATTGGGTCATCAAATTGCCGGATTCCTGTCGGGAAGTCTTTACGAAGAAATCTCAGATAAGATTTTCTTGTTGAAAAAGGAAGTTGCCGAACGTGGCCTTCAAATCCCTGAAGTTTCAGCGGAATTTACTAAAAACGATTATTTGCAGGAAGCTGCTCAACAAATGAATATGACTGTTTCAGAATTGTCTGACTTTTTGTGGGTGAATTATCACCCTCAGAATATCTGGATGATTTATGCAGGGGTTGCATTTTTGGCTGTCGTTTTGCTTTGGATTTATGACAGGGTAATTTTGAAAAGGCAGTAGGTTAGGTACAAAACCTCCACCTTTTGCTTACCCAGGGTTCACCGGCATAATCAATACCGATGCGCGGAGTTGATTTGAAATTAACTATAGGTTCGGAGTCTTCAACCCATAATCGTGTTGAAGTTTCAAGGTTTTCACCATAGAATGAACGATCGAGTTGCAGTTCGCGACCAAGTTTCCCAGGTCCATCAAACCCTTCTATGCCCCTGATCAGAACCGCAGATGCATTCTCTTCGTTTTCTGTTACAAAATTTAGAAGCCAATACATCCCGTAAATCAGGTAAACGTAAATATGCCCTCCATCCTGAAACATGATTTCTGTTCGTTTTGTCCTTCCTTTACTTGAATGGCAAGCTAAATCTTCTTGTCCGCAATAAGCTTCCGTTTCTGTAATTCGATAATGTTTTATTTCACCATTCCCAAAATCCCTAACAATTAATTTCCCCAACAAGTCTTGAGCAACAGTAACCGTATCGCGTTGGAAAAAATCGGCTTTTAATCGTTTGTTTTTGATCATGATGCGAATATAGCAATTTGTCATTTAGTCATTAATTGTCATTAGACATTAGTTGGAATTTAGTAGTAAATAACTAAATCTTTGAATTTAACTCGAAACCCGCAACCCGCAACTCTCAACAGATTACTTCTTCGCTTTGCTCATCGTAATGACGAGTTCATTTCGAACTCCAAATTTCCAGTTCCTGGCTTCCCCTTGTAAATCTTTGCGTTAAATTTCTTTTTGGGAGTTTTTTCTGTTTGGTTTTTCCGAAAAAAGAAATACTTTTGCAGTCCCGATTATTGTCCGTATGTGAAGTTCTTATAAATTGTTGAAAATCTTAGGAGTAGATCAGTTATCAACATGCCCGATGTTAATAAATTGTATTACTCGTAAGTGACTGATGAATAAGAATTTGCAGTTTTAAGTGTTAATTAAAAAATTAAAACAAGTGGATACCTTAAGTTATAAGACCGTTTCAGCCAATAGTGCAACGGTAAATAAAGAATGGGTTGTTGTAGATGCAACGGATATGGTGCTAGGCCGTTTGGCTTCATCTGTTGCTAAAATGTTGAGAGGGAAGCATAAACCCAATTTTACCCCTCATGCTGACTGTGGTGACAACGTAATTGTTATCAATGCAGAAAAAGTAAAACTTACCGGAAAAAAAATGACTGATAAAGTTTATCTTCGTCATACCGGATACCCTGGTGGTCAACGCTCTCAAACTCCTGAGGATATTATGACTAAATACCCTGAAAGACTGGTTGAAAAAGCTGTAAAAGGGATGTTGCCTAAAAACCGTTTAGGCCGCAAAATTTACGGTAATATGAAGGTATATGTTGGCCCTGAGCACAAACAAGAAGCTCAAAACCCAAAAGTAATTGATTTAAATACGATTAAATTATAACAATGGAAGTAGTAAACACCTTAGGACGTAGGAAAAGTGCCGTTGCCCGTATTTATGTAAGCGAAGGCAAAGGAAACATTACCATTAACAAAAGGGACTTAAAAGAATATTTCCCAAATGGTACGCTACAGTATATTGTTATGCAGCCACTCAACTTGATTGGTGTAGCTGATCAGTACGATATTAAAGTAAACCTGGACGGCGGTGGTATTAAAGGCCAGGCCGAAGCTTTACGTTTAGCGATTTCAAGAGCATTGATTGAAATTAATGCTGAGTCTCGCCCTGAGCTTAAGGCTGCCGGATTCCTTACCCGTGACCCACGTGAGGTTGAGCGTAAGAAACCAGGACAACCAAAAGCACGTAAGCGTTTCCAGTTCTCAAAACGTTAATCGATTTTTTAATAATAACTGTGGATCTGAAACCACTGAGACTTCACTCGAATGGACTACTCAGAGGTTGCTTTTCAACAAATTAATTCAAAAAGTAAAAAGATGCCAAGAACTAATTTTCAAGAATTATTGGACGCAGGTGTTCACTTTGGACACTTGAAAAGAAAGTGGAATCCAAACATGGCTCCATACATTTTCATGGAGAAAAATGGTATCCACATTATCGACCTTCAAAAAACAGTTGTAAAAATTGACGAAGCTGCTGCCGCTATTAAGCAAATCGCCAAGTCGGGCCGCAAGATTCTTTTTGTTGCTACCAAAAAGCAAGCAAAAGAAATCGTTGCTGATTTAGTAGGCGGGGTAAATATGCCATACGTTGTTGAACGTTGGCCAGGTGGTATGCTTACCAACTTCCCAACGATCCGTAAAGCTGTTAAAAAAATGATCTCTATCGATAAGATGATGAAAGACAGCAGTTGGGATAACTTGTCAAAACGCGAAAAACTTCAAATTACCCGTCAACGTGCGAAGTTGGAGAAAATTTTGGGTAGTATTTCTGATCTTACCCGTCTTCCGGCTGCATTGTTCGTTGTTGATGTATTGAAAGAGAAAATCGCTGTTCGTGAAGCACAAAAATTAGGTATCCCTGTATTTGCAATGGTTGATACGAACTCTGAGCCAGAAGGTTTGGATTTCGTTATCCCGGCAAATGATGACGCTTCACAATCAATTCGTTTGGTTGTTCGCTTGATGACTGAGGCAATTGGTGAAGGTTTAAACGAACGCAAAGTTGAGCGTGAAAATGAAGAAGCAGAAGCCAGCAAGAAAAAAGCAAAAGATGAGAAAAAATCTGCTGCTAAAGCTGAAGAAGTAGAAGAGGAAGCTGCTGAAGCTGAAAAGAAAGAAGATTAATTGCTCATTTAAACAATAATAAATTAAACAATTATGGCAATTACTGCTACAGATGTAATGAAGTTGCGTAAAGCAACCGGCGCCGGAATGATGGACTGCAAAAAGGCCCTTACCGACGCGAATGGTGACTTTGATGGCGCTGTTCAAATTATCCGTGAAAAAGGTAAACTCGTAGCAAGCAAGCGTTCTGATCGTGAGGCATCAGAAGGTGTAGCACTTGCTAAAGTATCTGATGATAATAAATTTGGAGCTATCGTAGTGTTGAACTGCGAAACAGACTTCGTTGCTAAAAACGATGATTTTGTAAAGAAAACGGATAGCTTCGCTAGTGTTGCAGTTGCAGATAAACCAGCAGACCTTGAAGGTTTGAAAGGCCTTGATGTTGATGGTCGTACTGTTGCTGATCACGTAACTGAGCAAACTGGTGTTATCGGTGAAAAGATTGAGTTGGGACACTTCGCAAGTGTTGAAGCTGAATTCGTTGTTGGTTACATTCACCCAGGTAATAAACTAGCTACTTTGGTTGGTTTTAATAAAGCTGGATTTGATGCTCAGGTTGCAAAAGATGTTGCAATGCAAGTTGCTGCAATGAACCCTGTTGCTGTTGATAAAGATGCAGTTTCTCAGGAAGTAATTGATAAAGAACTGGAAATCGCTAAGGAAAAATTCCGTCAGGAAGGTAAACCAGAAGCAATGCTTGACAAAATTGCTCAAGGTTCTTTGAACAAATTCTTTAAAGAAAGCACTTTATTGAACCAGGCTTTTGTAAAAGACAACAAGCAAACGGTGAAGGATTATCTTGGTTCAGTTGATAAAGAGTTAACTGTAACTTCTTTCCAACGTTTTGCTCTTTCTGAATAAGATTTTATTTATTTGAAATATATTAAGGCCTGTGTGAGTTTCATGCAGGCTTTTTTTGTGAAATCTTCCGGGTGATGAGAATTTCATACGCATTATTAAATCAACTATTAAGTTGGCAACAAGCAAAAAAATTAAAAATATTACCATTTTGGTAATATTCACTATATTTGTGGTAAAAGAATATTTTGAGAGTTATTGCAAAACGAACTTTGAAAGAATTTTGGGAACTAAATCCTGACAGCGAGCAACAGCTAATTGTTTGGTATCGTGAAGCGAATAAAGCGGATTGGAACAGTCCAAACGAAATCAAAGCTCAATATGCATCAGCCAGTATTTTAAAAAATAGTCGGGTCGTATTTAATATTTGTGGAAACAAGTACCGGCTGGTTGTAGAAATCAATTTCCCAAGAAAATGGGTGTTTATCCGATTTATTGGAACTCACAAAGAATATGATAAAATAGACGCCAACAGCATTTGATATGGATATAAAAGCTATTAAAACAGAAGAGTATTACAACCAAGCATTAAAAAGATTGGAGGAAATTTTCCACGCAGAAATCGATACACGGGAAGGAGACGAAGCGGAGGTTCTTTCTATCTTAATCGAGAAGTATGAGGACGAGCATTATCCAATCGGATGGCCTGATCCAATCGAGGCAATAAAATTCCGAATGGAACAAATGGGAATGAAACAAAAGGATTTGGCAGAAGTGCTTGGATTTACGAGTCGGGTAAGTGAAATTCTTAACAGAAAACGTAAATTGACATTAAATATGATAAGAAAGCTGAGCGACAAACTGCATATCCCTACCGAAGTACTAGTGCAAGAATATTAAATGAAAAAAGTAAGTTGCCAGCAATGGCTACAATAATTGCTTGTTTCCATCTACATTGAGGCTGTCCAAAAAGAATAAAATTCAAACCGCGAAGAACGTATAAGATTATGCAAAGAACACTAATATCCTGATATAACAAAGCTTGGCTCTTTGTGTCTTTTGCGTTTCCTTAAAATACTTAGCGGTTAAGTTAACTTTTTGGACAGCCTTTACTTGGAGTGTTTTTGCAAAGTTGAGTGCCTGTCCACGCAACTAGCTATAGCAGAGACTGCTCAATGCATACTATAATTTATAATTTACTTCATTCCCAAAAGTTCTTAGTACCGCATGATATCATCAAGACCTTGTTTAAGCTTTTTAAATTGTTCTTTTGAAATAGTTCCAATCTTTTTTATCAAACGGTCTTTAGAAACTGAGCGAATGTGAAAAATCATGATTTCAGATTTCTCTGTTAGGCCATTTTGCTCATTAGGCTCAAGAATAATATTCCCTTTATAGTTCTTTATTTTAGTGGTTAACGGGCAGGTGATTACCGCCTGAAGGTATTTGTTTAGCATATTACCACTAACAATTACTACAGGCCTGAAACCCTGCTGTTCGCTACCTTTTGTTGGGTTGAGGTCAGCATACCATATTTCACACTGTTTCATTGATCCAATTGTTTCATATAGTCTTCCATGCCTTCTTCTGCCATATCAAATATATTGATGTCATCAGCGGCTTGTTTGTATGATTTCACATACTCTGAGCGTATCAGTTGGTCGAGATAGATCGTTAAAGCTTTCTCAATTATTTTATTTTTTGGCATGGAAAGCCTTCCTGCTGTTTCATTCAACTTTTGCAGCAGATCATCTGGAAGTGTGCTGGTAAATGTTGTCATTATTTCTAAATCATATTTATGAAATACAAATATATTTTAAAAATAACAGAAATACAACTGGCTTTCAACTTCATTCTTCCATCTGTAAAAAAAATTCTTTTACTTTTGCTGAACCTGAACAAACATTATGGAATTCCTGTCTTCAATTGAGCTTACCCCGTTGCAATGGTTTTTGATGGCCTTATGCGGAATGCTGATAGGCATGTCAAAAGTTGGTGTGCCTGGCGTATCCATGATTGTTGTTCCTACTCTGGCATTTATTTTTGGAGGAAAACTATCGACTGGCATTTTACTTCCAATGCTTATGATGGCCGACGTTTTTGGTGTTGCGTATTACAGGAGGCATGCAGAGTGGAAATACTTATTCAAAATCATTCCGTGGGCTTTTGTTGGCATCGGGATTGCGCTGTGGGTTGGTGAAATTGTTAACGATGAGCAATTCAAAGATATCATTGCGGTCCTGGTTTTCTTATGCATTGGATTAATGCTATGGAAGGACAGGAAGAAAGGTAAAAACTTTTTCCCGGATAACTGGTGGTTTGCTGCTTCTATGGGCATACTTGGGGGATTTGCAACAATGATTGGAAATGTTGCCGGCCCAATATTCGCCATTTATTTATTGGCTATGCATCTTCCCAAAAATAATTTTATCGGAACATCAGCCTGGTTCTTCTTGATTATCAATATATTCAAGTTCCCTTTGCATGTTTTGGTCTGGAAAACGATTGATTGGGAAAGTCTTACCATAGATTTAATGACATTGCCGGCAATTGCGCTCGGAGCTTATTTAGGTGTTGTTTTGGTTAAAAAGATTCCTGAAAACACTTATCGGGCTTTTGTAATAATTATCACTGCATTATCCGCCTTCCTTTTATTGATATAAATCATTAAAAATCCACCCTCAAAGAAGGAGGGTTTGATTTGTACAGGGGTGTCATCTTTTCAAAAGATGACACCCATTGTTTACAAAAACACAGAAAATCAAAATAAGAAAGAAGGAACAAACAATGGATAAGTAGCCAGTCAGGAACTTTCTGATTGGATATTTCTTGTCTGCCGTCCCTACGGAAGGAAATCCATCTCTTCGGGAGGAAATCCGACAGGCAGGTTTATTCGATATTTTACATTTGAGTTGTGCCGGATACTGGATGCTCGATACTCGATACTGGATGCTGCATTCGCAACCCGCAACCCGAAACCCGCAACCCACTACTAAACTTTTTCTTACTTTCATTTTTTATTGTTTTCCTTTCCTTGGCTGATACCCCGTCTGCTTGCAGCGGGGTAGTTCATTTTATACTAAAAAGGTTTTGGTAGAAGTTATATCTTTGAGTTTCTAATTGATTCAAAAGAATATTACTTGATGGAACAACTTAAATCTTTCTTTAACGGCAAATCAATAAAAAATATACTTGATATAGGAACCGGAGCCGGAGACTTTGTCAAAGTGCTTGATGATACATTTGGGGATTCGGTTGCAATTGTAGGAACTGATCCTGGGGAACAATGGCTAAAAGAAGCTCGTGAGCGTTTCCCAAAGGAGCACATTCAATTTATTCGAATGGAAGGGGAGAAGCTGGGTTTTAATGATGATTCATTTGATGTGGTTTCCATTTCAAATGCACTTCATCATTTGAAGGATATTGAGCAAGGCTTTTCTGAAATGAAGCGTGTATTAAAACCAAATGGATGGGTTGTGATTAATGAAATATCTGATGGTGATTTGAACGAGGCGCAAGAAAACCAAAAGATGTTGCACCATTTCAAGTCATTTGTTGATCGTCTTCATGGGATTAGTCATAAAAAAACCTGGACAAAAGAAGAGATAGTTGATATAGTAAAAGAGAATGGGGTAGATGTTCAGTTATCTTTTCCACATGAGAAAATGAAGAAGGCCAATTTTGATGAGGTTTTTCTGGATGAAAGGTATCAAATGATGGAAAACCTTTTAGAAGAACTTCAGGGACGCCCGGAACATGAAAAGATGGCTGATAAGCTTGCTCTTTTTCGGGAACGTCTGGATAAACATGGCTTCCAAATGGCCACTCAGTTAATGGTTGTTGGCCAATTCACTTAAAAATATCAAAATCCAAAAAACAAATCCCCAAAAATAAAAGAAGTAACATTAGTCCCATAACAATATTTTTGACTAGAAATGACATCTAATGACCAATGACTTAATGACTTTTTTCAGTTAGTGAGAAGCTTTTGTGTATAGATATATTTTGCAGATAGAAACCATAGCATCATTCTTTTAAAAATTATGGCAAAAATAAACTGGAAACCCGGCACAATGGTATATCCACTCCCCGCAGTACTTGTAAGTTGTGGAGAAAAACCAGAAGAATTCAACTTAATAACAATTGCATGGACGGGAACTATTTGCAGTGATCCGCCGATGTGCTACATTTCTGTAAGGCCCAGCAGGCATTCTTACGAAATAATAAAAAGAACCGGAGAGTATGTGATTAACCTTACAACTGAGGAGTTAGCTAAGGCAACTGATTGGTGTGGAGTCCGTTCCGGTTCAAAGTTCAACAAATGGAAAGAAATGGGCTTAACTCCCGCTTCAGCAACAGTAGTAAAAGCACCGATTGTTGAAGAGGCTCCAATAAATATTGAATGCAAAGTAAAGGACATTATAAACCTTGGCACGCATGATATGTTTATTTCTGAAGTTGTGAACGTAATTGCTGATGATACGTTTCTGGATGAAGAAACTGGTGCTTTCAGCTTGAAAAAATCAGATCCGATTTGCTATTCCCATGGACACTACTTCAAATTAGGTGAGCCAATTGGAAAATTCGGCTGGTCGGTGGAAAAGAAAAAGAAAAAAAGAACAGGGAAGTGAACCAAATTTTGAGTTTTCTGTAATTTATTCTGAATTGCGGATACCTATTCCCCGCAACTCTACTGAAAACTTAAAATTTTTTGAAATGAAGAAAACATTTAAGGCACTGTTGCCTGCATTTTTAATTTTACTGATAATGAATAATTCGGTTGCTGAAAACCATGAAAACCCTTTATTGAAGCCTTTTAATACGCTTCACCAAACAGCTCCCTTTGAGGAAATAAAAAATGAACATTACCTGCCGGCGTTTAAGATAACCATTGAAGAAGCTCGTGCTGAAATACAACAAGTAATTGACAACAAGGAGAAACCAGGTTTTGAGAATACTGTTGTTGCAATGGATAAGGCAGGGCAACGTTTAGGAACAATTCGTAAAGTATTTTTCAATTTGAATTCTGCCGAAACGAATGATGAAATTCAAAAGATAGCACAAGAGGTCGCGCCAATGCTGGCCGAGTTTAGCAATGATATTTCGTTGAATAAAGATTTGTTTGAACGGGTTAAGGTTGTATACAATCAAAAGGATAAATTGAAGCTGGATGCAGAGCAGCAAACGCTTCTAGAGAAGTCTTATTTAGGTTTTGTACGGAACGGTGCCAATCTAACTGAAGAACAAAAAGTTCGTTACCGTGAAATTTCTGCCGAGCTTTCAAAACTTAGTTTGAAGTTCTCCGAAAATGTTTTGGCTGAAACCAATGCATTTGAAATGCTAATTACAGATGAGGCCGACCTTTCAGGCTTGCCCGGTTTTGCAAAAGAAGCTGCTGCACATGCCGCTAAGTCTAAAGGTAAGGAAGGTTGGTTGTTCACGCTTCAGTTTCCAAGCTTTGGCCCTTTTATAAAATATGCAGACAGCCGTGAATTGCGTGAAAAAATCTATCGTGCATTTACAACTAAAGCAAATAAAGGGAATGAATATGACAACAATGAATTGATTAAAAAGATTGTTGATTTGAAGCATGAAAGAGCAAATCTTTTAGGATATGATTCACATGCTGATTTTCAATTGGAAAGAAGAATGGCCGAAACACAAGAACGTGTTCTGGAGTTTCTTGATGATTTGCACAAAGCATCACGCCCCGTTGCTGAAAAAGACTTTGCAGAGGTAACTGAATTTGCCAAAGAACTTGGTTTTACCGGGAAAATTCAAAGGTGGGACTGGACCTATTATTCTGAAAAATTGAAGAATGCAAGGTATGGGTTTAACGAAGAAGAAGTGAAGCCATACTTTAAATTGGAAAATGTAATTGATGGCGTTTTTGGATTGGCTAAAACGCTTTACGGAATAGAGCTGAAGGAAAATAAAGATATACAGGTTTATCACCCTGATGTGTTAGCTTATGAAGTTTTTGATGAAAGTGGTAAATTCTTGTCCGTGTTGTACATGGACTTCTTCCCACGTGAAGGAAAACGTTCAGGTGCATGGATGACCAGTTTTCGCGATCAACACCTGAAAGATGGCAAGGATGTTAGGCCACATGTGAGCATTGTTACCAACTTTACAAAACCAACCGATACTACACCTTCATTGCTGACATTTGAAGAAGTAACTACTTTCCTTCATGAGTTTGGGCATGGTTTGCACGGTATGCTTAGTAAGTGTCAGTATTCCGGAACCTCGGGCACCAGTGTTTTCTGGGACTTTGTAGAGCTTCCCTCTCAAATCCATGAAAACTGGGCTTATGAAAAAGAGTGGTTGGATTTGTTTGCTGTTCATTATGAAACCGGGGAAAAAATTCCGGCTGAGTTAATTGAAAAAATTGTTGCAGCGAAGAACTTTCAATCTGGTTATATGTCTGAAAGACAATTAAGCTTTGGAATGCTGGATATGGCTTATCATGTGTTAACAGAGCCATTAAGTGAAAAGCCTGCTGAACTGGAAGCTAAAGCAATGGCTCCAACCGAATTGTTTGATCCTGTTGAAGGAAGTATGATGAGTACAGCATTCTCGCATATTTTTGCAGGTGGTTATGCTGCAGGTTACTACAGTTATAAATGGGCTGAAGTTTTAGATGCGGACGCATTTGCAGCATTTAAAGAGAATGGCATTTTTGATAAGGAAACTGCAGACTCATTCCGTGAAAATATTCTGGAAAAAGGGGGCAGTGAACATCCAATGCTACTTTACAAACGTTTCCGTGGACAAGAACCAACAGTGGATGCATTGCTTGAAAGAAGTGGTTTAAAATAGTAATTAACACGTTAGAATATTGGAAAGAGGAACTAATTGGGGTTTCTCTTTTTTCTTGTTGAAAGCTTGGAAAATAAAAAAGAGAACCGATTAGCTCCATTCTCCCTGATTAGTAGCGGGGGCCGTCCCGATTGCTATCGGGATTGAACCGACGACCTTTGGGTTAAGAGCCTAAAGAATCTGTTACCTCCAGGATTAGTACCTTTCACACTTGCGTTATTTTTTACATTCTTTGTCTTTTGCTATCAGTTGTTTAGCTTGCCTCCTCCTGTTCAAATTATTGAAAGTTCAGAGTTATTATATGAGAAATATGGATACATAGCCTTAGTGATTGCGGCTTTTATAGAAGGAATTTTTATTTTCCTGGTTCTTTAGTCATTTTGATCGCGGTAGTTGCATCTGGTAAATCATCGGAAGCTTTGGCTTTCATAGGATTTTATTCGTTGATTGGATTTTCAATATCATCAATTCTGATTTTTTTAAAAAAGGGAGGTATAGTTTTTACAAGGTATTATATATTTCTTGGCAAAAAAGATTTAGTAACAAATATGGAAAAGAAACTATCAAAAAATAAATTTCGCACATTATTTTTTTCTCCGATTATTAATAAAGTAGATTTCAGTGATTCACATCAAGATTGGTATATAGTTGGAGTATTAGTCTTATGGGGATTTGTAAATATTATTATTGATCAAAAGATTAGAAGAGGTTAAAATAAGTTTATGATTTTTGGAAGTAAGTGCTATTCTTTTCCTTTGATCTTCTTTTGTCTTTTGTAATCCAAAAAATTCTGTGGCGTAACCACATCTTCTCCTGTTTTTGATTCTATTTCTTTCCGTGCAACTCCGGCTACATTCCCACCTTCTTGTGCAACCTTTTTATTTTGGCTTAAGGTCTTTGGTTTTTTCTTTTTTGAGATTTCTGTAGTAGAAGCCTCTGCAAGCATGTTCAAAACCAGTTCAAGGTTTGTCATATTATCTCGCAAGTTTTCTTTTTTCAGGTTTTTGAGCTTTTTATATTCTTTGGTAGTATGCCCCGCCCAGGCTTTAGTAATTTCATCAGTTAGGATCGCATATTCCAATCCTTTTTTTACACCCCTTGCATCCCATTCATCCGTCAGTTCTTTTCGGACTTCTATACTTTTCAAACGCTGGTTGATCCACTCTTTGGAATACCCCTTTTTCAAGTAGGTTTCCATAGCCCTGTGAAAAGCCAGTTCGGGGTCTTCTGTTTCCTCAATGCGTTCATACCCGACTTTAGCAAGCCAGAGTTTAAAAGGTTCAGCTTTGGAAGAGGGAATGGACTGGATTAGGCGTAAAAGCTGTTCGGTATCCGCTACATCGGTCATTCTCATTTTGCCGTCAGTAGCTTGCATTTTCAACTGGCTACAATTTGTAGCCACTTCACTTCCCTCCTTTTTCAACCTAGTTTTTAAAACACTCCAGTATTTTTTGGGATTATTACTTTCCGTCAAAACACCTACGACATCAATAATTGAAAAATACCATTTCTCTGCTTCATCGTCCCAATGAGCACGGATTTGGCTTTCGTTAAAAAGTTTTATGGCTGTTTCTTTCGTCATGGCTAAATATTTGTTTAAAAATACAGATTAATTCTACTCTAAAATTACGTTTCGGAGAAAAGTTATCCAGTAATCGTACCGTTGTAATCGTCCGAAACTTCGATACTCCTTTATTTAAAAGTTCACAACACTATCAAGAGCCTCATCAAAATCTTTATGAATGCAAAGTGTGAATAAAAACCAACTCAAAAAGGCTTTGCGGTTTATTCAGGAAAACAGAGGGAAAAGTTTGAAATATGTGGATTTGGAGAAGAAATTGTAATTTGTTCCATGGTTCATGAAAGTTTTTGTTCTAAAATGAATGCGGGAAAAATGTTGTACCCAGAATAAAAAAGCCGCTTCTCTCGAACCGGCTTTCCCTTTGTTTATTTAGTAGCGGGACCGGACTTGAACCGACGTCCGGAAACTGCCGGATATGGATCCAACGAGCTACTCTTGTTTTAGAATTTTTTTTCGGATAAAATTCCTTCCCTGATGTGATTTGAGTTCTTTTTCCCGCTGGAGAGTGAGCTAATGGTTTCCCGGAAAATTCTTCTAAGTGTATGATTTTCCATGGGCGAAATCTTTTTGTCCATCCTTTGGGAAGATTGTTATGGGCAAATAACC
>JANQII010000006.1 GCA_028282195.1 Prolixibacteraceae bacterium
TCAAAGAATAAGCACTGAGGTAAAATTCCAAATCCAAAAAAACAAATTCCAAATCAAAATCAGGTAATCCAACAATCGAGTATCCATCAAGAATCAAGAATCAAATTCCCCCTATACGAGGATCAGAAATTCAACAAAGTTACCCACCCGAATATTGAAGTGATCCAAAAAAAGGACGCCAATTAATAAAAAGGGGCGTCCTTAATTGGGGAAGAACTTTTCCTAAGCTAAAAACTTAGGAAAAGATATCGTTGCTTAGAGGGTAAAGCGCTTACTGATAGCCTCACTTGAAGTGAGGCTATCAGTAGTTAATAGTTGGCTTTATTTTAGGAGCGTACCAAAATGCCTAGTTTCTCAAGTAGCTGAGGATCGTCTTCAAATTCGATTTTGGCAATTTCCTTTAGTTTGTAGCACCAGTTTTTTAGTTCTTCATAGCTTTTCCATTTATCGTCGGTTGCTTGCTGAGTATCACCCATCTCGCGTTGCTGATCCTGCTGTAAGCTTTTCAGGTTGGTTACTTTGCCTTGGAGTGCTGTGATGCTTTCTGTTGTATAGCCAAAAGTTTGCATGCTGGTTAGCCATTCGGCATTTGCCAGTAAGTTTGTACAAACCAATTCGGCATCAGATTGCCAGTCCTCAAAACGTGTAATGTTTAGCTTGTCCAATTTAAGCATGTTCCATGCATTGGAGTTACCTTCAAAAGCAAGCCTGGCCAGTTTTTTCAGTCGTTTTATTTCAGAAACAGCTTGCTGGTAAGCTTCATTAAAGATATTTGTTGCAGCTTTTTGCTCATCCAATTCAGTGTCCTGTTTTTTACCCATTAAATCAGTTTGAGTCCAAAGAGCTTTGCCGGCATCTAAAACTTCAGCGGTATAACCATATGTTTCTATACGTGGCTGAACGAGTTGATCATCTGCTGCATTCCAAATCAGGATGCGATGTTTTTCCATGTTTTCATTAAACGTTGCATACATAATTGTTAAATTTTAATTTATAATAAAAGTTTGTTTGAGGTGGCTTGTAAAATTTAGCGCACTATTTATGCTACTGTAAAGTATGAACTTACAGGTAGAAAATAATTGTGAAAATTGTCTTTGATTCATCATATTATATGCAGCTTGGGGTTGCAGGTATAAATGTATAAAAAGTATGTTAGACAAGCAAATTGTTGAGTGGTATTTTTGGTAGAAATGATTCTTACGATTTTATATCAGGTAACTCAAAATTTCATTTAACGAGGTATTTCCCTGGTAGAACAATTCAAGGGCAGAGTCATTCAGTTTGGTGTACTTTAGGGTATCTTCCCTGAACTCATTATTCCTGATCTGCTCCGCGGTTTCCCAGTTGACCGGGATGATCTCATAAATGGCTTTCCTCCCGCTGTACCCGGTGTAGTAACAGTGTTCACAGCCTTGCGGGGTATAATGGTTGGCAATTGGTTTGGGTAGTTTTACCCCATCAGGCAGCAGGTAGTTTGAAAACCCTTCTTCCTTTTTGCATTTCGGGCAAAGAGTCCTTAAAAGCCTTTGTGCCATGGAAATATTCAAGGTATTCGCCAAAAGGTAAGAGGGGATGTCCATGTCCAGTAACCTGGAGATTGTACCGTACGCCGAATTGGTGTGGATCGTTGAAAATACAAGGTGGCCGGTCAGCGATGCACGGATTGCCATCTGGGCCGATTCCTTGTCACGGATCTCCCCAAGCATGATTATATCCGGATCCTGCCTCAAAAAGGTACGAAGTGCTGCAGCAAAGGTAAGCCCAATGTCTTCCTTGACCTGTACCTGGTTTATCCCCTTTAAAGTATATTCAACAGGGTCTTCAATTGTTAAAATATTAACGTCTTCTTTGTTCAAAAGCTTAAGGCTTGCATACAGCGTAGTTGTTTTTCCAGAACCTGTAGGGCCGCTGATCAATACGATACCGTGTGGTTTTTGGATTGCTTTTAAATATTCGTTTAACTGGCCTTTTGTGAAACCCAGGTAATCCAGGCTGACATTCCCGATTTCTTTGTTCAGCAAACGAAGGACCACTTTTTCCCCATACAGGGTTGGCATAATGGAAACCCGGATATCGGTCTCAATGTTTTCATCTTTATATACGATCCTGCCGTCCTGGGGTAGCCTTTTTTCCGCAATATCAAGGTGTGCCCGGATCTTTAGTTTATTGACCAGTGCAGGGTATTTGTCCCTTCCGAGTTTATAACGCTCTGTCAATTTCCCGTCAACCCTGAACCGGATGCGGCAGTCTTCTTCATAAGCTTCGATATGGATATCACTTGACTTAAGCGTATGCGCTTCATCCAGTAAAAGGGGAAGGTAGTTGCCAATGTCATTGCCTATAACATGTACATGCCTGTTTTTTTTTGATTGGGCAGGATAATGCATTAACAGGTTTTTGTCAAGTTCATCGCTCTCAACCTGCACAAGTTCCACCTCTTTCCCAAAAACAAGTTCGAGTTCCTCTTTTGTATCCAGATCAATACCAGAGCAGTAAAAAACCATTTTCCCGTTTGCCACATCTTTGGGCAATATTTTGTAATGCCATGCCTGCCGGGAACTAATTACATTGACATTATCTCGATCAATCTTTATCATTTAGTGAGAAATTAAGTGTTGGTAAAAAACCCGTACCATAATAATACCGGGAGCATAAGGCTTTGTATGCCCGCTAATGGGACCAGCAGGGTTTTGCCCGGGCCTTTTTGTGCCAGCACCCAGTAAAGCAGGCACAGGGAAAAAGAAATTAGCAGGAACAACAAAAAACCGTATGGTTCAAAGTACAAAACAAGGATCGGGACCATGGCAATATCCCCAAGGCCAATTGATCTTTTTAAGCGCTCAATAAATTTAAGCCTGTATTTTAAAATATAGTAAATGCCTGTAAAAGACACCATAAAACCAACGATAGCAAGATTAAAGAGAATATCATCCCAATTTGGTTTTTTGTACAAGTTTAAAAATATACCTGCCAGCAAATAGCAAATAATAAAGCTAATGACAAACACATTCCGGTGCTTCAAATCCTGCCATGCAATCCAGAAAAATGTTAGTGACAAAAATAGGATCAAAAAAACCATCATCAATCTTTCACTGTTTCTTTAAGCTTTTTGTCCTGGTCAATTTCCCAAATATTGAAAGTGCCGTCACCATCAAAATCAACGACTGCAACAGCCCTTGCTTTGAACAAACCGGCATTGGCCTCTACGATCTCGATCCGGTAATTTGCACTACCTTCATTTGTAACAAGGGGCTCTTGTTCAAAACCAATTTCATTAAGCTCTGCAGCGTATTTCGAATACATGTAAAAGTGGTTCTTCTGAAGGTTGTAAACATGCCCCAGCTGCATTTTTGCCTCTGTGCTTTTTGCCCTTGATATCAAGGGCATCAGGTTGGGGAGCGCGATCAGGATCAAAATCCCGATAATTACCAGTACCACCAGTAATTCCTGGAGGGTAAAGGCTTTTAACTTAAGTGAAAAGAATCGTTTCATATCATTTGTTTTTAATCATTTATAACCGTATTTATTTAAAACATTGAATTGCTCATTTTGAACATCGGCAGGTACATGGATATCAATATGGTGGCCACAAAAAGGCCGATAATGATAATCATTAGTGGTTCCAGCATGGAGTTCAACAGGGCTATTTTGTGCTGGACCTCTTCGTGGTATTGTTCGTTCAGCTTTTTATAAATCATATTGAGCTGGTTCACTTCTTCACCAACTTTTGTAAGCGATACAATTTTGGGGTCAAACACCTTTTGTTCTTTTAGTGCTTCATGCAAAAGCCCGCCACTAATAATCCTCTCTTCAACCTTTTCCAGGGCAATTTCAAAAGGGTAGAACCCAATAATCTTTTTAATCAGCTGGATTGAATCAAGGATTGGGACCCTCGCCGAGTTCAATAGTTCCATGGACTGGCAAAATTTTGACAGGTATATTTTTATCAAAACCGAATTAAGTACCGGGATGCTCAGTGCTGCCTTTGAAGAAAATTTCCTGAAAAACATTTTTTGCCTGGAGAAGTAGATAAATGCAACGATTGAAACAATGACTAAAATAATTTTACCAATGTTCTTGCTGACAGCATCTGAAGCCTTTAATACAAGTTTGGTCAGTGCGGGCAGCTCCCCCTGGAAACGGTTGAACAACTCTTCAAACAAGGGCACTATAAATGTCATCATAAAAACCACAACCAATACAGCTGTAGATATTATTAAAACAGGGTACGAGAATGTATTGATGATCTGCCTTCTCTGTTTGATCTTTTTATTGTAATGCCCTGCCAACTGTCTTAATACCTCTGTGATCTTTCCCGATTCTTCACCGATCTTCAAAGTATGGTACTCATACATCGATATTTTCTTTGACTCCATTAAGGATTCTGACAGGTTGCTGCCATTGACTATTTTTTCACTGATCGTTTCAAAAAAAAGCTTTTGTTTCTTTTTTGTTTGTTCACTGATGATGACCTCCAGGCATGTTTTTATGTCCAGCCCTGAACCTAATAATATGGAAGCCTCGGAATAAAAAGATTCTTTTTGTGCCAATGATAGTTCTTCTTTCCTGAACTGGATTTTTGTATTTAAAACAGAATTAATAACATGATTGCTGTTTTTTGTTTTTGGCTTAGGTCCTTTCTTTAACTCATTAATATTAATACTCAAAATCAACCTCCTTCCTTCTTAAGCTTATAGCGGGCAGATAAGTTTTACTTAAGCAAAGTAAAATGGTATCAGGAGGTGTTTCAAGCCTGAATTCAACGATTAACTGATCAGTTAACCGAATCTCATTATTTTCACTTATGTAGTAAGTGTATTTGCCGGAATATAAAGTGTCAACGTGTTGTTCATCTCCCAATAACATGTTGTTACCATTAAATTCAAGAGCTTTTCTGCCGGAGATATTATAAAAATCAAGGTAACTGCCTTTATTGATTATGGAATCGGATTGATCGAAAATTGTGTGCAATTTTTGTTTCAATAGTAAAATTTCTGTCAGGTCGGATTTTGATCGTCTTACATTTTTTTGGATGATTGTATAAGAAAAATAAAGGATACTGAAAAGCAGCAAAGAAAGAAGTATTGTTATAACTACTTCAAGCATGGTAAAACCGTTTATTTTCTTCAATGCTGATTTCATATTAATCCTTTAGTTACTTTTTGTATAATAGTTTGAGCTATTTAAAAGCCTTCCATCTGCATGCAATATTTTAACATGTACTTCATTCAAGCCCTTATGAGCTAATGAAGGGATAGTATCAACCTCAATTTTGATATTTCCACCCATTATTATTTTATCTGTTTCATGCCCGGTGCTTATTTTTTTTAGGTTAATTGCATTATGCATTAATATCACTGATTGCTGTTTCGATTTGATATTGTTTGTTAACTCAACACTTAAAATAAAGCGCATAGAGATGGTGAATATGATCAAACAAATAATGAATGAAACAATTACTTCAACCATTGAAGATGCTTTTATTCTCTTGTTAAATAACTTCCTGAATACACTTTTTCCCATTTGCCTGAGTAATTAATGATATTCCTCCATATTCTTTGGGTAACCGGTCAATGTCAATCAAAACATCGTAGATGTAATTGCTAAATACACCTTCTTTTGTGCGATCTATAAATCCACGGCAATACATACTTCCCAATAGATTTCCATGGAACGTAACAATTCCATGACAATAAATTTGTCCTATAACTTTACTATCACGGCCTGTTTTCAAAACTTCCAGGTGCTTTTGTGATGAAGCAAGAATAATGTCCCCTTCAACCTTACAATTATCTTCAAGCATTATCCCTTCTTCTTTACTATCAACGCTACAAAACAAAACTGATGGGTACATTAATATTGATCCTTTTTGAACCTCAATATTATTTTCAGCTATAAACTGTGCTGCCCCTTTAAATTTAGAGTCAATAGTAATTGATTTAGCCAAAACGATACAACTTTCAAGAGAGGAAGTATTTCTAATTTCAATATCGTTTCCGTGCAAAACAACATTACCGATTATAATTTTCCTGTCGATGATAACTTTGTTTGGACATCTTATAACTAACCGTTTATTTGAAAAGGAATTGACTATTGAACCGGACTTAATATCGTTCCAGTTCAGAATACTATCCTTTTTTGAAATACCATCATTTAATGAATTGTACATGTTAACCCATTTCCCTTTTAGTTTTGGGAGTTTTGTATCTGCTTTTCGGGATGTTCCATGTACCAGGGAATTTCGTTGGTATTTAATACCGTTTATGTAAGCCTCTCGTATTCCATGTGGAGGTAAATACGTGTTATTTCCCAAATAAGCTTTACCCCCAATTGACAGGTGCTTACGTGGATCTGAAAGGTAAAGGGATGGCTGAAGCTTATTTAAATGGATATCATCTGAATATAAATAAGTCTTTTTTCTTTTCATATTCTTATGATTGACCGATATTGAAACAGTATGCAGGAACCCCCATTCTTTTACTTTTATGTCCAGCTCTTTCAGGAAAAGCCCATCATCCAGTTTTATCTCACGCTCAGGAGCCCCAAATAATTTTGGTTGAGCTTCTATTATAAGCCTTGCAGAAGAAATGTCACTTTCCAGTTTGTCAAAAAGTTCATACTGGCTGAGTTCTACTTTCCTTAGATGGTTGAAAAGTAAAAAAGAAACAAGCACCAGGATAACCAAAAGTGAAAAAGCTATTGTATATTGAAGTGCGCCTGCCCTAATCTTCCAATAATATTGTTTGCATTTCTTCCGTGTCATCAGATTTAATTTTCTTTTTTTTGAATGAACCTCTCAAGCGAACAAATAATCTGGGTGTTTTTTTAACTTTCTTTTTTCCCTGATAATATTTTACAGAACTGATCAGTTCATTATTTTTTCTTTGAACTACTTTTCCGTGCAAAACATTATTTTTAAAAGGTTGGATGGTAATGGTGCTGTCATTAATTGAAATACGTTCAACCAAAAACCCTTTTTTCCAAAACTCCTCCGTATCAATAGTGCCCCGGTTGTTCCAGTATTTCCATTTCCCGTTTTTTACGCCATAAAGAAAATCCCCTTTTGCACGAAGGTTGCCATCGGCATCAAACTTTTCATATTTGCCGTGTAATATGTTCCCGGAAAAATCCCCAATTGTTGATTTTAGTTCCCCGTTCCTGTACCAGTAATAGTTGACATTAGGCAAGGTTTTAATTTCTGTATTTTCGTATAATACACGTATATCGAAAGAAAAACCATTTTTATCAAATACAACCGAACCTGTATGAACATCCTGGGCATACAATGTATTTGTTGCTATAAGATAAACGAACAGGCCAGTCAAAAATCGTTGCATTTTACCTAAAAAACCACTTTTGTTCATGATTGTAAGTTATTAAAACAGAATCGTTATAAATTTCTTTTAAAACAGAGTGATTCCCAATTGAATCCCCCGGTTTCAATATCATTGATTTTCCGTTATAAGTAAAATGACCACGTATGTTCTCATTCGCAGACAAACAACCATTGTATTTAATCGCAGGCCATTTTATAACAGGTTTTTGCTTTTTTACTTTTTTGTTAATTGTAGTTACTGTTCCCTTAACTTTCTTTTTTGAAGGAAAAAAAGGATCACCATAATTCAGCAATAAAGTATATTCATTAGTGTCACTTTCGGGCGTATTGTTTTCAATATTGCCAGTCTGAATGATTATATCACCAGAGGAACCCTTATCAATTAATTTGTAGGCAATTGTTCCCCAGATCCCAACAACTGCAACAACAAGGAACAGGACTGTTTTTTTATTGCTTTTCATTATTGTATGGTTATAGAATTAGCGCTGGAATAGTTAGTTCCTGAAGAACTGTTTTTTGCTTTTACCCGCCATTGGTAACTTCCGGTTTCAAGGGTCAGGGTAATTTTATTATTCGTAACCGTTGTTTCTACAACCAGTTCCTCAATATTCGTAAAGTTTGGTTTTACCAATTGGAATGTATAGTTTTGAGCATTATCAAGCTCTTCCCACCAAAATGAAATTTCAGTATCGGTAGTGGTAAAACCATTATAAGGGGCATTTAATATTACTACTGCATTGGAAATATCGTTCACATCAGAGATCGTTAGCACGGACAATGAACTGTAACTGCCTGGGTTTTGTGCATTATCGGTAGCCATTACCTGCCAATAATAAGTACCCGTACTATTAAAGTTGTAGTATAATTCCGTACTGCTTAATTCATAGCTATATATCAGGTCGTTTTGCGAGCCATTTTCTTTGTACAGTTTAAATGTATATTCAATACCGTCTTCAGCATTATCTTGTCTCCACTGAAATTGAATTTCCCCTTTAGAGTGTTCGGAATTGTTAGCAGGAGAAACGTGAATTGGCGTTTCAGGTGGATTATTATCCAGAGTGAAAGAACGTACAGAAAATTCGGTTTCGGTTGAATTGATAAGATCTTTCGCTTTTACCCCCCAATAATATAAACCATCAGGCAGTGTAAACGTCAGCTCATTTCCGCTAACTGTTTTTTGATGTAAAACTGTACCAGATTCCCAGTTGTCTTTTTTTAGTATGAATTGATACTCTGTCCCTTCAATTTCTTCCCACTTGAAATTTACTTCGCTTTCCTTTAAAATTGCTTCATCAACAGGGGATGTTAAACTGACCAGTTCCGAGCTAATATCAGTCCTGCGTATTTTAAACGAAGCAGTTGTAAAACCCGTTGAATAGTTATTATTTGATGCTTTAACACGCCACTGGTAATCACCTTCTTCAAGTTCATAATCCTTAGAGTTCCCGCTTAGCTTTTCATTGATGATTAAGTTCGTTGCTTCTGAAAAACCCGGGGATACAACCTGTAACAGATAATCAGTAGCCCCTTCTACTTCATCCCACCAAAATGAAATTTTTGTTGTTGAAATGTAACCGGAAGAAACAGGGGATTTTAAAACAACTTCTTCGTTACTAATATCCACTATTTGATCGAAATTTAAATAGAAAGTTGATGTTGATGAATAATCTCCCTGATTATTGTATTGATCTATGCTGTTGATTCTCCAGAAGTACTGGCCATTTTTTTCAAGCTCAATAAAAACGGTAGTATCACTTATTTCTTTTTGATCAACTAAATGTTGAAGGTCGGCATCCGAGAATACCCCTATTTTATAAGATCCTGTTTTATTTGGGTGTGCCCAGGAAAACTGGACTACATTTGTTTTTACCGTGTCCCTGTTCGCGGGTAAAATCGGGATTGGTAAAATCTTTGGTGACAATATTTCAAAGCTGCTAATGGAATAATTGGATGCCGAGACCGAGTTCTGCCCTCTTATTTTCCACTCATATCCCCCATTCCCAAGGGTGAGTTGCAGGTTGTTTACTGATAATGTGCTGTCAGTAATTAATTCATGGGGCAAATCAAAAGAAGGGCTGACCATCTGAAAATTATATTCTGTAGCCCCTTCCATGGGGGACCATGAGAAATGAACTGAAGCATTATCTGATGACCAGCCTGATGATGGAATTAAATTGCCAACCCGGTCATCACTAATGTCTTTTTCAAAAAAATCGTCACACGATAACAGAAGCACCAAAGCAATGAAAAAATAGTTAGCTAATGATTTATAAATTCGATTGCCCGTTTGTTTTCTGCTGATAAAACCCCTTTTAAGTTTTATCGGATGGGTGTTGTTATTTTGGTTATGCGTTTTCATCATCTGTTAACATCTTTTGTGTGTTTTGTATATGAACTGTTAGCCGCAGAAATTCTTTTTTCGTGCGAATGTCTTTATGTAAGTCAAAACTTGATGAAACAATCCTTCCTATGTTCCTTTCGGTCTCCAATTCATGCATGAACCTTAATAGGTTTTCAAAATCCCCTTCTAATTCAACCTCAAGTGTTTCAATAGTGTATTTTTTAAACTGGTGAACGTGCACGTCCGGGAAACGGACTATTTTTAAGCTTTTGTGTTTGTCGCTTAAATCTGAGATTTTTTTAAATATTATTTTGGCAGTTGAAGGGTCCGGTGCCTGTTTATAATTTACTTGTAAGCCTTCCAACTGTTTTGTAAGGTGTGCAATTGTTTTTTGTGAAAGTTCTGCATTGGTAAGGTTTGACTCCATTCTTTTAATTTCAGCATAATCCCCCCATGTCTTTTTAAACGCGAAAGACCAGCTCGATACAAGTACAACCAGGATACCCAAGCTTACAATTATTAGCCGTTTTTGAAATATATTTAGTTTCATATGGTCAAATGCATATTTTCATTACTCATCGGGAAATTCCAGGACAAGCTCAAAATCTGCTTTTCCCTTATTCTTGTCATAGAAGTAGGCCTGCTTCCCTATTCTCAAATTCAAGGCTGAAGAATTAATATTCATTAGAAATTCACTAAAACATTCAGCATTGTCAGCTGTCCCTTTTAGCTCAATTTCATTTTTTTTGTACATGATCATTTCATTACCGCGTATCCTTTTCTGTAGCGGGTTTACTGCTAGTTTTTCAAACCTGATCCCTTGCACGGACAAAGAAGAAACCCTATCGACATAAAACGCGAACTGTTTGTTCTTATGTAAATTGGTCTGGGCATAAAATTCTTTTTCACTTTCAATTTGCATTTTTAGCTGTTCAACCTGCTCCCTAAGGTTTTCCGTGTTGCTAAGTGAGCCTGATAATTGACCAATCTTTTTCTGAAAACGATCGAAAAGAACAAAGTTTAAAAGCAGCAAAACCATTAACGCGGGTAGTAAATATTTAATTAGCAAAGCACTGATCTTAGCAGCAATTAATTCTTTCAGGTTGCTAAAAAGAATCGGGGATAAGGTGCCCGGTAACCCTTTGGAATTTAAGAAAAAGGATATGGCATTTCCATAAGCTGCTTTTTCAATGTCCTTTAAAAATTCAGATGCCGGGGTTTCTTCATTCCCGGTTTTAATTTTTTTACCGGTCTCACACAAACCGTCGGTTATTTTCACGTATTGGCCACCAATAAATAGTTCATCTTTATCTGTTAAAAGGGCATTTTTGTATTGTACAACATCCACAAATCCAAGTGATATTTTTCCAATAAGGACATTTTGCTTATTAATATCTGCAATTATTTTCTCCAATAAACCCATCCTGAACAGTGCTAAAAAAGTATTGTCATCTCCATATGTGCATGAGTCAATGTGGTAATCGTCCGCATTAATATTGGGGATGATTGTATTTAACTGGCTTATAGCCCCTCTATAGGTCCTTTGAACAACCCCTTCTCCAAAAAGCGACAATATTACCGGTTGTCCTTTCAGGTTTAGTTTTTTATCATTTAAAAGATTAAAATCCGAAGAATCCTCAATCATCAGATCAAGTTCTACTTCACCCTTTTTTAGAATTGCACTGAACAGAAAACAGGACGGTCCTGTAGCATTTACATATATCAGGATGTAGCATTTTTTGTATTTGACAACAGGCGATATTTTAAGTAACAGTTTCACTTATTTGTACATGTTTGTTAGTAAAAAACCGTTGGTTTGATAAAGACATTTAAATGTTTCTTCTCTTTTTTATCACTCCTGGAAGAAAAAACCCATTTCAGGACAGGTATCCTTGAAAGTAATGGCCAGCCTTTTGATGTGACCCTTTTGGCACTTTCTTCAAGCCCCCCAAGCAAGATCATATCCTGGTTTTTTACACTGATTTTTGATTTAAATTCCCTTGAAACTAACCCTGGTGGTGCACTTTCTGAAATCCTCTCTGTAAACTCTGACTGCTCAACCTCAATGTCCAATGATACATGCCCATTACCCGTTACAAATGGCTTTATGATGATTTCCAGTTTTGCTTCAACAGGCTTGTATTGGGATTGTGTTTGAAGTTGTGGGTTTTGATATCCCCAAATATTGGAAAGTTCTTCTTTATAATATTCAGTTTGTCCGACTGCCAGAGAAGCTGTATGCCCGTTTATAGTAGACAGTTGGGGGGTACTCCTGATATCAATGATCCCATTGGATTCCATTGCCTTTAAATTGAGATAAAAATTGGGGCTTACCCTGCCCAGGTTGGTCAGGCCAACCCTGTCCAGGAATTTGTTGACCGAAGCAGCACCCATTGTAAAATCCATCCCGGGGTTAATCTCCCCTTTTGTAAGAGTGGGTTCTTCCCCAAGGCCTGCTTCAATCCCGCTTTCAACACCAAAGCTTTTGGACGAATCAATAATAATGACATCAATCAATACAACCGGCACAGGCAAATCAATGCGCTGGATCGTTTTTTTAAAATCAGATATCCGGTCTGCATCCCCCCATACTATTAGACTGTTCAGTTCATGAAATTCTTCAACAGAAAAACCGGAAATTAATTCTTTCGGAAGGACATGGGTCAATGAATCCACTCTCCTGTTATTGAGCCTTATTAGCTCACAGGTTTTCAACTCCTGTAAATCCCTGCTGCCTATAAAAACCCTGTTTTCATCAAACTTGTAGGTATTTTTTGTGCCGTAAAAAAGGTGTTTCAGGAACGATCCGGGAGGTTCATTTATCAGGTTGACAGAAACAACATCTTCAACCGGGCTTAAATAAGAAAAATGATATTGGCTTAGCCCACCCAGGTTTTCCAATATATCAGTTATTTTGGTATTGGTCGCTGCGATACTTATAAGGTCGTTTTCAAATGAAATGGACAGGGGCCTGACTTTGTGCCTTTTTGTTCCCTCCTGCTCTTTGTTTTTCCCTTTTATAAGCGGTGAAACCACGTATAAACCTTCGTTATTTTTAATGATACTTAGCTCATTGGACATGCCAATTTGTTTAATGGCATTACGGACCAAAAGGTTTTGGCCAAAACTGTTGATTTTTGTTTTTTTGACCGACGGGTTAAGAATGAAATTTAAATCTGTTTTTTTTGTTAGTTCTTCAAAGAATTGCTGTGCCTCTATATTCCCGGACCCATATGTTATCACTGAGTCATTTGCCGAATAGTTTATTTCCAGCTGATTGTTTGTTTCTACGATAGGTTTTAGGTAGAGTATGCTCCCGTAAGCTTCAAGTTTTAATTTATAATTTGAACACAAAAAACTGATAACATCCTTTGCTTTGACCTGGTTGAAGTTCGAGTTGACCTTGATGTTCGATTGGGGGTCAACAGAAACATTTAAGCCTGTGGTATTGCCTAAAATCCGGATCAGTTCTTTAATTGGGATGTCACTTACCGAAATATCAACCTCTTGGTTTAATAAGGGGTTGCTTATAGCTAATGAATCGAGTAATGATCCACAGGTACTTTTGGCTATTTGTGCATTTAAATCAACACAGATCAGCAATACAGCCACAAAAACAACGATCTTATATTTATCCTGCTTCATTGAATATCCGTTGTCCCCAATGAATAAAATACAATTTTCGACTGCCTGCCCGTATGTTATTTTATTGATAGGGGTGAAATATTATTTATAATTATAGATTAGCGAATATAAGCATATTTTATCCAACAACAATAAGAATTTATATTGTCCTAAAACATATGAACAAAAATGAACAAAGCAAAACTTCAAGCCAAAAAGCCGGGAGAAGCCTTACTTTGAACGGGGATGGCATCTTTTAGAAAGATGCCATCCCCGTTCAATCGTTTTGCCAATTTGTAAATAGAAGTACTTTATAAAAAATAAGAATGATTTTCTTTTTTTCAAAGGGCAATTTGACCAGTGTTGTTAATTTCAACTTAAACCCTGGTTGCTGAGCGGTACCACAGGCCGCGACAACCAGGGGGAACAGGCTTTCCCCCAACAGGTTTTGGGTTTGTTTATGCTATGTAGCACGCCGGCCATTATTGGTTGTTTGTTATCTATTTTGTTTATTTGTTTGTTGGTCCATCCCTAATCAAAGAACAGTACACCGGATTATTAGTGTGACCACCGTTA
>JANQII010000008.1 GCA_028282195.1 Prolixibacteraceae bacterium
CCGATTCGGTTGATAGGCTGATTGTGCAAGGTGTTATCAATTAACCCACCCCAATTGAGTCCAACAATGTTGGATTCAATTTTCCCCTCTCTATCAATAGAGAGGTGTTAGGGGAGAGTACAGAGTATTTGTATTAAAATATGTGAATCAAGGGTTTATTCTAAATATTCAGGAAAATCCGGATTTAAAGGCAAGATTTTCAACTCTTGATTCGCATAATTATTACAAAAACTTTGTGATAATCACTTCATCTTATCCAAATACAATTTACGAAGTCTTTGCAAGTATTCCAGATCAATTTTATTTGAATAAATCCTTACAAACTCGTGCATTTTGCCTCCATAATAAAAAGAGCCGGCAGCTGCATCAAATTTACTTTCTTCCCAATTGTATTTAACTCTGTTTGTAAGCTCATTAAACAAAGTCCAATTGTAATGTTCAGGAATCTCTAAGTAGGCATGAAATTCTTCATTTTTGTCGATATAAATACCTTCATCGATACAATCCAGGTTAAAAAATTTTACTACCTTGATTTGAGCCTCATCCTCATAACTTTTTCTTTTTCCAGTTATAAATTCCAAACCATTTTTTTCGTAAACCTCCTGCAATTCCCCAAGCAAGTCATAGTTCTTCAAATGCCTAACCCTCAACACATAATACAGCTGGTCATAAATCTGAAGAAAACCCTTGCCTGCATCAAAAGATTCATGAAAAACTTTTTCAACTTTTTCAGTTGCACGAATAATGTTTTCAAGCGGATAATGCTCCTGAAGAGCAAGGTACATATACAGTGGTTTTGTGTTATTAAACGGAGTTTCGTGGTAATAACCGGGGAAAGGCTTTAAAGCCTCAAAAACCAGTGACCCTGGCTTAATCTTTTCGTTTATTGTATAAACGGGCTCCTTCTTGGTGATAGTTCCGAATACTTCAATGTCGTTTTTTGGCTTCATAGTTCTATTTTTGTGGGATTATTATCTTCGTCTATCAATTCTTTTTATGAACACTGAAAAAACATTAATGGTTGAACCTGTTGGAAAGGTGAAGTTAATTAAAAACAACCGATCCCGACACATGCGCCTCCGGGTAAACCCGAATGGGCAAGCACAGGTAACCATGCCGGTTTTTACTTCAGAAAAGAACGCCATCCAATTTATAAAATCTAAATCGGATTGGATACATCAACAACAAAAAAAGATTAAGGCAGGTTTAACGGTCTTTACTTCGGACACATCTTTTCAAACCAAATTTCATAAACTAAAGATTGTTGTAACGAACCAAAACAAGTTAACCAATCACATTGGAAACGGAATTTTGCAAATCAACATCCCTGCCAAATTCGATATTCAACAAGCGGATATTCAACAATTTATCCGAAACATAATTATTAAGCTCCTGCATCACGAAGCAAAAATATATTTACCGAAACGATTGGCTGAACTGGCAAAGCTGCATAATTTTAGTTTTCAAAAAGTATTTGTAAAACATGTAAAAAGTCGTTGGGGAAGTTGCTCTTCTGTCAACAACATTAACCTGAATATTCACTTAATGCGGCTACCTGATCATTTAATTGACTATGTTCTTCTGCATGAACTCACCCATACAAAAATTAAAAATCACAGTAAATTATTCTGGGCTGAGCTTGAAAGAATATACCCCGGTTCAAAAGCATTTAATAAAGAATTGAAAAAATATCAGGTTGATCTTTTTTAATGCATTATTTTAGCTAAAGACGAGAACCATTTTACTAAAATGAATCAAAACGATATCTTTGAGAATTAAAATTATTCATAAATGAGTAAATTAAAAGTAAATAACTTCGGACCAATCATTAAAGGGTTGCAAACGAATAATGGTTGGATTGAAATAGATAAAATAACTGTATTTATTGGTAATCAAGGTAGTGGGAAAAGTACTGTTGCAAAATTATTTTCTACGCTGTCATGGCTTGAAAAATCAATAAACAGGGGAGATACGAATAAAGATAAAATATCGTTTGCTAAATTTATTGAATTTACTGAATTTCAAAAGATACATAATTATTTCAAAGACGATACATTCATTGATTATATCGGAGATAAGTATCAAATTACTTACGATAAAAAAAAAGATTTCCCAATAATAAAAGCCATTGAGAAAAGCAAATATACAGTACCTAAGATCATGTACGTTCCTGCCGAAAGGAATTCTTTAAGTACGATTAGCGATGCATACAACGTAAAGGGGTTACCTGATAACTTATTCGCATTCGCTGAAGAATTTAAAAAAGCACAAAAAGCGTTAAAAGGTAAAAAGGTTGATTTGCAAATTGGTTCATATCAATATCAATACAACGAAGATGATGATAACTCATATGTTATTGGAAAAGATTATGAGATAAACCTATTAGAGGCTTCAAGCGGCCTGCAATCTTATACTCCCATGTTTTTAGTATCAAGAGAGTTGTCTTCAGCAATTTCAGAAAAAGAAGAAACACTCAGGAAAAATATGAGTGTTACCCAATCTATCCGAATGGATAATGAGATTTCAGAATTAATGTTAAATAAATCAATTCCCGAATACTCCAAGTCCCAAAAGGTAAATGAAATTAGGGAAAAGTATTACAATAAGTGTTTTATTAATATAGTTGAAGAACCAGAACAGAACTTATTCCCTGGTTCTCAATGGGAAATGCTTAAAAGTCTCTTAAATTTCAATAATAAGTCGAATAACAAACTATTAATTACAACTCATAGCCCGTATTTGGTAAATTACCTGTCTGTAGTTATTAAAGCCAGCCAATTAAAAGAAAAAGCAAAATCAGATGGGCCAATAAAAGAAATTGAAAAAATAGTTCCTTTCCCCTCATTGATTTTAAATAACCTGGTCAACGTATATGAATTTGATGAAAAGCTTGGAGAAATAAGCATTTTAGAAGACTATAAAGGATTACCTTCAGATGAAAATTCTCTGAATCTGGGACTAGCTGACAGCAATAATTTATTTTCGGACTTATTAGATATTGAAGACTTATGCCAGTAGATTTTTTTATTCCTGGTTGTAAGTCTACAACCACAAAAGACAAGTTTGGTTTATGCGATGACCCTCCACCTGCAAAGAATCCAGCTTATATTAATGAAAATACTCCTGGGAAATGGATCGCTGAAGTAGAAAATAATAGTGAGATTCCGGTTGATTTTCATGCCATTGATAATTGCATTAAACTACTTAGACCGAATGGAGAACCGGAAAGTAGGTGTGATTGCATGTTGCATTATAAAAACTCACTGCTGTTTGTTGAACTAAAAGATAGAGCATACAGAGGATGGATATCAGCAGGAAGCAAACAGGTCGCCAATACAATACAAAAGTTTAAAGAAAATCATAACACAACTGATTTCGATAAGATTGAAGCTTATATTTGCAACAAACAAAGACCTTTAGCAATAACAGGAGTAAACGAAACTGCGCAGCGGTTTAAGGATAAGACAGATGGTCTTACTTTAAGGGTAAGCAGAACAATTAACATTGATTAGCGGGTACAGGTCCTTTAATTTTTTATAGTCAAGTAATGGTTGAGAAGTTGCGAAATATTAAGAGACTGTTGAAAAAATATCAGGTTGATCTTTTTTAATGCATTATTTTAGCCGAAGAAATGGTCATTAATCGTCATTGGTGTCATTAGTAGTATTACGTTCAAAAAGTTTCGTTGAAAAACTCATCGGATGACTCTGTTGATATCGAGCATTTTAGTCATCCGATGAGTGACATGTTAATTCAAAAACCCACTAGTAGTCAATCATTGCTGAATGGCCTCAGGAAAACAAGCAACAATAAATGACAATAATTGTCCACTAATGACGACAAATGACAGTTTCTAAAAAAAAATTGATGTATATCAAACAGACTCATGAATTGGAATCAACTTATATCAACACGTCGTTTAGGTTCTGGTCCTTCTTCAAATAAAAACGAAGCTTTAAGCAGAACTCAATTTCAACGTGATTACGACCGAATAATTTTTTCGTCCCCTTTCAGGCGAATGCAAAATAAAACGCAGGTTTTTCCTTTACCAGGCAGCATTTTCGTACACAACAGGTTAACCCACAGCTTAGAAGTAGCCAGTGTAGGGCGCTCTCTTGGAAATATTTTCACTGAAAAGCTAATTGAATCAGGTGAAAACAACCCACTGTTTTATGAGCTAGGATCGGTTGTTTCAGCGGCTTGTCTTGCTCACGATCTTGGTAATCCTCCATTTGGACATGCAGGGGAGGAAGCCATTTCAAACTACTTTAAAAAAGGAAATGGACAGGAGCTAAAAAATGAACTCGGCGATAGAGAGTGGAGTGACTTTGAGTTTTTTGATGGAAACGCAAATGCTTTACGTGTTTTAAGCCATCAGTTTAACGGACGCCGGGAAGGTGGATTTGCATTGACTTATACGACACTTGCTTCAATTGTAAAGTATCCTTATGAGTCTGTAGGCATTCGCAAATCAAAGTTTGGATTCTTTCAATCTGAAAAAGAAATATACCAGGATATTGCAAATGAACTTGGAATTCTTCAGCTATCAGACGATCCCAAAAGATTCATTCGCCATCCACTGGTTTTTTTGGTTGAAGCTGCGGACGACATCTGCTACCAGATTATGGATTTGGAGGATGCCCATAAGTTAAAGATTATTGATTACGAAAAGACGAAACAACTTTATCTGAACTTCTATGATCCGGTAGAAGACAAATCATCTCTGCAAAAAATCGAAAAGACTTTTGAAGTTGTTACTGATTTGAACGAACGCATATCCTATTTACGTGCAGGGGTAATTAATAAGCTGGTAAATCAATGTGTAGAAATTTTTATAAAAAAACAATCCGATATTTTCAGTGGAAAATTCCAGGAATCTTTAATTGATCAGCTTACCGGGACAAGCCAGCAGGCGATGAAAGAGATCAGGGATTTATCGATTACGGAAATTTACAGACATCGCTCGGTTGTTGAAATCGAAATTTCGGGTTATCAAATTATCGGAACTTTGCTCGACACTTTTGTTCAGGCAGTTTTATCGCCAAAAGAAGGACTTTCCAGACGTCTGCTTTCTATGATGCCGCTGCAATTCAGGGGAGAACATCAAAGCACTTACGAGAAAGTCCAGTCCGTTATTGATTTTGTTTCAGGAATGACTGATTTATATGCTTTAGACTTATTCCGAAAAATCAATGGGATGAATCTGCCGTCGCTTGGTTAATTCAGGAGGCCATTAATCTTATTCCTAAGCCCCTCCGTCTTCCCGGCAATTACCTCCCGAATCGGGATCGTCCCCTGATTTCAGCTGCGGTGTACACAAAACGTATTTGAGCTTATTCATCGGATGACTTGAAGTCATCCGATGAATAAAACTACCCGGGGAATAGGTTGCAATGATTACTTCGCTAATTCCTTTTTCAGCAGGCTAACATTATTTTTTAAACGTTCAATGGTTTCGTCTTTGCTTTGCATTTCAACCTTAAGCTTTTGAACTTCACCTTTTACTTTTGCCAACTGCTGCGCCAACTCTTCCATCTTCTGATCCTTCACTTTCATCTGGCCTTGCATTGTCTTTTTTTCATCTTTTTGGCGCTGCAAATCAAATTCAAGTTCTGATATGTCACCTTTTAGGTTTGTTACGCTAGCCTGTAGGTTCTTATTCTCATTGGTTAACGATTCGACCTCTTCTTTACTGCTTGCCACATCCTGGTTAAGCCTTCTTTTTTCATACTCGAAAGCATATAATTTCTCTTCCAGGCTTGCATCTTTTGCCTCAACATTCGATTCCAAATCATTAATTTGACCTGCCAGTTCTGTAATTTTCTGATCCTTTTCTGCATTGCTTGTCAACAATTCCTGCTTCATTTTTTCAAAATCTGCAATCATTGTTTTAATGCGATCGGCTTTATCGTTGTTTTCTGAAGTCAGTTCACGAACCCTTTGTTCTGCCCTTAGTTTTGATGACTCCATATCGAGATATTTCTTTTTAGAAACACAGGCAGAGAGTGTTAGAACAATAAGGCTTATTAAAATGATTAATTTATTTGTTTTCATATATGTAAATTTTCAATTATTGTTTTTGCAACTTTCGTATCCAAAACCTTTTTTCAAGTAACTTTATCAACGATATGGAATTCGCATAAAAAGTTTAATCATTCCTAATTGGTATTTTTATGATGAAATTTATTTCTGCTCATTTCATATTTAATGTTTTAAATTTCTTTTACAGAAGAATTACAAGGAATAACCTATATGTAGGACATTTTTTATACTTTTAAAATAACGTTTCCTTACAAAATATGTTATTCGGCTGGTAATTTTTAATTTCTTTAGCCGTTGTATAAAAGTAGAAAAAACGCTCAGCATAAAAAATCAGATCATGAGAAATACCATTTTCTTTTTACTACTCATTGCCACTTTCACTGTTTCTGCTCAAACAGAAATTTTAAAAGGAAGAATAGTTGACTCAAACACTCAGGAAGGAATAGCATACACCAATATTGGAATTGAAGGAACTTTTTACGGAACAGCAAGTGATGCTGAAGGTTTTTTCGAGTTAAAAGTTCCGGATGAGTTCAAGAATGAAAAACTTTATATTTCGGCTGTTGGCTACAAAAACGAGATTTTAGATGTAAATCAGCTTCTTACCAAGGACTTTAATTTGATTCGATTAGCTGCTCAAACTTATGATATTGCCGACATTGATGTTGCTGCCCAGTCAAGAGTTTTGTTTAGGGTTCTGAAAAATGCGTCTCAAAATATTTCAAAAAATTATTTCAAAGGACCTTTGGGCATGAAAGTTTATTATTCTGAAGATGTAAACATAGGAGAAAAAACTAAATCCCGGGAAGCTGTTGCCAATATCTACGACCAAAATGGATACAGTCAACCAGGGGTTTTAGATGCATACAAAAGTCGAAACTTTAAGTTTGTTCAATCCAAAAAGAACTTTGAACCATACTCGTTCCCAAATGGATCGACAGGTTTTGAAGAGCTCTTAGAGATGGATGTTGTTCGTTCTGCAAGCACAGTTTTAAACGAAAAACTTTTGAATGACTACGATCTTCAACTGGAAGGATCGAGCATTTTTGAGGGAGATTCGGTATGGATTATATCTTATAAAACCAGTGAAACAGACTTAGCTCACACCGGTGACTATTATGCCGAAAAGATTAATGGCAAAATCTATGTAAGCAAGTCAGACTATGGAGTTATAAGAAATGAGTGCGCCATTGAAGCATCAAAGAATAATGCTCAAAACCGATCTTTGGTTGCGAAAGACAATGCACAAAAAGTGGTGAAGTATCATTTTACAGCTACGTATAAAAAACAGTCTGGCAAGTATGCTTTAGCTTATGTGGATAGCAAGAAAACTTTTACCAATGCAAAGAATCAAACTGAACTAATTAGTAAAAAAGCGAGCATTCTGGACGTAAGTACCAGCCCTTCAAAAATCTCCGGAAAAGATTATTTTGAGGATGTCACTTACATTGAAAGCTTCTGGAGAAGTTTCAAAAAACCTTAGAATTTATTTCTTTTTCTTGGGATTGAAGATTTCCTTCTTATCGACTTTTTTAACGTCAGTGCTGTCTTTTAAGATTCGGCTCACGACATTGTAAGGCCCGGTAATAATTTCGTCTCCTTCGTTAATACCACTTACAATTTCAATATTCATATTGTCTTGTATGCCGGTTTCAACTACCTGTTTATAGGCTAATCCATCCCTCATAACAAAAATAACTTCGTCTTTTACTTTGTCTTCATCCGAATCATCTTCCTCCTCTTCTCCTTTCGCAAAGCGCGTGGTAACTGCCTGAATTGGTACTGAAATCACACTATCCCGGGTTTCTGTTTGGATATCCACAGTCGCCGACATCCCCGGCCGGAAAGGATATAAATTCATCGTTGAGCTATCAATCAGATCAGCGTAGGAATTTTCAAGAAGTAAAACCTTTACATCAAAGTTTGTTACCTGGTCAGTAGCTGCTCCAACTGTGTTGGCTGAATTTGCAATTTCTGTAACAACCCCCTTAAAGCTTCTTTTTAAGTAAGCATCCACTTCCACCAAGGCAGTATCCATTTTCGATACTTTTACAATGTCATTTTCATTAACCTCAACCTTAACTTCCATTTTATTGAGGTTAGCAACCACCATCATTTCAGTACCTGCATACATATTTGTCCCAACAACACGCTCACCTTGTTCAACATTCAGCTTAGATACGGTACCGCTGATTGGTGCATAAATCTTGGTTTTAGTAAGTTGTTCTTCGGCCTCAGCTACTGTCGCTTCAGCAGATTTAACTGCAAATTCTGCGGCACGAACTTCTGCTTCTGCAACTTTGTAAGCAGCTTGTGCGGTTTCAAAATCTGAGACAGGAATGGCCTCTTGCTTGTACAATGTATTTGATCGTTTGAAAGCAAGCTCACTTTCAATCATCCGGGCTTCAGCTTGTGCTTGCCTTGCTTTTGCTGAATTTAAACTTGCCTTCGCTCTGTTCAATGCCGAAATATACATGTCAGGTTTAATAACCACCAGCAGTTTCCCCTGCTCTACTGCATCGCCTTCTTCAACATACAACTCAATAATTTCACCCGATACATCCGGACTTATTTTGACTTCAGTTTCGGGCTGTACTTTCCCATTTGCTGTAATTAATTCAGTAATGCTGTGACTTTCTACGGTCTCGGCAATCACTTTTACTTCCATATCTTCACCAAACCAACCTTGCTTTTTGCCAATAACCAGCAAAACAATAATAACCACAAATGCTCCAATGTAATAGGGTACGTATTTATTTTTTTTCTTTTGTCTCATGAAGAAGGTCTTTGATTTGAAGAACTTTTATTCTTCGTAATTATTAGAATTATTTAATAGAGGAAATAGCTAATTTTAGTCTTTTTCAATGTGCTTTAGAAACTCCAGTTTGATAAAACGGTTTAAAGGCCTTTGAACTTTTAAATACCAAAGAACAAAACCGGAAATACTTATTAAAATGCTTAAAATGATAAAGTAGCCCATAAAAAGTCTAATATCTCCCTGCTTTGCTGAAAGTTCTTCCAGAATCTGATTTTCAAGGCTGATCTGTTCAGTTCTTAAATCAACTCCTTTTCTAATTTCAGCAATACGCCCGTTTATCGTTCCTGCATCGTCAGCTGCAGTAACCTGGGCTTCTTCTATGAGTTTTATCTCATTGACCAACGCATCCCGTTCGTGATTTAGAACCAGAAGATTACGGCGAATCTCATTCATTTGTTTGTTATTATCATCAAACTTCAAATATGGGAATAAAACACAAGTAAGAAACAGAAGCAGACCAAAAAAGGCCATGAACTTGTAGAGGTGACTATTTGGTGTTGTCATTTTTACGACTTTACTAGGTTAATAAAAGCAACAAAAACTATAGCACAAGTTATAAAAATAATCTTAAACTAAATTTCAGTTTCTAAAAGAAAGTCATTCGTAATTAGTCATCAGTCATTATTTTGGGATTTGGACTGCGTGTCTTATCCTGCAATCTTTCTACCTTCTTCTACTTTACAATCAATCTTGCAGTCCTCCTGCTCTTTTGTTCAAGAAGTACTTTTTTATTGTTTTTGATTTTTTCCAATGCCTCATCATTGTAGAAACGAATAGTTGTTAAAACCAAGCCAGTATTGTATTTCACTTCAAAGTGCTGCCCTAACTCTTCCACCAATTCATCCAGACCAGTTTCAGGTTCATCAATAGAAAGCGATAAATCAATTGCAGATTGTTGTATAATATTTACTTTCACCCTTCTCTTTTTCATTAAGTTGAAAACTTCATAAAGCTGGTCAACACCAATGAATGAGAAGTCGGTTGGCGAAACTGTTACCAGAACCTGATTCTTTTTCAGAATATAAACCGGCACCAAGTCCAATAAATGCCCAACCTGATGAATTACTGTTCCTTCCTGATCTGGCGCATCAAAAGGTTTAACAAATAGTGGAATATTCTTATTTCGAAGAGGTTTAATTGTTTTTGGGTGAATGACCTTAGCACCAGAGTACGCTAATTCAATGGCTTCTTTATATGACATCTCTTCAATTTTCTCTGTATCAGAAAAGTCTTCAGGGTCACCATTCAAAATACCCGGTACATTTTTCCAGATTGTTACACTATTTACATGCAACGCATTTCCTAATATAGCAGCCGAAAAGTCAGAGCCTTCCCGACCCAGTGTAGTCGTTTGATTGGTGATTGTAGAGCCAATAAAACCCTGTGTAATGTACAAATCTGTATCAGTAAAATTGAAGGTATTATTGATTAATCGCTCCGAGCGGTCCCAGTCAACAACAGCTTCACGATAAGTATCATCAGTTCGCAGACATTTTCTGATATCAACCCATTCGTTTAATACGCCTTTCTTATTAAAAAGAATTGAGATAATCGTTGTAGAAATTAATTCACCATAGCAAACGACCTGATCATATTCGTAATTAAAATCTAATGATGGTTCTGTTTCCAATCTTTCTGAAAGTTCATTAAAAAGATATTTTACCTTATTCTTTTCATTAGCATCAAAATCAAGGTCTGATATAATCTCAAAATGGTATTCCCTTATTTTATTGAAAATATTACTTGTATTATCATCACGCTGAAAATAACTTTTCACCAAATCTTCCATGGCATTTGTTGTTTTACCCATAGCGGAAACTACAACGGCTTTTTTCCCGGGGAACATCCCGGTAATTGAGGCAGCATTATTTATCGCTTTAGCAGAACTAACAGATGCTCCTCCGAATTTAAAAATCTTCATTTGAAACTATGTTAAGGTATTTTGAAATGTAAATTTATAGAATTCATCGGTTTTAAAATGCAGCATTTATCATTTTAAAAAAAATCAAAAAAACCCTGAGATTATTTTACTTTCCAGGGTACTTTCACAATCCGTGATTCTAAGTAACTGTTAGGAATTTATTTTAGAACAAATCGCTGGTTTTTAAAAATAATTTTTGACCAGTAAACAAACGGAGTATCAGCAGCTGCAACAACCCACTTCAAAACATAAGTTGTAATAAAAATCTCCCAAAGCATATCAGCCTCAAATACACCGTAAAAAGCGATAAGAGTAAATGCTGCACTGTCTAAAAATTGAGATACCATGGTACTCAGATTGTTTCGCAACCAAATCTGACTGTCTTTGGAAAAGCGCTTTCTCCAAAAATGGTATGCCCAAACATCATGCCGCTGTGAGATCAAATACGCAGTTAAACTTGCGATTGCAATTCTAGGCATTAGCTCAAAAATAGTACTAAGGGCATTGTGTGTTGTTCCCGCAAACTCATCTCCTTCAAGCGGTTTAAAAACCAGGGCAAGGTTCATAACCAAGGTCATGGCAATCAAACTGAAAAAGCCAATCCACACAGCTTTTTTAGCCTCCTGTTTCCCATAGTTTTCAGATAGAATATCAGTAACCAAAAAGGATGATGCATAAACAATGTTTCCCAAAGTAGCCACCAAACCAAAAAGCTCAATAGTTTGAATTACCTGAATATTGGCAACAATAACAGAAATGGGAATCCACATGATAAGACCAAGCTTACCAAAGAATTTATACGCCGCAATAATTAAAAGGAAATTTGCCAGCAACATAGCCAGCCATAACAATTCGTTTTGCATTTTTTTCATTTTATCCGCAGGGTGATGCCACCTGCGGGTAGTTAAACTTCAATAATTGGCTGCAAAGGTAATAAAAAAGAAAGATGTCATCCTCCGAGGGACAAATGACATCTTTCCAATGTTTAATATCTTTTTTAGAATGAAAAACCAATTTCCAGTTCAAGCTGACTCATCCCAATTTCAATTTGCTGTGCAGGATCAAATGTATTGACACCACTAAGAGTATTTTCCAATGCATAGTTAAATGCAACATGAATTTCTTTTCCACTTGGTCTGTACCTTCCTCTTCTTCGTTTTGCCAAATCTTTCGAAAAACCTACAGAAACTTGATTGGTTATGACAGCTGGTGCCAATATATTTAATAATACATCAGATTCAGGAATTGGACTTGTTCCATGAGAATATCCACCTCTGAATACCCAACTTTTAATTCCTGAATACGCCAACCCTGCTTTAATAATTGACATATCTTCCCATCCAAAACCAGGACCATTCGCCTCTCCGAACAAAGTTGCGGGTACCCCTAAAATCGGATCAATCGTAAATGGATTCGACACTGCCTTTACCCCACTATAGTTAATTTGTTTATAATCCCCCATAAAAGTAAATTCATCAGTCATATCCCATGAAAATCCAACTGTCCAACTTGAAGGAATATCGAAATCACCATCTTCAGCAAATAAACCAGCATATTCTTCAAACTCACTCATATAAACCTTACTTTGGTATGAAGCGCCAATACTAAAAGTTTCCGAAAGTTTACCCAAATAACCCACTTTTACTCCATAACCCATACTATTCGACTTTCCATTACCTGAAAGCTTGGTATTATCTTGAGAGAATATACCAAAAGTTGCAAGTCCATCTGTTTCAAAATACTGATATCCAAAGGTTGCAGTAACACCTACACTATGATTCTCATGCAATATTACTGAATAAGTTAAGTTCGCAAAAAGTTGTGCTAAATCCACTCCTGTATACTCAGCGCTGGTGTCATAAAAACCATTACCAGGGAAAGTTGTATTCATTCCCCCATTTCCGAATAAGGCAATAGAGACACTTGAATTGTCTGTAACCATCCAGTTTGCACCTAATGAAGGTATGATGAAGTATTCCTTTCCACTTTCAACAGAACTTTCCGGAAGCCCAAATCCATTAGGAGGCGTCACAGTAGGAGGTGAAGTTGTGAAATGTCTGATAGGATTGAATAAATCTACTCCAAAATGATACTTTGTTCCCAAATGCACAACACCAGCAGGGTTACCATTAATTAACGAACCCTGATAATAAGCGATCCCTGCCCCTGCAAGGCCTTTATTAATCGTTCCGTAGCCTGTACTAAAGTAACCATCAGTTGCCCAGCCTGTAAAACTTGTGAGCCCAACTATTGTAATCAATAAAAAAACTCGTTGAAAAAAACTCTTTTCCATATGATTAAAATTTGATTTATCCCGGAATTATGAACTACTTACTTTGACTGAATTTATTTTTACTTGATTAATACCTTAACATGATGCATACCCAAGTTATAGGAAAAAACTGAGTTCATCTGCAAAAAAAATGAATAGTGTTCAACTATTAATACGGTAAAATCTACTTAAGTAACCCTTAGTTATTTCAAAGCTCCCAGCACTCAGCCCTTAGCCTTTAAGCAGGTTATTCATTTTAGCTTTATCAACAATTTTTATGGTACGGCGGTGTACTTCTATTAAACCTTCGGTATCCATATCGCCTAATGTACGGGCCAGAGAAGGCCTGGTCACCGCAAAAAACTCAGCCAGCTGAGACTGGGACAAGGGTAACTCTACGATTGCCAGACGATCACCTGCCAGCTCAAGAAGGTAATGTGCAATTTTTTGTTTGATTGTTTTAAATGAAAGGAACTTTATCCGCTGCGAAAGAAATTGAGCCCTGGAAGAAATCGAATTTAGATAGTTAGTTAAAATCCGCTGATCTTTCTGCAACAATTTCAGGAACTCAGTTCGTTCAATACTTAATAAGCTAACTTCTTTATTCGCTATAACAGTTACCGGGAAACGGTTATTTTGCCCAAAAAGAAAAGCAGCAGCCAAAGACCGTGGAGCTTCAATGTCTTCTATTTTAATTGTTTTACCGGTATAGTCAGCCATCTCCCCCTTTACACTTCCTTTTAATACAATGAAAAGGCGGGTGCATTCATCTCCGGCAGAAACAACCAGTTCATTCTTGCTGAAATGTTTAAGCTGATAATGGACCCCTTCCATTATTTGCTCTACTTCTTTAGGAAGAAGTCCTTTAAATACCGGGCATAACGAGATCAAATTAAAATCAATCATATAAAATTATGTGTTTGTAACAAATGATACATCTGGATTAACAGCAGCAAGCTACATTTGTTTTATCAAAATTAGAAAAAGATGATACGGGAAATTATAAAAATAGACGAAGATAAGTGCAATGGTTGTGGGTTGTGCATCCCAAATTGCCATGAAGGGGCGCTACAAATTATTGACGGGAAAGCCAGGCTTGTTAGTGAGTTGATGTGTGATGGGCTGGGAGCCTGTCTTGGCCATTGCCCTGAAGATGCGCTTGAAATTGAAAAGCGTGAAGCCGAAGAATACGATGAAGTTCTTGTCATTAAGCAAATGATACCAAAAGGCGAGAATCTTATTATTGCTCATTTAAAACATTTAAAAGATCACAACGAACACGGTTTCTTAAGGGAGGCTGTTGGTTATCTAAAGTCAAATGCTGCTGATCTTGACATTGATGTTGAAAGAATAATAAGTGAGGTCCATAACAGTCAAGCTGAACATCAGGAAGAATCAGGGGGTTGTGCTTCAGGGGGATGTCCGGGTTCAGCACCTGTTAGCTTTGAAAAGCCTGCTTTTATGATGGCTCCTGAAGCTACAGGAGGCCCTGTTCAATCAGAGCTTCAGCAATGGCCTGTGCAAATGCATTTGATTAATCCTGTTGCAGGTTATTTTCAGGGTGCAGATTTATTAATTGCTGCTGACTGTGCAGCTTTTAGCCACGGAGATTTTCACCGTACCTTTTTAAAAGATAAAAAACTGGTTATTGCTTGTCCAAAACTTGACCAGGGAAAAGATATATATGTAGAAAAAATTCGTCGTCTGGTTGACGATTCAAGAGTCAATACAATAACTGTAGTAATCATGGAAGTACCCTGTTGTGGTGGATTGAGCCAATTGGTGCAAATGGGCTTACAACAAGCCAGCCGCAAAGTGCCGGTAAAGGAAGTTGTAATTGGCATCAAGGGCGATGTGTTGATGGAAGAATGGGTATAGAAAAAATGCCGGGAGTAAAAGCTTCCGGTTTTTTTAATCACCTCATCCAAAAATTAAGATATAAAGCGAGTAATGCGTCATCCTGAGACCCAAAAATTTTCATTTAGTAATGTTGGATGACGTAAGGTTGGTGTTACCTTTGAGGTTTTGACTACACAGTGTGACCGAAGATCAGTATAGTGCTTCGAGCCTGTTCCTGAGCATGGTCCCAAAAGAATGAGCAGTAATGTATGGTACGCTTTTATTAAGTTGTCCGAATGGTAGTCTGTCTATGGTAAATCTTCTTTTGGGTGTAGTTTTACTTTTATAAGATACTAAAATGAAGAAAATTAGATTAAATGCAGCAGGGATCGATATTGGGTCAAAACATTTATTTGTTTATGTAGAGGGACAACCGGTTGTCAAATTTGAAAGCTTCACAGAAGACATTGAACCCTTAAGGGACCATTTGTTGCTCCATGGTGTTAAAACTGTAGCAATGGAGGCAACAGGCGTGTATTGGGTGATTTTGTATGAAGTCCTGGAAGAAGCTGGATTAGATGTTTGGCTGGTTGATGGACGTGAGACCAAGCAGGTACCAGGGAGAAAAACCGATGTGAAGGACTGCCAATGGATACAGCAATTACATAGCTATGGCCTTTTAAACAGGTGCTATGTTGCAACCCCTGACACTAAGGAACTAAGAAGTTATTTGAGGTTACGGGAGGACCATATCCGTTCAGCATCAATGCATGTTAACCATATGCAGAAGGCTCTAACAGAGATGAATATACGTTTGAAAGAAGTCCTCAGTCAAATCCATGGCAAAAGTGGGCTGGCAATAATAAAAGCCATATTAGATGGGGAAAGGGACCGGGAAGCACTGGTCGCTTTATGTCACAGTAGTATTTTAAAGAACAAGAAGGGGCTTGTGTTAAAATCACTCAAAGGTAAATTTACCCAAGCCGGATTGTTTGCATTACAACAAGCTTATGATGGTTATTTCTTTTATCAATCCCAGATAAAACAATGTGATGGGCAACTAAATAAGATTATAAACAAGATGGGGGGGGCAGGCAAAGGTGTAAAAAAGCAGAAAAGAAAACCTATCCGGCATAATAAACCAGAGGTCGATAAACTCGGGGAAAATATGCTCAAGCTATTTGAAGGAAAGGATGCAACTACAATATCAGGGATAACAGACTACTCGTGGTTACAATTAACATCGGAAGTTGGTGTGGATTTATCAAGGTGGCCAAGTGAAAAGCACTTTACAAGTTGGCTGGGGCTGTCCCCCGGACAAAACAGTTCTGGTAAATATAAAAAAAGGGCAAAAAAGAAAGGACGGCCAGCTGCAGGACAAATCTTCCGGGTAATAGCCCAAAGTTTAATTAATAGTAAGCATATTGCTATTGGTGCATATGGAAGAAAGTTAAGGGCCAGGAAAGGGCCTGCAATTGCAATAAAAGCAATGGCCCGGAAAATTGCCGAAATATACTGGCGGGTAATGGTAAAAGGAGTAAATTATGCAGAAATCGGGGTAAAGAAATATGAAGAACAAATTAAGCTACAGAAACTAAAGACCATGAACCGG
>JANQII010000023.1 GCA_028282195.1 Prolixibacteraceae bacterium
TAACACACCTAACGGTGTTTATAGATTGATCTAGATATTAATATAATCTTGTCAGGCTTGAAATATTGGTAAAATGATTTTTTAATCAATTCATTTTACGTTTTTTAAAATATTGGCATAGTTTAAGATTTTATATGCCATGCCTACGGCATTTTGTTTATTCATGTATTTCTGTTTTACCAAAATAACACACCTACAGTGTTGTATAAATCCTTTTTACGTTATTTTTATATTAAGCCTGTAAGGCTGATATTTCGGTAAAACAATGTTCTTATTATATTGAACTCCGTTAGAAGTGAAATGAATGTGTTATTCAAAAAAGTCAAATAAGTATTCATCATTATATTCCACATCAAACTTTTTCAAAATATTAAGGTATTCTTCCTTAAAACTTGCCTTTTTATGATGTTCTTCTTGATTGTTAATATAATTAATTATTTCGGTCCTTTGAGAACGAGAATATGAGAAAGCACCATATCCTTCTTGCCATTGGAATTTACCCAAAATCCATTTTTTATCGTTAATGAATTTAGATGAGTTGTTTTTAATATCTCTAACCAAATCTGACAAAGCAATTGATGGAGACATCCCAAGCAATATATGAACGTGGTCAGAAGCTCCATTTATTGCAAGTAATTTCTGGTTTTTATTTTTAATAATACCTGAAATATATTTGTATAATTCTTCTTTGTATTTTGTTTTTAATAAGTTTTCTCGATATTTTACAGCGAAAACAATATGTATAGTTATTTGGGAATAAGTGTTAGCCATACTTTTTCAGATTTAATATATTTTTATATATCATGCCTATTGCATTTTGTTTATTCATGTATTTTTGTTTTACCAAGATAACACACCTACGGTGTTGTATAAATCCTTTTTATATTAAGCCTGTAAGGCTGATATTTCGGTAAAACAATGTTCTTATTTTATCGAACTCCGTTAGGAGTGAAATGAACTTAATCTCTCAATAAAGGTAATTTATATCGTTTTTTGCCATCGAATTTTGTGAATGCACATGCAACAGCGGCAGCAGTAGGAACCATTCCAATTTCACCAATGCCTTTAGCGCCATAAGGCCCGACAGGGTCCTTAATTTCAATCATTCTCACATCAATGCCCGGTATTTCATGCGCTCTAAGAATCTTCAAGTCACGCATCTTATCAGATATAAGAAACCCATCTTTCATTGGAAGCGATTCGGTTAATGCATAACCCAGCCCCATATGGACTCCTCCTTCAACTTGGCCTTCAAATAACATGGGATTCATTATTTTTCCACCATCGTGTGCAGCGATCATTTTTTCTATTTTTCCGTCATCACTTAATATGCAAACCTGGGCAGCATACCCATAGGAGTAGTGAGTAATTTGTTCTTCTGCATTAGCTCCTGGTTTTGTAGTCCAATCGCATGAATATTGCCCCTTATATGATTTTCCTATTAGCTCTTTTAATGTATTTGTTTTTAGATCTTTTTTCAATGCTTTTGTTGCATTAATGACTGCTAAACCAACAAGGGCAGTAGCTCTAGAGGATGTAGTCATTCCCGTTTTTATTTGTGCTTCTGTATCTACAACAACTTCAATGATATCAGGAGAAATAGAAGTTTCTTCACAAAGAGTTTGGAGTGCCATGTTATGAACTCCCTGGCCCATCTCAGTCCAACCGTGATGTAATTTTATATGGTTTTCAGAAATAACATCTATAATTACTTTCGACTCATCAACCATTCCATTGCCAACCCCGGAATTTTTAATAGCACATGCTAACCCGGCAAACTTAGCTTTTTGAAAATCTTTTTTAACTTCTTCTAAACATGCTCTAATCCCAACACCATGAACTGTTTGCCCTGTCGATGTTTTTAAGCCGTCAATTAATGCATTATCATAACGGAATTGCCAACGGCTGAATCCAGCTTGATTGCATATGTCATCGATGCATTGTTCAATGGCAAATGAAACCTGGTTGGCACCAAACCCCCTTAATGCCCCGCAAGGAATATTATTGGTATATACTGTTTTTGCTTCAATATCAATTTCAGGGATGTAATACCCGGCAGCAGCATGGCCAGCAACTCGTTCCATAACTTTCATGCCTACAGAAGCATAAGCTCCGGTATCACCAACAGCCTTGAGTTTAAGTGCAGTAAGTTTCCCATTTTCATTGGCTCCCAATTCCATGTCCATAAATACGGGGTGTTTTTTAGGGTGTAAACGAATGGATTCTTCTCTGGTAAGGGTAATTTTTACAGGTTTCTGCAACAAATAAGCAAATAGAGCCGTATGGCCCTGAATGCTTAAATCTTCTTTTCCTCCAAAACCACCTCCGTTCGGAACCAGTGTAACTCTAACTTTCTCTTCTGGTAATCCTAAAATCATAGCAACTTGCCTGCGGTCTTCATAAACTCCCTGGCTTTGGCTAAATAATTCAATTCCATTTTTACCATCGGGGCATGCTACAGCAGATTCTTTTTCTAAAAAAGCATGCTCTATTCTTTGTGTTTCAAACCTGCCTTTGCTTGTATATTTTGATTCATTTAACGTTTTTTCCGCATCTCCAATGGTAAACTGGCAAGTATCAAAATGGTTAGGCCTTTCAGGATGGACTCTTTCGCCTTCTATTGCTTTAAAAACATCGGTTATAGGCTCAAGTACTTCGTATTCAACTTTAATTAACTTGACAGCTTCTCTGGCTATTTCTTCTGAATCGGCAACAACACCAGCTATAATATCTCCAATATAATGCGTAATTTCGCCTTCGCCAATCATCAGGTTCCAATCCTGAAGGATTAATCCAACCTTTTTTTCTCCTGGAATATCTTTGACAGTGAAAACTCTGTGTACACCACTTAACTTTTCAGCTTCTGCAGTAATAATTTTTAGCACCTTCGCTTTGGGATGGGTGCTAAATTTTAATGCCCCGTATAGCATTCCATCAAAAAAAATATCATCAACAAATTTACGCCTGCCAATAGCAGTTTCATATGCATCGTACTTAGGGTGGGATATCCCTACTTTTCCGGAAGTTTTAGTTATTTCTAATTTTTTATTTTCACGGATGGCACTGCCTGCTTTTTGAATTGCTTTTTCAATCTTTTTATAACCGGTACACCTGCAAATATGGGGTTTAATTGCTTTTCTAATTTCCTCTATGGTAGGGTTTGCGTTATCTTGCAAAAGAACTTTGGTTCTACTTATAAAACCCGGAGAACAAAATCCGCATTGAACAGCCCCTTTATTTACAAATGCTTTGGCAATAGTATCTTTTACATATTCAGGAAACCCTTCAGGAGTATAGATTTCTGCTCCTTCAAGAGATTTCATTTTGGTTACACAGGCTAACTTAGCTTTACCATTTATTTCTACCGTACAAGCGCCACAGGCAGCCTGGTTAGAACACCCATCCTTTAACGAGGTAATGTGTTTATCAATTCGTAAATATTTTAACAGGTTTTCTTCAGGATTGCCTGAGTAAGTTTCTTGTATGCCGTTTAGTGTAAAGCTAATCATGAAAGTAAATTTTTCAAATTATCGATTGACGGCTCAATGGATTCAGGGATATTTAGAGTATTTTCAACAGATTTTAAGTCCTTTAAACCACTTCCTGTTAAAAGTACAACATTCTTTGAGGCTTTGTCCAATTTATTTCCTTGAGCGTATTTTAATAAACCTGCAAATGAAGTGGCTGCAGCAGGTTCTGCAAATATTCCGGTATTTCTTGATAAGATAGAGGATGCTTGAAGTATGTCATAATCCGAAACAGTTAGGTATTCTCCGTTATATTTTTGAATAAAATGTTTAGCCATGTAAAAATTCCTGGGAATATCAACAGAAATGGAATCTGCAATCGTGTTGCTTGGCTCTATTTCAAACTTATTATTTTTGATGTTTCTGATTAAATTATCACTGCCAGTTGATTGAACAGCAACAATAACAGGAACCTTATCAATTATATTAAGGTTAAGAAGGTCTTCAAACCCTTTATAGGCCCCAGAAATTATTACTCCATCACCTACAGGTATAAATATTCTATCGGGCAAAGTTTCTTTTAGTTGGCCATATATTTCAAATGATACAGTTTTTTTACCTTCTATCGTTAATGGGTTAAATGCGGTATTTCTATTGTACCAACCGAATTCGTCCGTAGCTGCTATACTCAAATCAAAAGCTTCATCGTATGTTCCCTTTACAGGAACGATTGTGGCTCCATACATGATAATTTGAGTTAGTTTAGCCAATGGGGCTGACTCAGGAACCATAATAACTGCCTTTTGCCCTTGTGCGGCACATATTCCTGCCAAAGAAGAACCGGCGTTTCCTGTTGATGCAGCAACTATAGTATTTAAGCCTTTTTCTTTTGCAAAAGCTGATACAACGGCTGATGCCCTATCTTTGAATGAAAACGTAGGGTTTTGTGAATCATCTTTTAAAAATAGGTTAAAAGAGAGAGGTTCATTATTCAATTTTTCAATTTTGTACAAAGGCGTATTTCCGATTTTTAGGTTCGGAAGGTTTTCGGCTTTATGAATCGGGAGAATCGAAAGGAAATTTTCCTTCTTAAGGCTTTCAAAAAGAATTTTTTTTTGTTTTTTTTCAATAAAGTTATAAACAACTCTAAGAACTCCTCGCGGAGGGTATAAATCATTGTTTTCCTTACTACATTTGGGGCAGAGGTATATGATCTTTTCAGAATCATACTGTTTTTTGCAGTCTGTACATTCGTAAATAAACTTATTTGTTTTATTTTTCTGTATCATATTATTTTATTCTAGCACTAATTTAACTAATTTTGCTAGAGATAGGGCTCGAAATCAGTTTTGTTTTATATATTAAGGTGTCTCATTAGCTTTTTAAGGTTTGGTGTACCTGCTTTTTACTTATAAAGAAAGTTTTGTATTGAGTTAATTCAGGTATTTTAGCTATAACGAGGCACCTTTCTAAAAAACAGAAACCTACCACATATCTTTTAATAAACCAGTCCTGTCATTAAATTCATTAATTAATTCATCCCAACGGTTTACCTGGTTAAATTGCTTATTCCAAATTTGCTTGTCAAACCACAATTGGTTTAAGTCTTCAACATCTTTCCCTTGTTGTTCAACCCAGGTAAAATATTTAAGATTATGAATTGCTTTTTTATCATAATAGTTAAGTTCTTTTAGGTAATCAATGGTGGAACCTAATATGCATTTCTCAAAATCTTTAGCAGCTTTTATTGTTGTGTACGAACCTTTTTCTTTATTCAACTCATCGATTCGGGATTGATACATTTCTGCAGAATCTGTAGCTATCGAAAAAACAATGTCGTCTTTAGTTAATTCAAAATACTTGGCTGTTTTGATCGCTGATATTAAATTACCTATTCCCGAAATTCCAAGCAAATTAAGGTTAGCAATAATTTCTTCATCAATTCTCATTGATTTTAAATAGCTTGTTCCTTCTTTTTCATTAAACAACCTGAAAATTCGTAAGCAATCTTCATCGTCAATTGCAGTTACTACATCTGTATTTTTAACATTATGTACCCAAGGGACATGTTTGTCGCCAATACCTTCAATTCTGTGGCCACCAAAACCATTCATTAATAGGGTAGGGCACTGTAGTGCTTCTGAGGCAACAATTTTTACATGTGGTGCAATTGATCTTAAATAATCACCGGCAGCTATTGTTCCTGCTGAGCCAGTTGCAGAGATATAGGCAGCAAGGTTGCTTTTTTCAGTTTTGACTAAATTGTAAACTTCCTCGATTGCTTTGCCTGTTGTGTTATAATGCCAAGCTGCGTTTCCAAATTCATCAAATTGATTAAAAATAATACAATCTTTCCTTGTTTCCTTAATCTCCCAACATTTATCATAAATTTCTTTAACATTGGATTCACAACCTGGGGTAGCAATAACTTCCGAGCCAATTTCATTTTTTAACCATTCAAACCTTTCCTTGCTCATTTCTTCGGGCAATATAGCAACTGATTCTGTTCCCATCAGTTTGGAATCAAATGCCCCGCCACGGCAATAATTACCCGTTGATGGCCAAACTGCTTTATGGTAGGTAGGGTCAAATTCTCCGGTAGTTATTTTGGGGGCTAAACATCCATAGGCTGCACCTACTTTATGGGCGCCGGTAGGGAACCATTTTCCTATTAATAGAATAATTCTGGCGTTAACACCGGTTAATGATTTTGGTAATTCAATATGGTTTACATTTCCAAATAAACCACCTTTTTCTTTAGGCTCGTTCTTCCATGTTATTCTAAAAAGGTTTAACGGATTAATTTCCCATAGCCCAATATTATTTAACTGTTGTTTAATTTTATCCGGAATTAATTCAGGGTTTCTTTGTTGTTCAAATGTGGGGAGTATAATTTTTCTTTCTTTGAACCTATCTATTGCATTTTGCAATGCTTTAGGGTTGGTAACTTTATCTATAAAAGGAATCATATGTTTAGGTTTATTTGCTTTGCAATTTACAAAAATTGTATAAAATTACTTTAATTATATAATTTATTAGTAAATAATTCTATAAAATT
>JANQII010000100.1 GCA_028282195.1 Prolixibacteraceae bacterium
TTTTTGACCTGGCGGAAGGATTGCCCATGGGGTGAAAGCCCCTTTTTGGCCTGGCGGAAGGATTGCCCATGGGGTGAAAGCCCCTCTTTGGCCTGGCGAAAGGATTACCAGCAATTGGTGAAACATAACCTATAGGCTTTTCCACCTCTGTAACGGTAATACTGGCAGCAGTGCCAACCCTTGTATCAACATAGTCCAACTTCGACTCGGCTGGTTGTTTAATACTGCAAGCGACTATAGAAAAAACGAGTACAAATAAAGAAAATTCTTAAAGTTGACTATCCCCGTGGCAGAGCCTCGGGGAATTCACCGCTGGCGCCAATTTGTAATTGGTGCCATTTACAAGCAAAACACGGATCACAGATCCGCGCTAGCCTTGGTTTGATTTTTTTCTCATGCACAAATTACAATATTACCCGGAAGCTACAAACTACTCAAAATCAACCAACAACAAGCTAAAATTCACACGAGCAAGACATTGTAAACTACGACACATCCTGTTTGCCAACAAACTTTATAATTGTCCTGAAACCAGCAAAAATGCTCCTTTAGCGATCTTTTATGATCTTTATCAATCAACTTTAATCGGTTTCATTCATTTCTAACAATGTCCAGAGCAGCTTTCATGTACCCCATTGCATAAGCCATACCTGCATGCCAGGGTGCATCACAACTCATTTGAGGTGTATGATCGGGAATTAACGCACCCTTAAAGTTGTTCTTCTTCAGTATTCGAAGAATTCTAAGCATGTTAATATCGCCTTCATCTACAAAAACTTCTTTGTAATGAGGTACTTTTCCTATGACATTTCTAAAATGAATGTAACCAAGTTTATTCTGCTTACTGTAAGCATCAGTAGCTTCATAAACATCGCCTTCAGTCATTTCAGCAACTGAACCAAGGCAAAACTCCAATACATTATTTTCGCTCGGCTTCATATCGATCAAACGCTGATACATATGTGGCTGATAAACCAACCGTGGCGTATTTCTGATATAAGGCATCGGTGGATCATCCGGGTGAGCAGCTAACTTCACCCCTGATTCTTCTGCCACCGGAATGATATTTTCCAGAAAATACTGCAGACGTTTCCACAACTCATCGTGGCTTATACGGGGGATTGTTCCTTCAGGTGCATTTTCATCATACACCATATTCCACACCATTCCATTAGGAATCGGCGTTTCATCAACAGTTCCTTCCATCCCAACAGATTCAGCACCTCCTCTGGCATACGGCCCGGTTTTTCTACTTGAAACACCTGCTAAAGAGAAATTATATCCATAGATTGGAATACCTGCTTTACCGACTATCCTGATTTGCTCCTTGACAAGCTCAATTTGTTCTTCCTTTTTAGGCCCATCTAAAAGTATGTCGTGCCAAATTGCCGGATCAAAATTTTCAATCGCTTCCCATTCCAATCCATGGCTATTTATTTCTTTCTTAATTGCCAGTAATTCATCAAGCTCCCAAATCTTTCCAGATCCGGCATTGCCCCATCCTTCTTTTTCGCCTATCGGCTGATTTGCATTCTCCTTACTATTTTTCTCATTCCCAAAATAGTCAACAAGGTGCACAACTACGTGTGTTGTACCACATTGTTTTGCAAATTTGTAATGCTCTTCATTGAGCATGTGTTTATATAAACCAAATCCTAGCTTCATAATTACTTATCTAAAAATTGTTTGATCTTTTCATCACTATAACCACAGTATTCTTTTAAAATCTCTTCAGCGTGTTCATTCAATAATGGTGAAGGCTTACAAATCTTTTGTGGCGTCTCGCTAAACTTAACAGGAAAACCTGTCGTTTTTACATTTCCAACTGTTGGATGATCGTATTCAATAAGCATCTCATTATGCGCGATTTGAGGATCTTCAACCATCTCATCAAATGAATTAACCTGAGAGCACCAAATGTCATGTTCAAGCAAAATCCCTAACCACTCATCGGTGGTTTTGGTCTGAAAAACTTCATCAAAGTCAAAGCGAATTTCATCCCTTTTCTCAGTAATATTGTTTGAAACAAATTCTTCTGAATTGTATTTCTCCAAACCAACCACTTGTGCCAGCTTTTGAACTGAATTCATACCGATAGCAACATAGCCATCATTCGTATTATAAAGTCCGTAAGGTGCTCCCAACCATGGATTAGGAATACCACTTTCGCTTCTTTCCGGATTTTCACCTTTATGCAGATAAGCGGTTATTTCCTGTACATGAAAGCCTACAATAGAGTTCAGCAGATTAGCTTCTATCTTTTGTCCTTTTCCAGTTCTTTCTCTTGAATAAATAGCAGCCAACACCGATTGGTTAATAAACAAGCTCGTTAACAAATCGGCCTGACCAACAGCTGTAACAACCGGGATATCACCTTTTTTACCATTTAATGCAGCGCCACCGCTAATGGATTGAGCCAGCAAATCCTGCCCCGGTCTTTTTAAGTAAGGACCAGATGCCCCGTAGCCGGAACTGGAGCAATAAACCAAGCCTTCATTAAGTTTTCGCATTTCTTCATACCCAAGCCCTAGTCGTTCCATTACCCCCGGACGAAAGTTTTCAACCAGAATATCAGCTTTTGAAATAATATCCTTCGCTATCTTTTTTCCTTCTTCATCCTTTAGGTTAAGCGCAATACTTCGTTTATTCCGATTAAAACTTACAAACGAAATACTCTCTCCTTCGGGATACAAATTTCCATAGGAATAGTGGCGCATCCAATCTCCCTTCACAGGCTCAATTTTGATAATATCTGCGCCCATATCCCCCAACATCTGCGTTGCCCAGGGACCTTGAGCCAATTGTGAGAAATCAGCAACAACCAAGCCTTTTAATGATCCATTATTTTCCATCTTCCTGGTTATTCTTTTTAATAAAATTCTGAATTGCTTCCCGGGCTTCTTCCCCCAGGAAAAGCTCACGCACAGTCAATGCCTCATCTTCGATTCGTTGATCAAATGGCATCTCTGTAAGACTAAGATTTGCCAATCGTTTTAATTGTGCTATTGAATTTGAAGGCCTTCGTGAAAGCTTCTTCGCAAAATCCATTACTTGTAATTTGAAGTCTGCATCTTCTAAAACACGGTTAACAATTCCCCAGTCGTATAACTGTTTAGCATCAAATTGGCCACCCAGGAAAAGCATTTCTTTAACCCTGTTAATGCCAACCTTTTGGATCAACCGCTGGGTTCCACCACCTCCTGGAATCAGGCTTAAGAAAACTTCCGGAAGCCCCATTCTGGCCTGATCAGAAGCTAGTATCATATCACAGGAAAGCGCTATTTCAAAACCTCCTCCCAAAGCAAAACCGTTAACAGCAGCAATCCAGGGTTTGGATGAATTTTCAATTGACTCATACAATAGCTTGCCTTTTTCCTGAAAAGCAACAAACTCTTCAGAAGTCTGACTTCCATATTCTTTGATATCGGCACCAGCCATAAATGCACGACCTTCGCCACGAATCATGGCTACTTTTACTTCTTCGTTTGCATTTATGGTTTTGATGGCATCAATAATCTCGTCCATCATTTGCCTGTTCATCGCATTTAACTGATCGGGTCGGTTAAAAACAAGAGTTGCGATCCTATCTTCAATCCCGATGAATACATTTTCAACTATTTTATCCATGATTTACTACTGATTGATACAGTTCATTTAACTGCTTCATTAATATCGATGATTCAACATCTCTCAAAACACCTTTGTGCAGAAGGTCTGCTCCCTGTTCCTGGAAACTGTTCCATTTAGGATGTCGTGGACGAACGTAAGCTTTCTCCATGGTTTCCAATGTATTGGTAAAGAAGTTGGAACACATTGCATTATTCTTTTCATTTTTCCAGGCCTTTAAATTTCCTGGTTGTCCTGCTTCCCGGGTATAAATACCTTCCTGTATTTCAGGACTGGCAACAAACGTTACAAATTCAACAGCTTTGTCTATTTCCTTGCAATTAGCAGAAATAGCCAGACCTACACCTCCCAGTATAGTTGAAACATCGTTTTTAGGGTTAACCGGACTGTTTGTAAAATGAATAAGGTTTTTCAAATATCCTTTTCTGGAATAGTTTGTATACCCAAATAAAAATGGAGAATACACAATATCATCCTCTTCTCCCATTCTGTCAAGGATTTGAATAGGGTTCCAGTTCATGGATTCAGGATGAATAAACTCCAAATGAAGCTTAATTTCATCCATAGCTTTTGTTCCAATATGATTATCTACTGAATAATCCTGTATGAAATTTCGGTCGCCATCCTGAGCACATAATGTTAAAAATGCACACCAGAAATCAGTCGGACACAAAGCCCAGGCTGCTGAAATATCAGCAGGTAGTTTTTTGTAAAAATCAAAAAGTTCATTCCTGTTTCCCGGTAGATTTGTTAATCCAAGATCGGAAAATATATCTTCATGGTATGCGGCAATTAATGCAGCTGCATCAATTGGCAACGCATACAAATTGTTCTTATAGTTGTAAGATTTAAAACTTGGGCCTACCGATTGTTTATCATGTAACTCAAGTGTATTTGTAGAGATATGCTCTTTCAAATTTAGAAGCAGATTATTTGCGTCTGCCTGCCCCATATATGGATGGTCGATGGTAATAAAATCATACTTACCAATTAAATCTTCGATAGGCATATCTCCAAACTCTTTTAAAGAACGGATATCCCATTTTATAGTGACATTCGGGTTTTCTTTTGCAAACTCTTTTGAAGCTGCAATAAGCGGTTCATATCCACGCGGATGATCCCAAGCTATACCTTTCAATTCAATCATTCTCTAATTATCCTTTTTCTTTATAGCCAACAAATATTAACCGGGGTTTCAACTGATAAGGTAGAGCTTAAACTCAGTGTTCCGGTTTCCTGATTAATCTCAAAAACAACCAGGGTATTGGAGTCCTGATTTGCAGCTATCAGCCATTTACCTGTTGGATCAATGTTAAAATCACGCGGTGTTTCACCTTCTGTAGATTGACATGAAACAAGGGCCAGTTCTTTGGTAACTTCATTAATTTTAAAAATTGCAATAGAATTTGCCCCCCTGCATGAAGCATACAAAATTTTACCAGATGGGTGAAGTCGAATGGCAGCTCCCCCAAAAGCTCCTGTATAACTTTCAGGGACGAAGGAAACCTTTTGAATTAGCTTAAATCGGCCATTTTGATTTTCAGCAACAAAAATATCGCCTGCCAATTCACTCAAAACAAAAGCATATTTTTCAGATTCATCCATCACCATATGCCTTGCCCCCGCTCCAGCTTCAATTTGAATATCTAATTCAGTTGTTGCCTCCCAATTTTTCGATTCAGCATCAAAACGGTAAGCCTTTGCTTTATCTATTGCTAAATCAACTACATACATTTGTTCCTTACGAAAAGGATAAATCATATGTGCATGAGCGGTCTCCTGACGCTCTTTATCAGGCCCAGTACCTTCATGTTGTATAAGCTGATGCGACGGAGCCAAACTTCCATCTTCCAGGATGGGAAAAGACAAAGCATTTCCCGACACATAATTCGCTACGACCAAACGATCCCGGATAATTGCCAGGTGACAAGCGTAATCCCCAGTTAATTTTTGGGAATTAATCAACGAAAGCTTTCCGTCTTTTTCAATTTTATAAGCATAAATTTCAGGGTGCAAACTTTCATACATCTCTTCAACTGCATACAAATACTTTTTATCATCAGAAATAACCGTATAACTGGGATTCCTCTGCTTTGTATAATGCAGCAATTCAACTTCACCACTTTTCATATCCAGGCTAAAACATCCAATTCCCTGTCCGGTTGGATTAGCAGCAGGTGCTCCATCTTGTGTATAGCTTCCCGTATAAAAAATCATCATCGTATTCAAGAATAATAGGTAACTGAATAGTTTCACCAGAATCTTTTTATTCCTCTTTTCTGGGAGGACGAGGGTCGTACTGAATGGTATTATTCATATAAGCACCATCAATGTAGAGGTCTGCACCATTGATATAGTCAGCAAGATCGCTGGCTAAGAATGCTACTGATTTTGCCACTTCTGACACATGACCTATGCGACCTTGAGGAATCCAGCCATCAAATTTTTCCCTACCGAATTTTGCAATCTCCTTACGGTTCATTTCTGTTTCAATGGCTCCGGGAGCAACTGAAACAACCCGTATGTTACTCTCCGCTAATTCAAGCGACAAACACTTTGAAAACATTTTTAAGCCAGCTTTTGCTGAACAATAATGAATCAAACCTTTTCGGGGAACTTTATCATGAATGGTAGATATATTGATGATTACCCCACCCCCGGATTTCTCCATGCGCCTTGCAGCTTCCTGCGAACACAAAAACGGACCTGTAAGGTTTATCTGTAATACCCTCTCCCATTCTTTTTCATCCATATCAAGCACATGAACCACACTTTCTGAGCCTGCATTATTTATGAGGATATCAATTCCTCCAAATGCAACATCGATTGCGGAAAACATATCTTTTACCTCTTCGGACTTAGAAACATCTGCTCCAACAGGAATAGCTTTTACCTTGCAAGCTTCTTCTATTTCCTTCGCCACAATTTCAGCTTTATCCCCATTTCGATAATAGTTGATAAAAACATCTGCCCCACAATTCGCGAGCTCCCGACAGATTTCGGCCCCTATTCCCTGGCTGCCTCCTGTAACCAAAGCTCTTTTTCCACTTAGGTCTATTTTCCTCATCTCTTTAAACTTTTGCTAATTACATAATACCAAACTTATTAAATGCATCAACAGTACTCATACCTTCTTCCAAAGCCTTTTTTACCAATTGTTCTCCACGAGCTTTTTCAATGCCACCTGTGAAAGCTTCCTCTTCTACTTCCTGAGGTATTACAAGAACGCCGTCGCGGTCTCCGTAAATAATATCACCCGGATTTATTCGTACTCCATCAATTTCAATTGGAACACGATAATCAATAACTTTTCCTCTTGGTCCCTGATCTTGTGCATAACCACCAAAAGAAAAAGTCGGGAAGTTTAGGTTTAGAATTTCATTGGTATCTCTCGAATAGCCGTTAACTACAGCTCCGGCAGCTCCCAGCTTAATCGCTCTTGTACTCATCAACCCACCCCAAAGCGCATACCTGGGAGATGCCCCTGTACAGATGTAAACTTCATTCTCTTTCAAGCTATCCAAAGCTTCGAACATAATCCCAAACGGTTTCTTCATTAATGGATTATTCGTTTCCTTCACCACTTCTTCAAAAACATCTGCTTCAAGCACAGTCATAGCTCTTCCAATCACAACAAAATCGTTGTCTAAAGGCTTTAAGTTTGGCGATAAAAATTGATGTTGATAGTTTAATTTATCCAATACATCACCCACCAGCGCAACAAAAAGCTCTTTCTTAGCAATCTCAAATAATTCCTTGTCACTTTTCCAAATAGCCATCTTTTCTCTTTTTTTATTTTTCAAACCAAATGAATTTACCTCAACAGAGATACTCCAACTACAATCACTCTTATACTACTTTTTACCAGCCTTATCTTTCCAATACTTTTCAATTTCTTCTAATGTTTTACCTTTAGTTTCAGGAACAAATTTCCAAATGAACCAAATGGCAGGAACTGTAAGTGCTGCATACAAAAAGAATGTTCCACCTGGTGCAATTGTTTTAATAAAAACCGGATTGGTTAGGGTAATGAAAAAGCCCGTCACCATAAGTGAGAAACTTCCGATTGAAACTGCAAGCCCACGAATTCTTGTTGGAAAAATTTCGCTGATAATAACCCAAACCACCGGACCAAACGAGAAAGCGAAACTGGCCACATAAAACAATAATGGTATGATTACCAGGCTTGAGCCAATAGCAAAAAGAACTCCCACCCCTGCCAGAGACAGCAAAGCCCCGGTAACACCAACCAGAAGCAACTTACGCCGTCCGAACTTCTCGATATTCATAATTGCCACAAAAGTGAAAACTGAATTTACAACACCAACAAGCACTGCACCTAAAAATGAATTTTCAACACTATGAAGTGATTCATTCAAAATATTCGGGGCGAAATACATAATAGCCGCAATACCACTTAAGTGTGAAAACATGGGAAGTAGTATTCCAATCATTAGGGGAGTACGCAAAAATGGCTTAAACAATTCTTTGAAACCCCCAGAATCAGCTTCAACCATTTCGTTAATTGCAAGCATTTGCTTCTCAGCCTGCTCTTTCCCACTAATTCGTATCATGATAGCGAGTGCTTCGTCCTTTCGACCTTGAGCAACCAACCATCTTGGACTTTTTGGGGAGAAAAAGAGTAGTGTTAAAAATAACGCCGCAATAGGAATCTCTGTTCCAAACATTCCGCGCCAAATCTCCTGTACAAATAACCAGTTCCAAAATCCGGTAGCTTCATTTGCAATTACTCCTGCTGAATCTCCGGCTCTATTTAATACAATCCAATCCACTAAAAATGCCAACAGAATACCAAGCGTAATTGACAGCTGATAGATGGATACAAACTTTCCCCTGCTTTCCGGTTTGGTTAACTCAGATATATATATCGGGGCTACAACTGAAGTGATACCAACTCCGATCCCGCCGATAACCCGAACGATAATCAGGAAATTAAATGAGACGGTTGAATTCGACGTTAACCAGTGCGCATGTTCCAGGCTCCCCAAAAACTGTGGAGGCAGCATTGACCCGATTGCTGAAATCGTTAGGCAACTTGCTGCTACAATCAAGGCATTTTTCCGTCCAATTCTATCAGTAATTATTCCTGAAACGACACAACCTGCGATGGTGCCTAAAAGAGCAGAAGATACTACCCATCCCAACATAGCAGCTGATAACTCAAAGTGTGTTTGAAGAAATGAATTGCAGCCGGAAATAATGGCTGTATCATATCCAAACAGGAAACCACCGATCGTTGAAACAAAACTTATTGTCAGAAGATATAACGAACCTTTATTTTTCATCATTAATCATTTAAAATCAAATCCTTCTGTTATTTATATTCCCTGGCAGTTTTTATAAATATTTCAATGTTTTCAGCCGGAGTAGTCGAAGGAAGGGCACATCCCGAATTCAATACAAAACGATTTGTCTTTGTGAAAATATCCAACAACTCTGTAGTTTTCGTACGCACCTGTTCTGCTGTACCAAGAGCCAACACACCTGATGGATCAATATTTCCCAATAAGGCAATTTTATCATGCATTAGTTCGAATGCATTTTTTGTATCAGTTTTATAATCCAGTTCCAAAGCATCAGCACCGGTTGCAATCATATGATTGATGATAATATCTGTATTACCACAAATGTGCAAGGCATAATCAACACCAGTGTTATGAGCTACATCAACTACTTTCGTTGCATATGGTAATGCAAATTTTTCATACATATCAGCGGGAATCATATCTGGCCCTGCCGGACTATCTCCATTAGAAACCATATCACAGCCTGTTTGAGCCATTAACCTAATAAACTGAGAGGTAGCTTCTGTACAATAATCCAAAAGTTCTGTAAGGAGATTTTCTTCAGTCATGTACAAATCCATCATCCAGTTTTCAGTTCCTCGGATCATACTTGCCAATGAAAATGGTGCCTGATCGCAATTACCACGTACATAGATTTCATTGCCAAAATGTTCTTTAAGTAAGCTTACTGACTCACACCAAATTTGAACATATTTATAGTTACCAACATCCACTGGTTTAAGATTGGGTAACATGTCATAAGAATGCATAAACCCACCATGGCTACGAGCTGGTTCTTCATCCGGAAAATCAACATCAACGCCGCAAGCTCCTGCAAGAGTAACAGTATCCAGGTCTACAAAAACACCATCGTACTGATATTTCTCTATCGATTTTATAAACGCACCGGCAATTGCTTTGGGATCTTCACGGTATTGCCCCATTGTTAAACCTGCTTCCTTTGCTATCATCATAAAATTGTGTAGCATCACAGGTACTTTATCGGTTTTTTTGCCGGCCAAAGCCGCCTTTATTCTTTCGTATCCGTTCACAATTTCTACTTTTTAGTTACTCAATGAATCAATTCGCTCAACCATTTCCATCATTGCCCTGCCATTGTGGTATGGACATTTCCATGGGTCAATTTTCCAGTCGTTACGGTAATATGGAGATGGGTCATCCGCAGGTTCAACCAGATAAGGTACTCCCAATCTGTTTACTTTCGTAAACCACTCACCACCTTCATGATCAATCACACAGCGATCAATAAAATCCCAGCTTAGCTTTACAGTATCCCAGTATTTCTCTTTGCCTTTTAATTGGTAAGCATTCATGAATCCCACAAGGTTCTCTGCCTGAAGCCACCAGTGTTTGTTTGTGCGAACGTGGCTTCCAAATCGGGTTGATTCCAGGAATAATCCACCATCATTGTCGACACCTACCCGTAAAACAGCATCGGCCATTTTCAGGATTAAAGGTTTAACCGCTTCTTCAATCTTTTTATCACCCAGTATTTCAGCAGCTTCCCATATCAGCCAGGATGCTTCAATATCATGACCGAAAGAGCAAATACCTTTTGAGCTTTCCGTTTCAGCAAAATCCGAAGCAAAGAATACTCCCAAATGTCCCGATTCTCTAATAATATGATCAATAAAAATCTCCAGAAGTTCAGTTAATCTTTGCTTTACCAAATCGCCTTTCCAAACCTTATAAACAGCAGCATAAGCCTCAAGCACATGCAGGTGGGTATTCATCGATTTTGGTTCATTGTTGTCCGCCATTCGGTTCTCTTCAAAAATCTCCCACTCGCGAGTGAAAGACTCCAGGTAACCTGGATTCTCAGGATCTTTTGTCTTTTCATCTAAAAAGAAGAAAAACTGTTGGATACCTTCCATTACTTCTTCTGTTGGATTGAATTCGTAATACTTACACAATGAGTAAATAACAAATGCCTGTGCGTAGGTATGTTTAACGTCATTCACTACTTTATTATCAGAAGATAATTCCATAAAGAACCCACCTAGTTCGTCATCAGAGAAATCTTCGGTAACCACCTTATAGGCTTGATGCGCAATTTCTTCGTACCCTTTTCCAGGATACATTTTGGCTGCTGCAGCAAATGTCCACAAAATGCGGGCATTCAATACACAGGTTTTGTTAGCAGTCAAAACTGGTTTATTGTCCAAATCAACTGCCGGATAAAATCCTTTTCCATCTTCCTCTACACCATACTTCATCCAATAAGACAGGATATTATCATGCAATTCTTTTTCGAAAATTTCTTTGTACTGCTTAAACATATTTTTTGATTCCATTTTAACTTCTATCGTATTTACCAAATTCATCAACCAATTCACGTACTCGTTTCACTCTGCTTTCCAGTCCATCCGGTGGAACCTGATCAGCCACTCCCAGAACGTAGCGAGGCTCTTTCACCATAATACTCAATACATGCTTCACGTGGCGTTCAAATTCTTCTTCGCTAACATTTGGTGTAAAATATACCCCTGGCATACCACCCCAAAGAATACTTTTTGAATCACCTGACAAACCCTTAAGTTCTTCCCATTTCAAATCACCAACCGGATGAGGGGTCAATGCTTCCAATACACTAAAACCAACAGATGCTTCTTCAGTAATTAATCCGCCCAAAGTACCATCCATATGAATAAATGAATACTTGCCAGCTTCACGGATTTTCTTTGTCCATTCTTCCTGGTATCCACGCATATATAATTCAAAGAATTCAGGGCCAACCATTTCTGCCGAAAGGTTTTCAGGTATCATCAGAACTTCTGCCGGACTGTCAACTGCAATTTGTGCAGCCCGATCAAAAGCCTTTTTCATTGTATCCAGTAAATCCTGGAATTCTTCAGGGACTGTCATTGCGGCCATTGTAACAGCCATTACATCAGCTTCTAAAGCCAACAAATGCATAAATGGGCTTTTAGGCAAATAGCAAAGCACTACCCCTTGATCTCCAACCTGCTCTTTACGTTTATGTGCAAAGTCATAGTCAGGCTCAAAACGGGTGTTTTCATAAATATGCTTCATAATTGGAATGTCTTCCTCCGACTTCATGAAATGCTCAGTTGGCCCTTCTGTGTAAGATGAAGGGATGTATTCCCAACATTCGCGAACCGAACCGATTTCTGTCACAATTTCTTTGTAGCGTTTATTTCCTTCATTCCATTCTTTCACCTCACAGTTATCCATGATTTGCTTGTATGGAAAATACCCTTGCAGGTAAAATCCTACTCCAAGATCTTTGTGCCATTGTATGTAATCATCAGATTGAATGAAACCTTCCGGTTTCTTTCCCATTTTTATCAAAGCATTTGCCCAATAATCAAGATCCCCAGCCCATGGAACCTGGTCTGGTTGCTCTCCTTTCAGAATTGTCAAAATCCTTTCCCGTGGCGTCATAATTAGTCGATTTTTTTGTTTGATTTGACTTTTATTTCAGTTTGATCGTTTCAACAGCATATTTTCCAATATCCATTTTCAGGTTTTTCTTTTTTAACTTCAGCTCTGATTTTTCTTCCTCTATTAAATTCGTGCTAAAAGCTTTATTAAAGTCTTTCCACAAGCCAAGATTCACCTCAGAATCTTCGCCGTTTAAATTGTAAAAGCGAATAGCTACTCCATCTTCATCCTCTGCCTTTTTCATTGCAGTAACGATGATATTTTCATTGTCTACCTCAAGAAAACTTTGACTTTCAGGCAAACTGGCTTTTGCAAATTGATCAGGAGCAACTACCGTAAAAAGTGGTTCGTTGCTTTCTTTTCCAAAACAAACACCATTCTTCCAGCCTTCTTCATGTGATGTTATTGAGAATGAAAAATGATGATGACCCGTTTGATGATAGTCATTCCCTTCACCATGACAACTTCGGCGTGAAGCTAATAATATGGGCTGAAGGATTGTTCCTTTCAAATTTTTTCCTGTTGGATCAATGTAATCCATTCCTACTACACTCGAAGAAAGTGTAACTCCTAAACCATCGCCTGATGCATTAATCCAGTTTTCTATTCCTCTCGGGTGCAATTCCCTGCATGGCGTAAAATATCTTTCTCCGGCAATGCCAGGCATTTCATCCTTTCCAACTTCAACTACTCCATAAGGAACCTCGTAACTTACTACTTTATTTGTGATATTTAAAGGCAATGCCATGCGATATTCACGAAACATGGTCCCATCAAAATTCTTCACGGCTACATCAAAATCAACCTTTTTAATTTGGTTGTAGAAGGTCACTTCTACCTCTGCTACAGCATTACGGATTGGCTGGCGGAATTTAAAAGTCTTGAATACCTCTCCATTAGCAACAACTTCCCACTTTGTTTTGTAATTGCTGGTTTTATCAAATCCTTCCATAGTTGGATGCTGAACTGCATCGAACTCTCCGGCACCATTTCCTTCTGATTTCATAGTGAATAGTTCACCGGCTTTAAAGAATTCATCTTCAACCAACTCTTTGTTTAACTTTTTGTCTACAAGGCTTGAAATACCTCCATCTGTAAGTTCTGCGACATAGAAATCATTTTCAAAAATTGAATTAAAAGAATAATCCACATTGTTTAATGATTCATCCGAAACTTTAACGTAATAGGTATCAAAGCCTACCGAAGGCACATTTTCAGCAATGAAATTGAGCTCAGCAGACTTTAAATAACCTTTTGCATCTGTAACTACATTTTCAAGTTGAACCGGAATCTCATTTCCATATTTTGAGAAAAGTTTAACTGATTTTGCAGTTTGTGGTTCAAAATTCAATACACAAGCAACAGGGCTAGTTCGTTTCCAGCTTAAACTGTTGAAAACCATAACAGGAATACCTTTTTCGGCAGAAACTTCTACTTTAGAAGCAAGCGATTGGATTGAACTATTTAAGAGTTGTTTGGATTTTTCATGTGCATCAGCAAAACGCATCCAGAAAATATGATCTGTACTTACCCCACCTTTTCCTCCCCAGCCATGATCGGGGTATATTTTTGATTCCCAGGCCTGGTTAAATAAAGTAACCGGATATTTTGTGAACGAACCATCAACCATCGCATTTGCAGTGGCAAATTTTTCTGCGGCAGGTAATAACATATCGGCCTTGCGGCTATGATCCATAGCCCAGTGATGAGACGGGCCATGAATGTAAATCCATACATTGGGCCGTTCCCCTAGTAAAGATGGAAGTTCTTTGGATGACTTTCTGATTTGTTTAAAGAATTTATCAAGTGTTGAGAATTTAATTTTAGGCAATTTTACCTGAAGACGTTCACCTTTTTCATTTTCAACTTCTTCAAGATTGTTCCACAATGCCATAAAAGGATCAAGGTTTTCAACCGGTTCAGGTTCCCAAATAAATTCAAAGTTTAGAACAGCTGGCATTACAGTTTTTTCTCCGGGGACATCGTTATAACCTGTTGACCAAACCAAAGCTTGTTCTGCCAACATCAGAATAGCCGAGTCATTTTCATGCGCAAGAATATTATAGAAATCGATATAATGACCGGGTGTATATGTTGTAACGCGGGAACCATCCGGGCTAAGCCAGTCGAACACTCCCCGCTCATGGCGGCTGATAAACATGTTATCAACACCAGCCTTGGCCATTAATTGTGGCATTTGCAAGCTTCTGCCAGGTACATCTGAATTATAATATGAGGTTGCATTGTACCCATCAAATTCTTTTTTCAACCACAATTTTCCTAAGTAGAACTGGCGGGCTAACGATTCTGAGAAATACATTTCTTCATAGGGTTGAGTGTACGTTGAACCAATTAACATTCGCCCTTCTTTAAGTCGTTTTACAATTTCCTGTTTTTTTTCGGGGTGCCTGCCAATATATTCCTGAATAATAGAAGTTTGCTCAATGTCCATTTCAAAACCAGGCTCTTTCTCCAGGCGTTCCATAAACGGGGTAATCCATTGGGTATCGCGCATAGCAACACATTTTTCAATTTCATCAACCCAGCCCAAATCCTGATGGGTAGTTAATGACAACAGTACACTTCCGTTTGCCAATGGTGATTCAGCAACTTTTTGTAATACTTCAAATGTCTCATTACTAACCTTCAACGTATTTTGTCCTCTTGTCTGCAACGAAAAGACACACAAAAAGAATATGATATTGAGAAATAATGCTCTACTACTGATAAATCGATGGGTATGTATCATTTTATTTTGATTTATGGTTTGGTTACTATTTTCTTTTCAGTTATTGGCTAAATTGATTAAGAACATAAGAATGACACCCAGTTACAGGATGCCATTCTTTGTCATTAAACTAACAACTAACCTAACTATTTACGTTTCATTTTATATGTATCTACTGAGTGCTTTCCAAGAGAAACTCTGATCACTTTTCCACTTTGCTTCATATCAACAGGGTTTTCTTCAATCATATCTGTCTGTGCAATGCTTTTTACCTCATTACTTATTTCAACTTTAATATCCCTATCAACCCCTTCTGCTTCCTGAAACCTGATAACAACATCGTTATCATCTTCCGCTTTTTTAATGGTTGTAATTACCGCAAATGGATCTGAAACATTAACGAAACTCTTCTCTGCAGGAAGATTTCCCTTTTGCTTATTTGTTTTCACAATTGGCAGAAGTGGATGATTGTTTTCAACTCCAAAATGGAATGCATTTTTCCAACCTTCTTCATGCGAGGTAATGGAAAATTTAAAGCTATGACTACCTTTTTGATGGTACCAATTTCCTTCGCCATGACAACTTTTATGTGATGAAAGCAATACTGAATTAATAACCGGATAACTCATAGAATTCATGCTGGGATCTACCCAATCGGCAGTAACCACCTTGGTGGACATGGTAAAGCCAAAACCACTTCCGTTGGCAGTCATGAAATTCTGTATTTCGCGCGGACGGATTTCTTCAGATTTTTGACGGTATGTTCCGCCCCAGGCAAAACCACCCGGACGCATGGTTAACTCATCTTTGCCAATATGAACCATTCCCATCGGTACATCGTAAGAGATTTGTGCATTTTCTTCCATTTTCAGTGGGAATAATACCCTTAGTTGGCGATTATGCTCACCGGCCCAATTTGGAATGGTATATTCCAGGTCTACCTGTTTCTTTTGGTGAAATACAGTAATTGTTTGATTTACAGAGAAATTCTTCATCTCAAATTCTGATTGGAATTTAGAATATACAGTACCTGATTCGATTAAGCTCCAGCTACTTTCTTTTTCATGGGCACGCTCCATGCCACCAAAATTTGGTTCGGTCATAATTACAAATTCACCCGCACCTGTTCCCGCATACCCCATATGGAAAAGGTCTCCCCCAACCATTGAAGTGGTATTGAAAATTTCTTTATCCAGGTTTTTATCGTATAATCTTGTAATTCCACCTTTCCCTAATTCCATTTTGTAAAACTGGTTCTCGCAGTAGTTTGCACCAGCATTAACCGAAATAGTTTCGTTTTTACCTTTCTTGATTGTCAGTGTTTTATAACCTACTGAAGGCATATCTGTTACACTAAATACCAACTCCTTTTTATCCTCTGCAATGACCAACTGTGTTGGTACTTTTACACCTTTGCTGTCAGCAACTATCCAGTTAGTACCTGTCAAATTTGAAATATCAACAGCAGCATATCCATCCCTGTTCCATGAAAGGTCATTAAAAACAACAATGTTCTGCTTGCTTTTTAATTCTACCTTATCAGAGATGCTACTTAATGACGCATCGAGAATTTCTTTTCCAATTTTATTACCTGTCTCTAATGCTACGCGGAAAAGACTGTCGGTAATATGCCCATTTTTACCACCCCAGCCATGATCAGGATAGATGGCATTAAACCAGGCTTTATCGAATTCTTTTTGAGGATAGTTTGAAAAATCATCCTCCAACTGGCAATTGATGGTGGTGAATTTCTCGGCTGCAGGAATATTTACTGCTGCTTCGCGCTTAGCTTTTATAGCCTGATAGTGTGCTGCACCGTGAATGTATAACCACAGGTTAGGGCGCTCGCCTGAAATGGAATCGATTTTTGCTTCAGGTACATTTATTTCTTTTAGGAATTCGTAAGCTGTTGAGTGTGCAAATTCAGGAAGATCAATTCCAGCTTTTGCAGCAATCTCTTTCCATTCGTCAATTAACTTTTTGTATGAAGTAGGCCCGCCTGCATCGGCACTAATAATTGCCCCATAGTGTGGTGGGATATTCCTTTCCCGATAATATTCGTTCCAGCTTTTTAATGCTTTATGCATATCGTTAATAGCAGTAATTGCATCTTCTTCCAACACTTTATGATGGTAATGAAACCAACCATAGTTGCCTGGACTGTAGGTTAAAATACTACTTCCATCCGGACTGTACCAATTATAGAACCCCTCTTTCATTCGGGAAACAAACAGATAATCGATTCCAGACTTTTTGAATATCTGGGGTACTTGCAAAGATCGACCAGGTATATCAACATTATAAGCAACGTGTGCATCCATTCCCGGCATGTTTTTCTTAATCCAGCGACGACCTAAATACGATTGCCTAACCAATTGTTCACCTGACTCAAGTCCTTCGTAGGGCTGATTAAAAGTAGCGCCCCACTCAAAATTACCAGACTTGTATGTATCAATCAGTCTTTGTCTGTCTTTTGGAGAATCTTCAAGCACCTCCATGAGGTTAAGCGTTTGCTCCATTTCGAATTTAAATCCAGGATCTTTATCGATCAAATCGAGGGCAGGAACCGTGATATCAAATACACGACCTTCTCTACATACACTTGGTTCATCCATCCAGCCAATGTCCTGGTGAGAAGAAACAATCAAGTGAATCTTTCCATCCGCAAAATACCCCCAATCTGCTGGAATAAGTGGTTCAAAATGTTGCTCTTGTACAACTTCTTTTTTCTTTTGAGTAGTAGTTATTTTCAGCAATCCAGGATTACCGGTAAGTGGCAGTGAAATTTGCACATCTCCGTTTTCAAGTTTTTCAGTTGCAAGAACTTTTCTATCGAATCTTAGTTCCGCACCTTTAATCCAAGCGTCACTTTTTACTATAGCCTGAACCTTATAGATTCCATCTACAAGTTCATATTTGTAAGGTTTCAAATACGAAAACACCAACATCTTTTCTTTCCCATTTCCGGAAACGGTACTGAAAAGAAAGATGATAACCGACGATAATAAGAAAATCCTTTTCATTGTTTATTACGTTGTGGTTTTTAAGTTTTTATTTCAATGTTTTAATTGCAGCCCCAATGATATCCATACCAACAGCCTGGCAAACACCTTCTTTATGGTCTTCTGGCATTGTATTTAAATCCCATTCCTGAATATCATCTGCCAGTCCCCATAATTCAAGGAATTGCTTGATGTATAGTTTGTCGTTTTCGGCTGAAGTATATTCAGGCTGGAACTGATTATTTTCAAGATTACGGGTTTCCCAAATTGCCTTCGCTGTTTTAACTGCTGCTTCATCAAGATTCACACCTAACAGTGCTTTTTCCTGCGATGAACCAAGGTATCTCATCATTATTCCACGACCTGCCAGATAATCTCCACCGTGTGCAGGCCCAAAACTTGAGAAACATGGTGCTTCACGAATTAATCCATCGGCATTCCCAACCATCGCATTTTGAACACCTTTTCCTATTTGTTGAATGATCGTTTTTGCCTGTGTTTCGAATGTATTGGCATCAAATTCAGCATCTAAGTTATTCCTGCCTATAAAACTTGCAAGATCCTCTTTTACAGCAATCATGTCAGTTAATGCAGCAACCAGCATTCCCTGATCGCCTGTCCAAACCCAACCTTCTGCCCATGGTGGATGTATTTTATCAGTATATCCGGATCCTTCGAACATGGCAATTGGTCTTTCCTGTACCAAAGCTCCCTCTGTAGAAAGTTCTTTCAGAAATTCATATTCATCAAGCTTAAACCAATCTGTGAACCAAATCCATTGACGGTAAACCATATCAAGATATTTATCAGTATCCTCCCGACTTTCCTCTTTTGCTACCCTGTAAATACGCGATGAAAGAAGAAATAATAATACGTTTGTTACCGTATTTTTTACACCGAGACTTTGACCTGCAGCATCACCGTTACGACACCCATGTGGAACAGGCTTGGCATCTTCTGTATGATCATAAGCAGTATTCTTTTTGTACTCCCAACACAAATCATTTGAAAGTTTCCAGTATTTGTCAGCAAGCTCTACTTCATCCATGTTCAGCAAAAGTTTTCTTGCATTAAGCGCCATCAATCCCCACCAGCCAAAATCGTCAGCCCACATTACTTCAACCTTAACTGACTTAAAAAATGCGAGGTTTTGTTCCAACATTTTCACAATCTTTTCGTTCATCTCCTTCACCTGAGGATCGTTAGGCCAACGCTGCTGCATTGCATTGGCAAACACAAGACATGCATCGAAAGTATTTCCACGTTTCCAGAAATCAAAAAAGTCCCAAACTTCCTCGAAGCGTTTAAAAGCCAGCAAAGCTTGTTCTTTCAATTCTTCTTCCAGCTTAGGTTCATTACCGGTACACGATAAAAATGGCATAAAGCCGGAAAGGGTGACCCCGGAAATCCCTGTTACTCGTATAAATTTTCGTCTGTCCATGTTCCTTAATTTTTCATTTGGGTTTATTTCAATTTAGTCTATCGATAACACTATACATATTAGCCAAATCGATTTGGCAATTTTATAAAATTACATTGTTCCCTCACGATTTTCTGAATCAGTATTTTCTTCTGAGTTTCTTTGCTTACCCTTTTCTCATTACCTTTTCCAGTTAAAACAAGAGAGATCGTTGGTTTCGGTTTCGAAATATTAAGTTTGGTTAAATTATCTTGCAATGAGATTGTCTTCATCTTTTTCTTTCTATTCTGCCAAACCGATTTGGCTGTTCATTCAAAAAATAAGGCATTTTGCCCTATCTACCTCTCTGGTTATCATTTAACGTTTCAAAAATAGAAATATATTTATAAAAAAACAAGCTGTTATAAAATAGGGGTTTTACACTTTAATGAACTTCCCCGCTGCAAACAGACGGGGTATCAGCTAAGGAATTATTCATATTATCGCCCCAAGGGATGGGAAACCTGACTGCCCTCAGGATTTCCTCCCGATAGGGGTGGCAAGTTAAAACTCAAAGATCCCGATCCGCCTTGCGATCGGGATCAGTTCGACTTAGATAATTCCAGTTCTCCGGCGGTGGCCGGATTCTGAAATCATAGTCTCACTAATTTAAAAGTTTACACCCTATTTCAGTTTTATATAACTAAATAACAAATTGTAATGGCCTGATTCTTCAAGCAGGACCAGGCCATTATCAGAACAATATATTTTAATCTGCAAGTTGAGGGTTTACATCCAATTCACTTTGTGGAATTGGAAAATAAATATTGTCTTCAGAAATTGTCTTACCATTTGGTTTTGTAAAACCAATGAAGTTTTCAAATCCGGTACCATTGAAAGCTTTTTGGGTACGTTTCATGTCGTACCAAACTTGTCCTTCACAGGTAAGTTCCCATGCTCTTTCTCTCCAAACTGCTTCTTCAAATTCTGTACCTGACAATCCTGAAAGTGCTGCCAAACCAGCTCTTTCCCGAACTGAGTTAATGGCGGCATAAGCTTCAGTATTTGGTGAACCATCTGCTGCATTTTGAGCTTCAGCATAAACTAACAACACATCAGCATACCTTAATAGCGGGAAGTTTTTATTTCCATTTGGAGCGGTAGCTGGAAAAAATTCTCCATCAAAATACTTGAATACTGAAAGTTCAAAATCAAAACCTTTATATGAATCAAAGAAAAATCCCTGGTTCTGTGCCCTTAAGTCTTCAACTGCATATGAATTAAGGAAGGTTTCAGTTGGATACATTCCTCCAAAATGAAGAGCTGAAACAGTAATATTGCCGGCACCTGCTACAGGAGCAAAATAAACAGAGATACTATTATTAACAAGGTTGATCGCATAATTAACCATGAATATGTTCTCTTCCTTATTATCATATGCAGATGAATTCAATTTATTAAACCAGGTCGTAGTACCATCAGATTGGAAAAGGTTAAACCAACCTGCATCAATAACTTCTTTGGCTTTGTTTTTTGCCAATGTATATTTATCTGCCTGGTTTAATGGGAAACCAGCCATTGTTAGGTATACTTTTGCCAATAATGATTTAGCGGCCCCCTTCGAAACCCTACCTCCAGTTGAGGTATTCGGCATGGTTGAACTTTCAGCTAATTGCAGATCAGGAACAATAACCTGCTCATATATATCTTTTATCGATGTTTTACCGATTAATCCATCATCCGGACCAGTAGTAGCAGTAACTTTCATTGGGATATCCCCAAACAACTGTACCAATACAAAATAGTAATATGCCCTTAGGAAATGTGCTTCTCCCAGCAGTTCACTCCTGATCTCATCAGTTAAACGGGAATCAGTAATATTTGTCACATTTTCAATTGCAATATTAGCAGCTTCAATTCCCTGATAACAACTATTCCAGTAGTCTCCGAAATGAGCATTAGTCCGGGTAAAAACAAGGTCATAAGCTTCAGTTGCAAAGCCATCTTGAGCAACAGCAGGATAATACTGCCCTGTAGTTGTTTCTAAAGCAGTCAATGATAAATCAGCAAATCCCCTTCTATTATAAGGATTTCTTAGAAAGGCATAAATCCCGTTAACTGCTGCCTCAGCATCTTCCAATGTCGCACCAACAAGTGGTTTTGAAGATTTTGGTTCTTCAATTAACCAATCATCACATGAAAACATTGTGAATGAGATAAGTATTAGGAATATTAATTTTTTCATTTTTTTCATTTTTAAGGTTAAACTTATAAGGTCAATTTAACACCGAAGTTGAAAGTCCGTGGCTTTGGATAACCATATACATCAAATCCTTGCGCCCACGGATCATTATCTGCAGATGAAACTTCAGGATCCCAGCCAAAGTAATCGGTAATTAGGAAGAAGTTTTGAACATTAGCATAAAATTTCACATTCGAAATATTCAATTTCTGTGTCATTGTTTTTGGTAAAGTATATCCCAGGGAGAGATTTCGTCCCCTTATAAATGAACCATCGAAAATATGTCCTGAATCAAATGAGCTAAATTGCTTCACGTCCGGACGAACCCTATTCCTTATTGTATTTTGGTTTTCTGGTGTCCATCTGTCTTCATAAAATTCAGTCATGCCGTTTCCATAATTGTAACGGTCGTTAACAAACAATACTCCCGGAGCCAATATATCACCGCCTTGAGAAATATGGATATCTACTGATAATGACCAGTTTTTATATGAAAAGTCATTGATAAAACCAATCTCATAATCTGGATAAGGATTACCTATGATTTGCTGATCGTTTCTATCATATGCACCATCATTGTTTACATCTTCAATACGGATATCACCTGGAATACGTCCATATGATGCTGCTTCATCAACCTGATCTGTACCCCATGCTGTTAACCGCTTCATACCAAAAAAGGCTCCAGCTGGTTCACCTACACGGAAAATCTGATCAGGAAACCAAAAGCTATTAAATACATCTTCATCGTTTGCTCCAAGCGCGGTAACTTCATTAACATTCCTGTTAAAAGTAAGCTGAGTAATCCAATCAAAATTTGAAGTATTTACATTGTTGGTTATTAAAGAAAGCTCAATACCTTTATTTTCCACCGAACCAATATTGCTTAACACAGAGTTATACCCTGTAAACCTTGCTATTGGTTTTGCGAATAGTAGGTCTGTAGTTTCTCTATTGTAATAATCGGCGGTTAACGTAATTCTATCAATTAGTTGTATATCAATACCGAAGTTTGTTTCAGTTGTTTTCTCCCATTTCAAATCTGAATTAGGCATTACTCCTTGTGAAGAACCAATTGCTTTTTCCTTATCAAAAATAACTGTTTGTACACCAGGATTTCCTTGTGCGGTATAATTACCAATAGCGTTATTACCGGTTTGACCATAACTTAAACGTAATTTTAAGTTCGTAATGGTGCTATTATCTTTAAGAAAATCTTCTTCACTTGCCCTCCAGGCCAAAGCAACGGATGGGAATGCAGCATACCTGTTATCTTCACCAAAACGGGAAGAACCATCATACCTTAGAGTTACAGTAGCTAAATACTTATCGGCATAAGTATAATTAACCCGTGCAAAATAAGAGTTCATTTTAGATGCTGTATAGTCACTCGCAACAGTAGGAGGATTAGTTCCTACAGCAATGTTATATACATTAAAATACTCATCTGCAAAATTTGAAGCATTAGCATCAAAACCAAATTGGGTATATTTATACCAACTTGCCCCAAGCATTGCTTTAATCGAATGATCTCCAAGCATTTTATCGTAGGTAAGGATATTTTCTACCTGCCAATTATCCTGGGTATCATCACCTAAACTTGCAGAGTTCATCCCTATAAATGTATTGTAGCCCCGGGTCAAATAAAACGCATTTTTTGCAATATAGATATGACGTCCATACGTAGATTTCAGGTTGAGACCTTTAGCCAAATTCAAATCAACATAGAAGTTTCCAAGAACCTGGTAGTTTTTATAGCTAATGTCCATTTCATTCTCTAACATCGTAACAGGGTTATATTGGATAAAGAAATCCCATCCACCATTTTTACGGAGGACATCTTCCATCTTACTGTATGTGCCATCAGCGTATTGAACAGGGAAAATCGGAGGCATCTCAATCATTAACCTGGTTGGAACCATACCACCTGTTCCAAATTGATCAGGCCTGCTTTCATCAGTGAATCCAAAATTAATTGATCCCCCCACTTTTATTCTATCGTGAACCTTGAAGTTACCAAAAAAACGGGCTGTTGTTTTAGCCATCCAGGTATTTAAAAGAATACCTTCTTCTTTTTGGTAACCAATAGACATGCCACCATCAAAATTCTCAGTTGATCCGGAAAGAGAAACATGGTGGCGATGGGAAATAGCTGTACGGGTAGCTTCATCCTGCCAGTCAGTATCGAACTTTGCCGTTTGATCCGAATTGAATAACTCCGGATAGATTGATCCATCATAATCAAGCAAAGATTCAGCTGCCCATGGATAAATCTCCCGAATGTCATCATAAAGCTCAAGCCTCATTTCCATAAATTCCTTTGAGTTTAGTACATCTATTTTTTTAGCTATTGTACTAACACCAACACTACCATCATAGGTTAAACGAACTTTACCTTTTTCAGCTTTTTTGGTGGTAACAATTACAACTCCATTTCCTCCTTGTGCACCATAAATTGCAGTCGCAGAGGCATCTTTTAGGACATTGATTGTTTCAATATCACTTTGGTTAATAAGCTCTATATCACCACCAACGACTCCATCAATAACATAAATAGGTTCATTTGATGCATTTATTGAACTTACTCCACGCACCTGTACTCTCATACCTCCACCCGGACGGCCTGAACCATTGTAAATTCTTACACCTGCAATTCTTCCAGTCAGTGCGTCTACAGGGTTAATTGTTGGTCTTTGCTCAATTGACTCACTGGATACTGATCCTACAGAACCAGTAAGGTCAGATTTTCTCATACTTCCGTATCCAATTGCGACCACTTCTTCAATGCCAATTGCATCTTCCTCCATATTAACATCAACCTGGTTTCTTCCGGCTACCTCAACTTCTTCTGTTTTCATTCCCACAAAAGAAAAAATAAGGACACCATTAGCCGGAACATTTGATATTGTATAATTTCCATCAAAATCAGTAATAGTCCCCTGGGTAGTTCCTTTAATCAATACTGTAACTCCCGGAAGTGGTGCTCCCGAAGAATCAGTTACATTTCCATTTACTGTCTTTAATTGCTGGCTGTTTCTAGCTCCATTTTCATCACTGGTTAAAACAATCTGCTGACTAAAAATTGAATACTTTAGCCCGGTTGTTTTAAGAAGCAGATCCAACGTTTCCTCAATAGGTAGGTCGTCAATATTTACATTAACTTCCTGCTCTACATCCACTTGATCTTTATTGTACAAGAAGTAATACTCACTTTTGTTTTCAATCTCATCAAGTACATCTACCAGCTTAGCCTCTTCAAAATTCAAGGAAATCCTTGTTTGTTGTGAGTAGCTATCTGTTGCAAATACCTGGATTATACCAAGTAAAAAGAAGAATGTAATCCATCTAATCATTGCAAAACACTTTTTTAGGGTATAAAAACTTAATACCCATCGTTCTCGATTTTTTTTCATAAATTTGAGTTTGTAATGTTATTAAAATGTTTGTCGCATTTAACAATGCATTACTTATCAGGAAAGTGCTGGAACCACTTTCCTGTTTTTTTGCATTATTATTTTTTCAATTTTATTATAACCTCTTTTTTTTCATAAATTCCGTTTGATTTAAGTTTTCGATTTTTTATTTCATAACTAACAGGGGCTGTTAGTGCAATTAAGCGAAGTACCTCTTCCAAAGATTCATTTTCAAAGGTTGCCCTATATGTAAAATCCAATACAGATTCATCCAATACATCAAACTGCACATCATACCAACGGCCTACTCGTCTTAAAACTTCCCTTAAAGGTTCATCCCTAAAAATTAATACTCCATCCTTCCAGGCAGTTAATTGGTCTGCATCCACTTTTTTAATTCTTCCAAACCTGTTATTCCTATTAAAATGAAATGCTTCATTGGGATTCATAATCTCGAAAAAAGAGTTTTTTGTTCCTGTTAATTGAACTTTTCCTTCTTTCAGGATCACTTCAACAGTCGCATCCTGGTCGTAGGAGGCAATACTAAATTCCGTACCTAATACATGTACATTAAGCCCGACAGTGTTAACCACAAAAGGCGATTTTACATTGTGAGCAACATCAAAAAAGGCCTCACCTTCTAATTGCACATTCCGGTTACTCTTGAAATTTGTCGCATACTTCAATTTGGAATTTCCATTCAAGACAACTTTTGACCCATCCGGCAAATCAAGATGCGTTCTTGTAGCACTTGGAGAGACTACCTCTACCAGAGTGTTGTCAAATGACTTGGAAACAAAACGTTCAAAAGTTGCATACAATGAATAAATTATCAGAGGTAAAACAATAATTGCTGCAACCCTGTAATAAACTTTAGCCACTTTTTGATAAAGTTTTAATTGCTTTCGCTCAGTAAATATTTGTGACCTTAAATTATCGAATACCTGAGACAAATCTTTTTCTTCCGAATTATTTCCCGTTTCAAATTCGTCCCAATGATTTTCAATCACTTCTTTTATCTGAGTATGAAATCTAATATCATTAAACCAGGTTGAAATACGCTTTAAATCTTTAAAGCTATATTTTCCCTGAGCATACCTTCTAATTAAATTGATATCTATCTTTTCTTTCATCTCACCTTATTTTAAGATGTAATTCAATAGTTATATCAGGCAAGTTGAAAAAGTCCTATTGAAAACTGATTTTTTTTAGGATACAAACAGGAGGTACAACAAAATGGAAGAAACATCATCTTCTCCAAATGATTTTTTTAAAGTCTTCATTGCCTCAGTTATTTGATTCTTAACTGTTTTAGGGGAAATATTTAATTGATTTGCAATTTCGGCAATTGACTTCCCTTCCTTTTTCCGCATTAAGAAAACTATTCTTCTCTTTTCCGGTAGTTCATCGATTAACTGATCTAATTTATCAAGTAGGGTTTCAAAATCTAAACGAGATTCAAGAGACGGCTTTTCTTCACTAAACCATTCCATTAAATCATGCTTATATTTATCTTTTAACATTTTCTGATTGAACTTTCTCTTAATAGAATTAAATGCAATCGTAAATAAATATGATTTGAAAGATTTGTCTTTTTTCAGTTTATACCTGTTCTCCCATAGTTTTAAAAATACTTCCTGTACTATTTCTTCGGAGTCAACATCTGATTTCAAATAAGAAAAAGAAAACCGGTAAAGCTTCTGGCTATACAACTCAAACAATTGCTGAAAAGCAATTGGTGAATTTTGACTTAGCAATACAACTAATTCCTGTTCACGATATGAGCCTGTATTATTCATCATATTCCAGTATAAATTCCCTAGTGTCGTATCACGCCTGACCTGACAGCCCAAGTATCGTTCTTTTGATTTTTGACCGCGTTAAAAAATCGTTTACAGAACGCTGCTATGCGCAGATTTTTTGTCTTGTCAAAAACCAAA
>JANQII010000101.1 GCA_028282195.1 Prolixibacteraceae bacterium
TTTGGTTTTTGACAAGACAAAAAATCTGCGCATAGCAGCGTTCTGTAAACGATTTTTTAACGCGGTCAAAAATCAAAAGAACGATACTTGGGCTGTCAGATCAGGCGTGACGCGACACTAGGAATTAGTCATTAGATAACTGGTCATTAGTGTGATTAGAAATCTAATGACTAATTATCCAACAACTTCGTTATGCACTTTTCCTTTTTCTAATCAGAATATTAGGTAAGTGGTTGAAAAAGTGTTCTGTTTGCGTGTCTTTACCACCCCAAATAGGAATTTTAGCTCCCACTCTTGACATGATATCATAAACAAGGAATTCAGCTAACTCTTTACTTTTAGAACTTGCAGAATAAACCATTTGAGTAGGGTAGGCCGCATTTCCAATTGTTGGGATCATGCCTACAATTAATGCAATCCACCTGGAGTTTCTTTTCTCACGACTAAATAGCAAGTGCTCATAAATCATTTTCCCGGCAGTATATGCAGTTCGGTATATTACTCCACCAAGAGTAACCCCTATAGCGAGTGTTGCTTCATTAATTACTCCCATTGCATAAAGAGTGGGTAGCAAAAGTAATTCTATAATATTGGTTAGTGGTTTAAGACCAATTAATATAATAAAATCAGCAAGGTAAGGGCTTGTAGACTCATGTTCCGCCTGATCACGCAGATAGTCAGCATGTTCTTTACTTAATTGACCCCGATTTTCCCATTCAGCGATTCTGCTTTTGACTAACTCTTCAACGCTCTCTTTTCGGTATTTACCAATAAAAACAAATCGTACCGTATTTTTTATTAATTGCCAGTAATTGATTGACAAAAGTTTACGGATAACTTTTGCAGGGAGTTTATAAATAATTTTTACAATTCCTTTTTTTAGTAGTCTTGTAAGTTCTCTACTATACCATGCAAGCTGGTTTTTTGAGTACCAGTCTGCTTGTTCTTGAGTAAGCTTATCTTTCTTTAAGTTATAAGTAATACTTTTCTTTATCCTTCGTATTGATTTCCATTCCTGCTGATGTTTTTCCAATTTACCTACAGAATGCATAAGCTCATCAAATGCAGTAGCTCCAATCTTTTTAGTCAATTCATCTTTTTCGAGCTTCAGGTAACGCTTCAGTTGTTTGGTATTCACATCATCAAAAAGCGCACGTTTGCGTTTAAAAGAATGGGGCAAATAGAATGAAAACAATGATAGCGGATTTAGAGGGAATAAAGCGGGGACCCCGGATTCAGCATCAATCCACACCCAGTTCCCTTCGTTATCCAACAAGAAATTATTAAGGGCAATTGGGTTCCCTTTTCCAGCTTGCCATACCAGGCCATCAAAACCAGATTCAATTAATCTTTTTTGAAGTGGTTTCATTACCTTAATCGTTAGATCATTCAGTTCCCAGTCTGTTTCTGAAGAAAATGGATGGTGCAAATTTACAGGCCTTCCTGTTATGAATTCTGTTTTGATTTTATACGCTTTGGCTTCTTCATTCCAGTCAACGCCATAAGAATTCGCAATTCTTACACGGGAATCAAACCAATATGATATAAGAGTAGAAAGAATTTCTCTCCGGTAATGAGCACATTTCACGGCATCTTCACTCCAGCTATAGGCATTAGGAGCTCCTGTAAAAATGTAGTTTACAAAATTGGTAAGTTCATCAACCCCTGAAAAAACTTTTACTGCAAGATCTTTTCCGTTTTTAGTAGAACTTTTAAAAACGGTTCCAGACCTACCCCTTCCTATTTCAAGGTCTAAATTTCCGGTATCTGTCTCCATCTCAATTGTTTTCGGCCGCAATTTAGCAATTTTTCTACGTTGCTGCTAATTATATTGTTTATAAGCTTTAAATCAAGCTGATTAGAAATACTGAATCCATTTATTTTTAAGTTCATTTATTTTCTTCAATAGCTTAGATTGCTAATTTTGTTTTAGCCTTATTTTATGAAAAAGACTCTTTTAATATTGATGATCTCAGGTCTGGTTTCTATTCTAAGTTATGGGAACAGAAAGCCAATATTACATCACTATACTACTGAAGATGGGCTTTTTCATAACGAAATAAGATTAATTCGTAAGGCCAAAAATGGAATGCTGTGGTTGGGGACTCAAAATGGCTTATCTTCTTTTGATGGTTATCGTTTTACAGTGTACAAGTCGGATAGTAATAATCCTTTCTCAATTTGTAACGATAAAATATATGCGCTGGAGCCTTCTGTAACAGATGATGTATGGGTCGGTACTACGGCCGGTTTGTGTAAGCTTAACCCTGCCACGGGTATTTCGCAATCATTTCCAGATACCTTTGCAATAAAGAATGATTTAGCAAACTCATTTATTAACTACTTATTTGAAGATCGATCTGGTTATTTGTGGATTTCATCAAGTTCCGGTAATTACAAATTTTCTGTTTACCATAAGACGCTAAAGGAGGTTTTTCCCACTAATCGTGTCCGAAATTTCTACGAGAGCAGAGAGGGGACTTTTTGGGTGTGCCATGACGATGTTATAAGTAAATACGATCGGGATTCTAATACGATACAGAAAACTTATCCAAATAAAATAAATAAGGTTTTTACAGATAGTTTTGGTGTTTTATGGGGAGCTGGTGCAGATGGCCTTTATCGGTTTATGCCTGAGAAAGATGATTTTGAGAGGGTTCCACACGTCAAATCTTCAGTTAATGACGGCTTCAATTCGATTAGTGAAGACAAAGACGGAAGAATATTTTTTGGGGGTTATGGAGGGGGAATTACTATTTATAACCCAAAGAACCATGAAGTACTCAATTTGATGGCAAACCCGTTAGACCAAAGTGCTTTAAGTAGTAGTGATGTTTATGATATCTTTTCTGATGAATCGGGTGTTGTTTGGATTGGTACCCAGGAAGGACTGGATGTTTACGATTGGTCCAGGCAGCGTTTTCTAAAGTGGAAGTTTTCTCCTGATAATCCGAATGGATTAAGCAATAGTTTCATTCAATATATTTATCGCGATCGAAAAGACCAACTTTGGTTGGGGACACGGGATCGTGGATTGGATCTGTTGGAAGAAAATGCAGGATCTGAAAACCCTACATTTAAACATTTTCCTCCAGGCAAAGGAAAGGGGGAATTAAAAGGACAATATATCACAGGTATTCTTGAAGACTCAAATGGAAGGCTGTGGGTTGCTTCCTGGGGTGGTGGACTTAACTTGAAAGAACCAGGAAGTAATCAGTGGATTAATTTTAGGAATAGCAGTAACGATGATAAAAGTATTGTAAGTAATTCTGTTATTTCATTGCTGGAAGATAGAAGGGGACGAATCTGGATAGGTACTTTAAGTGGGTTAAGCCGACTGAACCAAAAAGATAATGGTGAGTATTTTTTCGAAAACTTCAGACATATTCCCGAAGATTCTTTATCGTTAGCTGGTAATGGGATTTTCAAACTGCTGGAGGATTCTAAAGGTCGAATTTGGGTAGCTTTGAATGATGGCGGTTTAAACCTTTTAAAGGAAGAATCAAACGGAAAGATTTGGTTTGAACATTTCAAGCATGACCCCAAAGATCCCAAAAGTATTAGTGATAATGAGGTCTACATAATTTTTGAAGATAGCAGGCAACGTTTGTGGGTTGGCACTTCTCCAAAAGGATTTAACCGGGTTTTTGAAGAAGTTAATAACGAAGAAAAATCAAGGTTCTGGTTTAAATCCTATCAGGAAAAAGATGGTTTGTCTGATAATGAGGTAAATGCAATTCTGGAAGATGATTTTGGTAATTTATGGATTTCTACAAACCGGGGCATTTCTAAATTTGATCCTGAAAAAGAAAGCTTTGTTAATTACGAAGAATACGACGGAGTACTAAAAGGAAAATTTAGAAAGAATGCTGCCTGGAAAGACAAAGACGGTACCATGTATTTTGGAGGAGCTGCAGGTGTTAATGTTTTTAATCCAACACATTTTAAAACAAATGAAATTCCTCCTACCCCTGTAATTACAGGAGTATTTATTGATGGTGAGCAGTATTATGAAAATGATAGCCTTGTTGGGAAATTATTGTTTCATCGCGATGCAACTGAGACACTAACATTGAATTTGCCAGTAAAATTTAATCGTTTTGAGTTGCAGTTTTCAGCAATGTCTTATACAAGTCCGAAGAGAAATCAGTACAAATGGAAGCTGAGTGCCTATGATACGGAATGGCATCATTATGAAGGGGCAGGACCAAAGCTTTTATATACCGGACTTGAGACCGGGAAATATGAATTAATCATTCATGCAGCAAATAATGATGGTGTGTGGAGCAGCAAGCCTGCAAAAATGAATGTTGTTGTTCATTCTAAAAATAAGCTCCAAACTATATTGCTTTTTCTAGCCGTTGTACTTCTGTTGGGTATCATCTTAGTTGTTTTGGTTCAGAAAAAAAGAAAGAAAAAGGGTGAAAAGAGTAGTCAGAATATGGCATCTGAAGAAGATAAAATGTTGATTAAGCAATTGAATGATTTGATGGTTGAAAAGCAACTTTATCTTGACAGTCAACTTGGACTTAATGATCTTGCCGATAAAATAAAGATTACACCAAATCAACTTTCTGCCCTGCTGAATGATGCAATTGGAAAATCATTCTATGACTACATTAATGAATACCGCATAGAAGAGGTTAAGCGTCGTTTGGTTGACCCTGTTCAAAGAAAGAAAACGATTCTTACCATTGCCTGGGAGTGTGGTTTTAATTCGAAGTCGGCTTTCAACCGTGTATTTAAAACAAATACTGGATTAACACCTTCCGGGTTTCAGAGAAAGTACTCTTCCTTATTGTAGTTGATTATTAGTTTGTTAAAAGTCCTTTTGCTTAAAAGGACAATGGGGTTATGTCCTACTTTTTAAAAAGGACGATTGTAAGAAATACCCTTATTAAGTTTGCTGTTATTGATTTTTGAGATCGATATTTAATAACGGTAATCAATTAACACATTATTTTATGAAGCTTACATATTTTTTTGTAGGAATAGCCATAATGACATTGATATTTTCCTGTGAAACACCAAACAAGCTAAACGATGAAATTAAATCACCTGTTTGGGAAAAACAGTTTTCCGGGGTATGGAAATCGACTGTCAATTCTCCGGATGATTTTAATTTGTTATCAATAAGCAATAAAAAACCAAAAGGTGAAGCCATTAATAAAATGGAAGACAGTGCGGTCCCTCTTGATCTAAACGAAATCACTGCTTTTACTAAAAATGGTAAAACATATTTACGTTTTCCTCTTGAGAAAGAAGAACAGCTGTATGGTTTTGGTTTGAACTTTAAAACAGTACGACAAAGGGGGCGGATCATGCGATTGCATGTCGATCATTATAGAGGAAGTGATGACGGCCGAACACACGCACCGGTGCCATTTTTTGTATCTGATCGAGCTTATGGTGTGTTAATTAATTCTGCCCGGTATATTGATGTTTATTCAGGAACCGGGGTTACTCACAATAGTAAAAACCCAGCAGTTGTTCGCGATAGGAATACTGATGACAAATGGTCAGCAAGGCCTTATTCTGATAACCTTGAATTTGTTATCCCTGAAAATGGTGTTGAATTAATCATGTTCACAGGGAAGAATATGATGGAAGTGGTTCAGCGTTTTAACCTTTATTGTGGAGGAGGTTTTATCCCTCCAAAATGGGGCTTAGGTTTTTGGCAACGTACACCAACTCTTTACTCTGACAATGATATTCGTAAAGAAGTGGAAGGGTTTGAAACAAAGAACTTTCCTTTGGATGTAATTGGTTTGGAACCGGGCTGGCACAGCAAGGCATATCCATGTACATTTGAATGGGACAAAGGGCGTTATCCCGATCCGGCAGGCTTCGCAAAAGAAATGACGCAAAAAGGGGTCAATCTAAACTTGTGGGCTAATCCGTATTTGTGGCCGGATTCAAAGCTGGATAAGCAAATGAAACCGTACATCGGATCACACACGGTTTGGTGCGGTACAGTTCCTGATTACACAATTCCGGAAGCCAGAACGGTTATGCAGGATCACTTGAAAAAGCATCAGCTGGACATTGGGGTGAGTGGATTTAAAATTGATGAGGTTGATGGTTACGATGAGTGGTTATGGCCGGATGCAGCAACTTTCCCTTCAGGGCATGATGCTGAGCAAATGCGACAAACGTATGGTAATCAAATGATGCGGGTTACCGATGAGATTTATCGTGCAAAGAATCAAAGAAGCTACGGGCTGATACGAGCGGCAAATGCGGGTTCTGTTTCATATCCCTATGTAATTTACAATGACTATTACAGCCATCCGGATTTTATAACTGCATTAATCAATTCAAGTTTTAGCGGTTTGCTTTGGACCCCGGAAGTTCGTGCGAGTAAGTCTTCTGAAGAGTGGGTTCGCAGAATGCAATCAGTTTGTTTTTCACCAATGGCAATGATTAATGCCTGGGCTGATGGGACTAAGCCGTGGTCATTTGAAGATGTGTATGAACCGTGTCAGGATGTTGCATTTTTGCGGATGCAATTGTTGCCCTATATCTATTCTACTTTTGCTCAGTATTACTTTGAGGGGAAACCTCCATTCCGCGCAATGGAATTAGTCGATGGCTATTTGAGTAAAGAAGAAAAGATTGAAGGGAAACTGGATGCAACTGGGAATCCATATGCAGAAGCTATAAAAAAGGAGGTTAAAGATCAGTACATGATGGGTGATTTCATTTTAGTTGCACCCGTTTTTAATAATCAAAAAGAAAGAAAGCTTGTCCTTCCCAAAGGCAATTGGTATAATTTTTATACCGGCGAATATATTGGGAATGGTGAAGTTGTTACGATAAAACCAAGCCTGGAAAAAATACCCTTATTTGTAAAAGATGGCGCAATAATTCCAATGATTCCCAAAATCAGGCAAACCACAGAATGGACAAAAGATTTGCCAATTGAGCTTCGTGTTTACGGTGAGAAGGATGGTCAGTTTCAACTGTATAATGATGATGGGCAGACTTACAATTATGAAACTGGGGATTACACAATTATAAATCTTTCTTCTATACAAGGAAAAGGAACAGTTTCTAAAATATATGGAGAAGAAAGCGAAAAGAAATCTAATTTTAAATGGACTTACATGTCAAAATAGGTTTATATAAACTAACGGCTATTCTGCAGTTGGCTTGAAAAACAAACCTGTAAACAGGAACGAAAAGATCAAGACTTGGGGTGATAGGGCATGCTTGACTTGACACTAGTTATTATAACTTACTTAAACCCACAACGATGTTAAAGATTAAATCATTTTTAATTACCATGTGTTTGCTTTGCGCAGCATTATTTGGCAAAGCTCAATTTTCTTTTAAAACAAACACTTTCTCAATGCAGCTTTCTGAAAAAGGAGAAATTGAAAATCTTTTGGATAATCACAGTTCAAAAGACTATTTTCCAAAAACAGCAGAAAGCTTTTTGCTTCAGGTGAAAAGTGGAGATAAAGTTTTAAGTCCAAACTCTTCAAATTGCGGGAAAAACACCATTAACTTCAAGTTTGAAAATGGGGTAGTTGCAAATGTTTCTGTTAAAGAAGCTAATAATTACCTGGCGTTTTATTTAACAGAGATTACGAATCCGGATCAGGTTGATGCTATAATATGGGGGCCTGTTGCAACGGTAATTTCAGATACAATTGGTGAATTTATTGGTGTTGTGCGAAATGCAGATTATGCCATTGGTATTCAGGCGTTAAATGCCAAAACAACAGGAGGTGTACTTGATAATCCGGAAGGTGCTGTATATGAAAGGGGAACTACCGCAATAGCACAGGAGTATGGATCAAGCTTGCAGGCTTTTTGTATAAACAGGGGGAAAGAACGAAAAGTAAATGTTCGTGCATACCATAATTTTAAAGAAGCACCTGTTGCTCCTAATCCCGATGCCAGCTTGATGGGTAGTGGAATTGCTTTGTTTGGTTCAAAACCGGAAAATGTAATTGATGTTATTGGCGAAATTGAAGTCGGGGAAGGACTACCTCATCCGATGATCAATGGGGAATGGATTAAAAAGTCAGAACAAACCGGCAGAGCATATATGATTGCCGGTTTCACAGAAAGCAATGTGGATACTTTGATTGATTATGCTGTTCGGATGGGTATGCTTTCTTTATACCATGAGCACCCATTTAAAAATTGGGGGCATTTTGATTTGCTAGAAGATCAATTCCCAAATGGAATTGAGGGTATGAAAAAATGTGTTGAAAAAGCAAAAGCAAAAGGAATTCATCTAGGTGTACACACGCTTACAACTTTTACGACTACCAACGATGCATATGTCACACCTGTTCCTCATCCAAACCTGGCAATTGCCGGTGGAAGTGTATTGGGAAACGATATTGATGAAACTTCTACAGAAATTGAAGTTGCAGGCCCCAAATATTTCACGTTTAAAAGTTCACTTCAAAGTGTTCGTATTGGCGATGAAATTATCAGGTACCAAAAAGTTACTGATGAAGCTCCTTACAAGTTGGTAGGCTGCATACGTGGCGCTTTTGGAACCGTGAAAGCCAGCCATAAGAAAGGGCAGGCCGTTAATAAACTTCAGGATCACCCGTATAAAGTGTTTTTCCCGGACTGGAAATTACAGAAGGAAATCATTTCCAATATGGCCGATTTCTTTAATAAAACAGGTGTGTCGCATATGGATTTTGATGGGCACGAAGGAGCATATTCAACCGGTGAAGGTGATTTTTCCATGGATTATTTTGCTGAAGAATTTCAAAAGCAGATTGGTCATACCGTAATTAATGGCTCCAGCCGCTCCAATCATTATTACTGGCACATTAATCACTACCTGAACTGGGGAGAACCTTGGTACGGTGGCTTCCGTGAAAGCCAGTCAGATTTACGTTTCAGAAATCAACAACTACTCGAAAGAAATTATATGCCGAACATGTTGGGCTGGTTTTTGCTAACGCCAACAACGACCGTTGAAGATATTGACTGGATGATGGCACGTGCCGCAGGTTATAATGCCGGTTACGCTTTGGTTGCAAGATTAGAGGCTCTTAAGAATAATCCGAATACCGATAAAGTGGTAAAACAGGTTCGGGACTGGGAAGATGCCAAACGGGCTGGTGTGTTTAACAAAGAGCAAAGGGAACGATTAAAAAATCCGGATAATGAATTTCATTTAAAAAGAATAAATGAAAATGAATGGGAATTGCAAGCTTTTACAAAGTTTAGTTTCGAACATGAAAACCTGTTGGTACAGCCGGGACAACCCACATATAGTGAGTGGAATTTTGAAAATAAAGGGAAAGAACAAGCATTTATAATAAAGCTTTTAGCTAAAGGAAATGAAGGAGTTCTTAAGAATCCGGTTATAGAGTTGGATAATTTTTATGAGATTGAATTTCCGGTCACATTGAAAACGGGTTATTCGATGGTTTATGATGGATCAGCGAAGATTCGTATTTACAATAAAAAGGGAAGGTTTGTAGAGGAAAAAGAATTCAATAAGGAGATTCCAAACATCTCAACGGGTACTCATTCCTTTACTTTTGATGCTACATTTGAAGATGCAGATGGAATGTCCGTATCAGGAACAATAAAATTGCAAGGCGGTTCTGAAATTGTAAGTAAGTAATATGCAAGTTTAAAAGGCTATCCTCTTAAAAGTTAATTTAACCGCTAAGTATTTTAAGGAAACGCAAAGGACACAAAGAGTCAAGCCTTTTTATTATCGAATCTTAGTGTGCTTTGCGCAATCTTATGCGTTCTTCGCGGTTTGAATTTTATTTTTTTGGATAGCCTCCTTTTCTTCCAGGAATGATTTATTATAATCTAAAAGACCACCTCCTTTGGTGGTGGTGATGTTTAAATGGCTGTGCCTTGATTTTCATATAGGTAAATGTAAAATATTGAATAAGCCTGCTTGTCGGATTTCCTCCCGAAGGGACGGCAGACAGGAAATATCTAATCAGAAAGTTCTTTGTCAGATCCTTATCCATTTTTTGTTCCTTATTTCTTATTTTGACTTTCTGTATTGTTTTCTTTGAAGCGCCCTATGGGTGCAAATCAAGTCCACCTTCTTTTAGGGTGGATATTTAATTACATCTCTTTTTTGAACAGATTCCACCTCCGCTTCCACCAAAAAAACACATAATACCGAGTAAAAATCCGAAATCATACCAGCCACCGGAGTTCGGGAATGCATAAATTTCATAATCGGTAAACAAGCTGATTATAAAACTGAACAGAACAATAAAGCCATGAAATAGTCCGGAGAAAAAGCCAGGAGGATCAATTACATTTTCAGCTGATTGTGTGGCACAAGCTGTAAGAAAAAGTACAGCAAAAATACCCAAAGTAATTTTGATCTTGTTTTTCATTTTGTACTATTTTATTAAGTTTACTGCAAACGTTTTTTCATTGTAAAAGCTTTAGCCGGGTTTTCAACCAATAATAGATTGATATCTTCTTCTGTGAATCCTTTCTCTTTCAAATTAGGGATTAATATTTTAAAAATAGGTGTATAGGATTTAAATTTTCGCTCGGGTTTGCCGGGTTCGTACCATCCTGCGTCATGAGAAATAAGTACTTTATCCAAAACATTCTGTTCTTTTAAGTATGCCAATGTTTCTCCTTTCAAAGCTTCTTCACTCCAGCCATATTTATCCAGAGAAATCCAACAGCCCATTTGTGCCGCTTCAACCAGTTTTAACCAATCTTCTTCGTTGCTGGCATGCGTCCAAATAAATGCTTCAGGCGAGACACCCTCTTCATTTAAAATCTCCAATTGTTGAAATGCCCCAACAGCAGGGCCGGTGTGTGACATAATGGTTAAGCCGGTCTCTTTATGAGCAAGGGCAGCAGCCCTGGCTAAGCTTGCATGAAACTCAGATAGCGGCTTTCTGTCAACGGCAATTTTTATAAAACCTGGCCTTATTCCGGTACCATCAATTCCTTGTTCAAATTCAGCAATCCAAAACTGGGCGATCATTTCTGCAGTCATACCAAGTACGTGCTGTGGTATAAATTTATTATCGAAGGCTCCATAAAAACCGGTGTTGGTTATAAAGTTTATTCCGGTTTCTTTTGATAATCTTTTAAGAAGAGTGACATCCTTGCCCAAATAGCTTGGAGTACATTCAACAAATGTTTTTACACCATGCTCTTCAAGTTCATTCAGGTAAGGAAGAATTTGATGAAATGCTGTATCCTGGTTATAACGGTCAGCACTCACTTTTTCTGCACCAATAAAATCAACCAGCACATGCTCGTGTCCAAGGGTAATGCCTATTTCTTTAGCATTAATTTCTCCGGTTACAGTTATAATCTTGTTTTGATTTTGAATTTGGCAGGAGAGCAGAAAAAATAAAAATGGGAGGAAAATCAGTTTCTTCATCACTTCTTTTTCTCCCAAAGTTAACCCGTTTAATAATTTTGTCAGGCGTATTTTTATTATTTTTTCTTGAGAATATGGTCAATGCTGTATTTTCCTGCACCAAAAGCCATTAAAGAAAATAACATTAGCAAATAGTAAAATGGTATTTCAAAACCATTGTCACCAGCTGCAAATCCGTTACCAATGTGGACAGTAAAAATTGCAACGAGCATTACAAACATAAGGACTAGAATTAATCTCAAAAAGAGGAGGGCCAGGTCATCCAGTTTTTGAACTTTTTCAGTAAATAAATTATACGTTGCTTTCATGTTTTGTCACTTTTTTTCTATTAACTCACCCTGATTGCGACGCAGTCGCATTCGTCCCTGCCTGCTGCAGGCAGGTCTCTCTTCGGGAAGCTACCCTTTATACACATCTTTTATTTGGTAATAACAATCCATTTTATCAACATTTAAATGTAAAATATTCAATTTTGAATACCCA
>JANQII010000117.1 GCA_028282195.1 Prolixibacteraceae bacterium
ACGGTTAAGTTGAAGTTATTTTGGTTTTTGACAAGACAAAAAATCTGCGCATAGTCCGGCAGCTGCCGGATGAACCAACAGAGGATCTGTTAATTGAAAAAATGAACAGATGAAAATATTGACCAATTAGCCTTAATTAATGAATATTAACTCAATGAAGCCATGCTCATAAATAGAAGATTTTTGACCTTTTTAATCATTTTATTGTTTGGTGCCACAGGTTCAATAGCACAGACAGATTCACTTTCTTTAAAAATGATAGGGCATGCGCATATAGACCTGGCGTATCGTTGGCGCTGGAATGAAACAAAAGACCATGTGGCTTACGACACCTTTAAAGGGGTCTTAAATATGATGCAAAAGGAACCCGGACTTACGTTTGCTCAAAGCCAACTTGCCCTGTATGAAATAGTACAAAAGAAATATCCTGGGTTATTTAAGCAGATTAAACAACAAATCGTGAATGGTACATGGTTTGTTGTTGGCGACCAGTGGTGTGAGCCCGATGAATCGATGCCAAATGGGGAATCCGTGATCAGGCAAATTCTTATAGGGAAGGACTATGCCAAAAAGAATCTACCCGGTTCACTGTCAACAATAATCTGGTCACCGGATGCATTTACCGGAAAGCCAGGCTCTTTACCACAAATCTATTCTGGTTGTGGAATGAAGTATTATGTGTTCATGCGTAATCCTCCCAAGGGCAAACGTATTTTTTGGTGGGAGAGCCCTGACGGTTCCAGGATACTGGCATATAATACGCCAGGCAGGTACAATAATAGAATAACCCATGACATGGTTGACGGCATTAATGATTGGTATGAAGATACAAAGTATGGAGAGGCGTTGGTATTATATGGAGAGGGGGATCATGGAGGAGGCCCACGAGAGCCTGATATAATTGGAATAAATAAGTTAAAAGAGCAAAAAAAATTTAAGAAAATCTCTTTTGGTAAGCCTGATGAGTATTTTGAACAGCTAAGTCGGGTTTCCACTGAATGGCCCGTATGGAATGACGAAATAGGTATAAGAAAGGCAAATAATTCTACAGGGAGTTTTACGTCGCATTCCCAAATGAAACAAGCCAACAAAGAGCTGGAAAATGAATTACTTGTTGCAGAACGTTTTGCATCCATCGGTTCACAATTGCAAGGGAAACCGTTTTTCCCCCGACTTGATTTGCGTGAAGCATGGAAAGTGCTGTTGCGTAACCAATTTCATGATATTCTTGCCGGAACCTGTATTGGGCCTGTTGCTGACGATGTTATGCATGATTATTCCAAACTTCGAGTCTCAATTCATAATTTATTGGATTTTGGACTCGAAACAATCGGAAATAGAATTGATACCCGGGGAGAAGGGATTCCTGTCGTTGTTTATAATTCCCTTTCATGGGAGAGAAGTGATTATGTTGAAGCAAACATCAATTTTATCAGTAAACCTGGTAATTTTGCTATCAAAGATGACCAAAACAAAAAAATTCCGTTTGAAATCATAGACCAATCCAAAGATATGTTGAAAATAAAAGTTCGTTTTTGGGCTGCCAACATTCCATCAGTAGGTTATAAAATGTTCCGTATTGTCAATGGGGAACCAGATCAATTTATTTCAGATCTTAAGATTATAGGGGATGATATGGCAGAAAACAAATATTATCAGATCAGATGGGATAGTGAGGGCATTGCAAGTCTTTACGATAAAATATCAGGAAAAGAGTTGCTCTCTGGTTGCGGAAACCAGTTATTACTTTGCGATGAATTAACAAGCAGTTCGTGGAGGATGAAACTGGGTAATCAGCTATCACTACAATCAATAGAGAAACCAAAAGTTATCCATAGTTCCGCATTGAAAATAATTGTAAGGTGGAAAGATCGTTCGGAAGAGTCGGAATTTACAAGGGAAATGATATTGACAGCTGGTAGCAGTCGAATTGATTTCCGACTTAAGGTTGACTGGCATGATAAAGATAAATATTTGAAGGTTGCCTTTCCCTGCAAAATAAATCAAGGAACAGCTTTTTACGAGCAACAATTCGGAGCAATAGAGCGCGACCAGGGGGAGCAGGAATATCCGGCTCAAAACTGGGTTGATCTCTCCGGTCCAGATGCTGGGATAGCTTTGTTGAACCCCTCTAGATATGGTTTCATGATCAACGACAATACAATATCAATGTCAATATTGCGCAGCGCAAGGGATATGAATCCCCGGATGGATGAAGGGTTAAATTCATTGACGTATTCAATATACCCCTATTCTGGAGATTGGAAAGAAAATGGGATTCCACAAAAGGCACTTGAAATTAATCAACCTCTTATTGTCAAACAGGAAAGCAAGCATAAGGGAGAGACATCAGGTTGGACATCCGCAATAACTTTACCTGCCAAATATTCATTTTATGGTACGAACAGTGACCATGTGATTATTTCTGCAATAAAAGTTCAGGAAGGAAACTGGGAACCACAGAAAATTATATTGAGGATGTATGAAACAGTTGGGCAGGGTGATACCATTACTGTGAAACTTCCGGTAAAACCAACCACAGTGGAGGAAACGAATCATATTGAGGAACCGATTAGATCACAATCTGAAATAAAGATGAACGCAAACTCCTTTTCATTTTATATGAAACCTCACCAGATTCGAACCTTCCGCGTAAGCTACAGGAGGGGACAATTATATGAATGAACGACCATGATAATTTTTTCATACATAGGCAAATGATTATCAAGGGAGTTCTCGGGATTACTTTTAAAAATAAACAATTATAAACAGATCAAATCATCAATATGGGCCACAGGAATAACAAAAAATCACAGGTAATTGCTTATATAATCATCGTTGCATTGATCCTATCTGTTGGTTCTTGCTCATTAAAGCAATCCGCGGAAAAGCAAGACATCAGTAAAGACAAGCCCAATGTCATCATCATTTATACAGACGATCAGGGCGCTATTGATTTAAATTGCTATGGGGCATCCGATCTGGTGACTCCCAATATGGATAAATTGGTTAACAGCGGTATAAAATTCACGCAGTTTTATGGGGCACCCATATGTTCACCTTCAAGAGCCGGGTTACTAACTGGTAAAACTCCACAGCGGGCCGGTGTCCCCGGAAATGTAAGTCCAACAAATCCCAAAAGTGGAATGCCTGGAAGCCAATATACCATAGCCGAAATGTTTAAAGATGCCGGATACAAAACAGCACATATCGGCAAATGGCATTTAGGCCACACCGAAGATAAGCTCCCGAATGCCCAGGGGTTCGATTATTCCTTTGGGCATCATGGTGGATGTATTGATAATTATTCACACTTCTTTTATTGGAACGGACCAAATCGTCATGATTTATATCGAAACGGGAAAGAGGTTTTTTATCCCGGTCAGTATTTCCCGGATTTGTTGGTAGCTGAAGCTTCTGGATTTATGGATGAAAACAAGGAAGAACCGTTCTTTATCTATTTTGCATTGAATACGCCACATTATCCTTATCAGGGAACTCCAAGATGGTTAAAATATTACCAGGATAAAGGAGTAAAGTATCCACGAGATTTATACGCTGCTTTTCTTTCAACACAAGATGACAAAATTGGCGGACTTTTAAAGAAAGTTGAAGAGCTAGGCCTGAGTGAAAATACTATAATTGTATTTCAATCGGACAACGGATATTCAACTGAAGAGCGTGCTCATTTCGGTGGTGGAAATGCAGGTGATTTACGGGGTTCTAAGTTTAGTCTGTTTGAAGGAGGTATACGGGTCCCTGCTGCTATTAGCTGGCCTGAAAGAATTAAAGCCGGTGAAGAACGGAACCAAGTAGCTGTTAATGCGGACTGGATGCCAACACTTGCTGATCTATGTGGAATTCATCTGGACATCAAAGATCTGGATGGAAAAAGTTTAGTTTCGATTATTGAGGATAAGAGTACAAAATCTAATCATGAAAAGTTTTGCTGGAAAAATGGCAAACGTTGGGCTGCCCGAAAAGGCGAATGGAAACTGTTGAAATATCCTTTAGACAACACAAATAAAGTAGTGCTTCTGGAAAGCGATTCGTTGTTTTTAGTCAATTTAACAGACGATCCCGGGGAAATGACCAACCTTGCTGATCAATATCCTGATAAGGTCAGGGAGCTTAAAGCTCAGTACAAGGAATGGCTGGAAAATAATCAATAATAGGGTAACGTGAGTGTCGGATTCAATAAATTGTTTTTCAATGGTTTGGTACTCATTTGTATTGATCTTTGTTTGCGCCTTTGCGGATCCCTTATGATCCTTTGCGGTTTATTTATTTGGCATTGATAGGTTCATGTTTATTTATTTCATTGGTTTTCATCGGATTATATTAACCGCAAAATGCGCAAAGTTTTTATCGGAAAGTCCGCTAAGGGGTAATTTTGGGCAATGATTATTCTGCAAAATGTTAAGATCAACCCAAAACTCACGTTAAGGTAAATGAATAAATTCAAAACAGTCTCTTACAACTTGGTAGTAATAAATTGAATATTTAAAACTAATATTTTCTTCAAATGAAATTTTTTTGTGCAAAAACAGTCCATGTCCTATTGTTTTCCCTTTTCGCAATATCTTGTCAGAAAGCAGGTACAAATAAAAGCATAACAGAACCGGTTGATTTGGTTTATCCCCTTGTAGATACTGAAAATTCCCGGTGGTTTTATTTTTCATCGGCTTGCCGGCCTTTTGGCATGGTTAACCTGAGCCCTGATACCCAAACAAAAGGAAGCTGGAGCTCGGGTTATTTATACGATTCGCTGAAAGTGAGATGTTTTAGCCACATTCATGCATGGCAATTGTCTGGGATACCGGTAATGCCCACTGTTGGAAAATTTAAAGGGCATTTGGGAATGGATGCCTATCAGTCTGATTTCAGTCATGAAACTGAAGTTGTTAAGCCAGGTTACCACAAGGTGATCCTCGATGATTACAATATCCAGGCAGAATTAACCTCAACAACACGGGTAGGTTTTCATCGTTATCAATATCCGGAAAATGAAGATAGATATGTGATTTTTGATACGGGGGCTTTTCTTGCCCACTCAAAAATGGATTCTTCAGAAGTAGTAAAAATTAGTGATACTGAAATTAGTGGTTTTAGCCTAATGGCAAAGACCCGTCGTCGCCCTAAACCAACGTATGTGTATTTTGTAGCCCGTTTTAGCCAGCCAATTACTGAATTCGGAACATGGATTAATGGCCAGCTTCAGGATAAAAACAAAACCAAAGTTTCAGCTAAAAATGCAGGTGCTTTTGTAAAATTCAATAAACCCGGCAAAAAACCTCTTTTAATGAAAGTCGCTATTTCATACACCAGTGTTGAACAAGCCCGTTTGAACCTGGAAACAGAACTGGCACATTGGGATTTCAACAAGGTAGTAAAAGAATCCGGTGAAGAATGGAACAACTGGCTAAGCAAGATTCAGGTGAAAGGTGGAACCGGAAAGCAACAGGTAAAATTTTATACCGATTTATGGCGTTCGCTTCAAGGAAGACGTATTATCAGCGATGTGGATGGGAAATATTGTGACATGACCGGTGAAAAGCCGGTAATCAGACAAGTTGATTTAGATGCAAGCGGAAAACCGAAATACAACTATTACAATTTCGATGCCTGGTGGGGTAGTCATTGGACTTTAAATGTGCTTTGGTCAATGGTTTATCCTGAGCTGATGGATGGCTTTTGCAATAGTATGCTGGAAATGTATGATGATGGGGGTTTAATTCCACGGGGGCCTTCCGGTGGAAATTACACGTACGTGATGATTGGTGATCCGGCAGTTTCATTTTTTGCTACTGCTTATAACAAAGGAATTGCCAATTACGATATTGAAAAAGCATACGAAGGACTTAAGAAAAATGCCTTTGTGGGTGGCATCCGCGACCGGGCAGGATATGAACATCGCGACAATCCACGAGGTGGTGGTATGAATTTTTATGTTGAAAGAGCTTATGTGCCGGAAGGAATTACCGGACCGGGCCTCCATAAAAATGGTGCCTCAATGACCCTGGAATATGCTTATCAGGATTGGTGTTTGGCACAACTGGCGAAAGCCCTGGGAAAAACAGAAGACTATAAATTCTTCCATCAGCGTTCGAAAAACTACAAAAACCTGTGGAACCCGGAAACCATGTTTATTCACCCGAAGATGCAGGATGGTAGCTGGATTGAAAATTTTGAACCGATTGGTCATGGTTTTAACACCCCCGGCTTTTGTGAAAGCAACTCAGCCATTTATACCAATTTTGTACCGCATGATCTTTCAGGACTGATTGAATTATTTGGTGGTAAAGAAAAATATACGCAGTTTCTTGATTCCTCTTTTATTAAAGCGGCACCCCAAAAGTACATCACAGATCATGGCAAACATGCACGAAACTGGGTCGATTACGGAAACCAACCTTCCTGCCAAATGGCACATCTTTTCAATTATAGTGGCGCACCGTGGCTTTCTCAAAAATGGGTACGCGAAGTGAAAGAAGTGACTTTTGGCGACACCTCCCCGTATGGCGGGTACAATGGCGATGAAGACCAGGGACAAATGGGTGCCCTGGGCGTTTTAATGGCTATTGGCCTGTTCCAAATGGATGGTGGTTGTTCCATTAATTCCCAATACGATATTACTACTCCATTATTCGATGAAATCCGTATCCAGCTAAATCAGGATTATTATTCAGGGAAAGAGTTCGTAATTAAAACAGAGAATAATTCAGCTGAGAATGTGTACATACAAGCTGCAAAACTAAATGGAACTCAATGGGACAATTTCCAGTTTTCGCATAACGATTTTGCAAAAGGTGGAGAGTTGATCCTACAATTAGGTCCCGTGCCAAATAAAGAATGGGGATTAAAGGATTAATAAATTGAGCCGCTTACGGTGATGGGCCCTGTCTTCTACTGAAATGCTTGACTAAAAAAGTTGAGTTATGAGTAAATGATTTGTCAAACCGGGTAAACCTATTACCCAGCCGGGTAACATTTTTCAGTGATCGGGTAAGCATTTTAGGAGACCGGGTAAGACAATTTGTCAAAACGAGTAAGCCTGTGACCCGATCGAGTAAGATATTTTGGCATTCGAGTAAGTTTTTATTGAGTTCGGGTAAGTAAATGCCCCATCCGGGTAGCTAAAATTTAAATACGGGTTAAACAGGAAGCATCTACCAGGTGGCAGATGCTTCTTTTTTGTTACTCGGTCCTATTCACTTCTAACTCGTAGCGCGCTATTCTTGATTGGTTTCTGACAAGTTTTCACTAGTCCTGGTCTTCCTGCTGTTTTTAGTTCTCCAGAATGAACTCGTATATCCGCGGTACCTGCTCTTATCCTTCCAGAAAACAAACTTACCGGCTGCACGGATCTCATCGGCCAATTCTTTCATGTAATGATAAGCTTTATCGCGGATAACTTTCGATTCATTTTGCTCTGCTTTGTCCCCATTGGCTTCAGCAAGCAAGGTGGCCATATCATCAGATGTTTCGGCTGCTGTGTCCAGTTCTGTCAGGTCAAAACCAACAGCTGTTAAGGGGTCTGGGTTCTCTGTTCCCAATACAGACAGGTCATTCAAATCCTGGATCATGTCCGGATGCCCGCTCCCTTCAGCAATGGCAGCCACCCGTTTTAGCAAGGCTCCGTTTTTTCTGTAAGCAAAGCGCATGGTGTGCAAGATCCTGTCCCGCAGTTCATAAGCCCATGGTGATTGTTCACCCCATTGTTTTTGGGCTTCTTTTTGTGAGCGGTAATCCTTGTTCCAGATGGATTCTGCTTCCCTGCAAGCACCAATACGGACAGGAAAATCATCCAGCATTTCCTGGCTTATCCCTGCTGTTGCTAACTTTGCAGCATCTTCCAAACACCATTGGTACAGGTTTTCATTTTCCTGCAGTGCTACATCTACAGGAATGTTGGGTTGTTTCACATCTTCATCACAAATTGCTTTAATTGTTTCTAATTTGGCAGTGTAATCTTTAATGTTTGCCATAATTCACTAATTTTGAAAAATTAATACTGTGCCCTTATGGGCGTTATTTAACTCTAGCCGGCAGGTTCTTCGAAAACCTGTCGGTTTTTTCTTTTAAAAAATTCCTCTTCCTTATCACCTCCCCTGCGTCAGTTGACAGAGGGGTTATCACATAAATATTCCCTTCTTCCCTCTCAAAACTCATGTAATAGGGTGAAAATCTTATTTAAACAACAAGTGTTATGTAACTAACTTGCAAGTTATGATAGTTTATTATTAAAAACCAGTGA
>JANQII010000163.1 GCA_028282195.1 Prolixibacteraceae bacterium
TCTTTATAGTGCTCTTTTTGTTGTGGCATTGCTATATAAAAATTAAAAGGAACAAAGCTCGTAAATTTTATATTGCTCCACAACTTCTTAAACTGAGCCCATAAAATAGCAGTTTTCTGGTGAACAATTCGGTTAACAAACTTGAAACACATTTTTGTTAACCGGATTGTTCATATTAAAAGTAGCAGAATGCAATTAATATCTTTTCTTCTTATTTTGATTGTCCCTGGACCTCTTCGGATAAAAGAATCATAAATGATTATTTTGAAGGGGCAAAGAACACGAAACAGCATAGCAAACATTTAACGCAAAACGACAGTTTCTTTAAGCTTAACGACGGGATTTAAATCGCTTTTTCCACCAAATAATAAGCCCTGACAAAGTAAGGAAAGCGCCTATCAAACCTGATAAAAAGCTTATTATCTTTCCACGGTATCCCAACCAGTCACCAATATGAAGTTTTCGAAAAAGATTACGGTTTTTAATAACCCTGGTCAATTCTAAATCACAAACTTTTTCTCCGCTATATTTATTCATTAAATATACAGAACCGTTAAAAGTGACCAAGCCAATTTTAGAGCCAACAATAAATTGCAGGTATGGGGATTTGTCTGCATTCCACAATTCCATTTTAACTGCTGACACTCCAGCTTCTTCCATTAATGCATTTAAAATGGTTGCTTTCGGCAAAGCTTTTTTTGCTTTATCAACACTAACAGTTTCTTGCTCGTGCTTATGTGCTTCAATACCATATTTAGGTAGAAAAAACAAAACAACCCCTGTAGCAGCGAGTACAAACAATATTAGTATAAAATACAATCCCAATGCGCGATGCCAATCGATCATTCTTCGCAAAAACGGGACCTTACGTTTTTCAATTTTTGATTTTACAAGATACTTCCTTCGTTTACTCTTTGGCTTCCAGATTATAAACCCGGTAATAAGTTCAATTACAAAAACGATAGAGGCAATTAGTACAATCCAGGAGCCCATTTTTCCTAATAAAAGTTGTTTGTGAAAATGACCAATAAGAGAAAATAGTAAGATCACCCTACTCTTCCCAATTATGTTTCCGCTATATGGGTTAACATACACACTACACAAACCTGTTGACTTACTGGCTATAACAAAGAGGGTCGCTTTATCCCTCTGTTTATAACTAATTGAATGTAGCAAAATATGGGATGGAAAGGTATTTTCTACAATATCAACCATTACATCAATATCAAGCTGGTTTTCGTGTGGAACTACTTTGGAAATATCCCGATTGGCAAACTCCATAATTTCATCGGAAAAAACAAACAAGCTTCCACTCAGGCAAATTGCAAACACAATTACTGAGCTAAAAAGTCCCATCCATAAATGAACCTTACGAATTGTTTTTTTTAGTTTCATTTGTTGTTGTTTTAAAAAAAAGGGGATCACTGTCAGGAATAAATGCAGGGTAGTATTTTGTCTCGAAATTTTTCAGGATATTTTGCAGCTATAAATCTTAAAAAGATATTTGCCCATCTTCAGTTCAAACAAAAGACGATTTTCAATACTTGATACAAAAACCTGAAACAGAATAAAGAAAATAGTTCCCTGAAACTCCATTCAGGGAACCAAAGAAAGATGCTTTGCAAACAATTTCTCATGTTTCAAACAGGATCATATAGTTAAACCCTAAATCCATATAATCAACCTTTTTAAAACCATAAAAAAACAAAGCCTTTTCTAATTCTTCCGGTGCTACCCGGAATTCAATTGAAGGACCAAATAACATTTCTTCTTTCTTGCACTCAATAATCGCCAAACGTCCTCCAGGTTTTAATACACGACGAATTTCATCAAATAAAACATATGACTTTTCTATTACGTTATGGGCATGAAGCACTGTTGCCAGCATACAAACATCAATACTGCTTCCTTCTACTGACAGTGGTTTGAACACATCTGCAACCATTGTTTGAATATTGTTCAACTCCGATTTTTCAGCTTCTTCCCTAAGCCCTTCCAGCATTTCAACCCCAATATCCATGGAAAGAACATTTCCGGAAGCACCAACCAGCTTAGCAGCATAGAGCGAATATTCCCCTGCTCCACAACCGAGGTCAAGAAAGGTATTACCTTCCTGCAACTTTAAACGTTCAAAAGCCTTTTCAGAGTCATGCATTCCAAAACTACTGGGGCCACGTCCCCTCCGATGGTGTTTCCGGTTTGGTGTATGATGTTTATTGTGACATGCTTTATTATTCATATTTTAGTGTTTTTTAATTTTTAGAATTTAAGTTTAAATATCAGCCATATTTATGCTGAAGGATTTTTTATCCAGACTTTTAACCAAAGCCTTCATATACTGACCAGGTTCACTTTTCCGGTCATTCATTTTAATGCCCAGGCTGCAACTGGGTGACCCTTTTACCCCAACTATCCCGGCAAAAATGATTCCTTGTTGCCTGTATTCTTCAATTTCTGAAAGAACAGGTTTCAATATTTTCCGGTATAACTTTGTAACCTTACCGTTCCTATTCTTGTCAATGAATGAATTAACAAGTGCGGTAGTTGAACATTCTGTTTCTTTCCCTGCGATAATTGAGTTCAGGTGAGGGCAAGGTAATTGTATGATACCTGTTTCCGAATCGAAAAGTACCTTCATTATTTCCTCTTGTTCTTCACGGGAAATGCTTGCACTACTCTTGAATCCCGGACTTAAAACACACCTTGGAATAAGTATTACTTTTTTTATTTGTTCCATCATTCAGATTTTTTAGGTTCAATTATCCTTCTCCGTGCCCTGAAAGTTCCGCGATTTGCTGAATAGTTTCCTCTAACTCTGCGTCAAGGCCTTCTACCTCAATACCAATATCCAAAAATCCACGAACGATTAACGCTATTGCCTGCATTTCATCCAGTCCTTTCGACTGCAGGTAGTTCACTTCCCCCATATCAATGCGCCCAATGGCTGCTTCATGTGACATCCGTGCATCCGGATGAATTGCCCTTAAACCGGGAATTGCTTCAATAATACCTCCCTCGTTCAACATTAGGCCTGAGCAATCAACATGCGCCCTTGTCCCTTTTGCAGCACCAATCAATAAGCCTGTCTGTATCACATTTCCTCCATGGTTCACAGCCCTGGCAACCAATTCTGCCCCTGAGTTTTCCCCATCCATAAGCACTGTACCGCCAATATCACAATGCGTATCGGGGAAAGATGCAAGAACAGTCATGTATTTGGCACTGGCATTCTTTCCTTTTAAATGGGTGAATGGATTAGTTTGGATATGTTTGGGTGGTTTTACTGAATAGTAGTTGCTGACAAAAGTCCCTTCATCCTCAACAATGGTTGCAGTTCTTGGGCGAACGATAAAATCAGTCCCCCAGTTGTGGATCATAGAGCTAATTAGTTTAGCTCTTTTCCCGACAAAATGTTCACTTACGGCTATGTGTAAACCTCCTTTCAACGTGCAGCCTGAAGTACAACCGGTAATTAAATGCAAGTGGGCTCCTTCTTCCAACACCACAATATTATGAATGCACATCGTGCTCATTTCCTTATGCATAAATAATGCAGTATGCAGCGGTTCATCTACAACTACATTTTTCTTAACACGGATAAAATATCCGTTTTGTACTTTATTTAAGGCGGTTTTTGTAAACTCATCCTGATCCGGGTTAACTGCTTTAAAGTAATACTGGTCTTTTATTTCCGGATAAATCAGCAGGGCTTCCTTTAAAGGAATGATCTCAACACCCGGGATTTTCGGAATTGAACGGTATACATTTGTTCCATACATGAGAAACTTTCCCGTTGCTGAATCATCATACAAGTTGACACCAACTGATTTTAAAGAACTTATTTCATCTCCATTCAGTTTAATGTCTTCAACGGAATTATAAACTTCGTTTGCTTCTTCTATTTCATTAAAACCTGCATAATCAACTTTCAGCTCTCCCAATTGAGCCATTTCTTTAATATATAAGCCTGATAATTGTTCCATCATTATTCCTCCAGATTATTTTGTTGACAATCGATACAATAACGATACCCATGTGAACGGATCTGCTCCATCATTATCCCGGGATTCCCACTGCATTTAATTTTTCCATCTAACATTACATGCGCTTTGTCTGTATGGATATAATTTAATATAGCAGCAGAGTGAGTCGCAATCAAACCTGAATTTTTGACTATTGGGTCACAATCTCCCGTCCATCTGTTTTCTTTATGCAAGGTTTCATTGATCATTGCTCCAATCCTTTTCAAATGTTCAGGATCAACACCTGAGTCTGGTTCATCAAGGATTAAAAATTCAGGCTTCGTTACCAATACTAAAAAGAGTTCTGATTTCTTCATTTCCCCGCCTGAAAGTGCATCGTTGATATTCCGTTCAAGAAATTCTCCCATGTCGAACCGATCAATCATATCCCTTCTGAAAACCTCATCGTTCATTTTTTCAGGTGCAAGCAAATCAACCAGATTTTTTAACTTAACGCCTCTTATAGTTGGAGGGAGCTGTTCTGAAACCCCTATACCAAGCTTCACCCTCTCATCGATACTTAATTCGTTAATATTTTGATTATTGAATAGTATTTCGCCCTGAGTAATTTCATATTCAGGATATCCCATTATCGTTGAGATTAAAACACTTTTACCTGATCCATTGGGACCAAAAAGCGTATGTACTTCATTACTGGGAATGTTAAGGTTAACCCCCTTCAATACTTCCTTATTTTCTACATTTACATGTAAATTATTAATGGTCAACATAACTCTAAGTAATTTTTAGTTTGCTATTTTCCAGCCAACAGTGCTCTCTTGTGTTTGCCACATTTTGCTGTATAAACCACGTTGTTTCAACAATTCGTTGTGTGTACCCTTTTCACATATTTGCCCATCGTCAAGAACAATTATTTTATCTGCATTTTTCACCGTTTTAAGCCTATGGGCAATGACCACTACTGTTTTGTTTTGCAAAAGACTTGAGATCGCTTCCTGAATAAAAAATTCATTTTCAGGGTCCAAAGAAGAAGTTGCCTCGTCAAGCAAGACAATTGGGGCATCTTTCAACATAGCCCGTGCAATGGAAAGCCTTAGCTGTTCACCCCCGGAAAGGTTTCCGCCATTCTCGTCTACCATGGTATCATACCCATCTGGTAACATAGAAATAAACTGGTGGCAATTTGCCCTTTTTGCGGCTTCAATAACTTCCTCCCTGCTTGCATCCTGTTTCCCAACTTTAATGTTATTGTAAATGGTGTCTTTAAACAATATCACTTTTTGAAAGACCATACTAACCTGTTGCAGGATCCTTTCCGGATCAACCAACTTTAGGTTGTTTCTACCGATATAAAGATTTCCTTCATCTACATCATAAAACCTGGCTATAAGATTAGTCATGGTTGATTTCCCTGAACCGGATGGTCCAACCAGGGCTGTCATTGAATTTCCGGGAATTGTAACATTTACATTCTTCAACACCTTTGTTCCGTTATAGCCAAATGAAACATGGTTAAAAATAATATCCTCATCTTTAAAATTTATTTGATACTTACTACCTGTTAACTTTTTCTCGTTGAACAAGCTTTGAATTGTTTGTCCTGCAATTAACAGGTACCTTATTTTCACGTAATTGATAGAAATGGCTTTCAGGTTTTCGAAAAAACGGGAACTAATAATTATAAAAATGATAAAGGTTTTCCCATCCAGGCTTCCACCTACCATAAAATAGGATCCCATCAGTATTAGCATAACCAGGCCAAAATCAATTGAAATGCCGGAAAGCACCATAATCGGGCTTAAAGTTCCTTCTGTTTTCAAGCTCCTTTTTTTGAAATCATCCATCTTTTCAACCAAATCATCAAATTTTTTCTGCGAATTATTGAACGACTTGATAAACTTGATCCCACTAACAAACTCGATGATACTGTTCGCCAAGGCTGATGAAGATTGGTACAGTGCTTTTCCCCTTACGTGCATGATCTTTTTTGCCCAAATAAGCAAGCCAAGGGCCAGCGGCATGGTTATTATAGTGGCAACAGCCATCCTGTAGTCAATGTAAAACAAGCCTGCAGCAACCAATATACTCAACACAAAAGTTGATATTACTTCAGGGAGGAGCATGGTCATGATTAGTTCCACTTTATTTACATTCTCAAGCGTCTTATTGGACAATTCGCCCGTATCATGACTGGTAAAAAAACCAAGAGGTAGCTTTCTGACATGTTCTCCCAACCTCAACCTTAAATCTTTAATCATTATTGTGCCATCTGCCCGGGAAAGGGTAACACTCAAATAAGAAAACAACACTCTAAAAACTACACTGCCTGCGATGACATAAATATATATCCAGAGTTTTCCTAAATTAAATGAACTATCAATAATATCACACAACAGAAAATACAACACAACAAACGGTATTGCCCCAAAAACAGCTTCAAACACGGAAATTAATGTAACCCGGACCATCCGGTTCCTGTACTTTCCGGCAATTAATTTTATAACTTCTAACATGTCATTTCCTCCTGTGTGTTTATTTGTTGTTCTTCAGCTAATTGAATCCCCCAGTGGGCAGCATCCATATGCATGTCCCACATTTGTGCGTACCTGCCATCTAAATCAAGCAACTGCTGATGTGTTCCTTGTTCCATAATTTTTCCTTTTTCAATGTAAAGTATTTGGTTGGCACTCTGAATGGTTGATAGCCTGTGTGCTATAACGATTACTGTTTTATCTTTCAGTAGTGCGTTAAGGGCTTTTTGAATTTTATCTTCATTTTCGGTATCGGCATAACTGGTTGCTTCATCCAGTACAATTATTGGGGAGTTTTTAGCCAAAGCCCTGGCAATGGCTATTCGTTGCTGTTCACCCCCACTTAAATGAACCCCGGTTGGTCCAATAACGGTATTATATTCATTTTCCAGCTTTTTGATAAATTCATCTGCCTGGGCTTGTTTGGCAATTTCAATTACTTTTTCTTCAGAAATACTTTTATCGCCCATTCGGATATTTTCGATCACGGTATCATTAAACATGAAGATATCCTGGAAAACAAAACTGATCTTTTTCATTAATACATCGCCCTGTATCGATTTCAGGTTTTGCCCTCCAACGGCTATTTCCCCTTTTGTAACATCCCAAAATCTTGGTATTAATCTCGCAACTGTAGTTTTTCCGGCTCCTGATGGGCCTACCAGAGCAGTAATAGTTCCTTGTTTCAATTTGAAATTTACATCATCAAGCACCAGGTTTTTTCCGTATGCAAAAGAAACATGCTTAAACTCAACATCGTAATTCCCCAGTTTGGAAACAGTTCCATGATCATCAATTTCATTTACTTCCATTACTGCCCTAAGTTCATCCACCCCCTTGAAAATCTGGGTCAGGTTTGAGCCAAAACTGGTCAACTGTTTCATGAACCGGGCAAGCCCAATTCCTATAAACATGAACATCAAAAAGGTTGATAAGGAAATTTTTCCAACGGCTAACATGTAACCACCCACCGGCAACAGTACCAAAACCCCGCAATCCATTAAAAGAGCATAAATAGCAAAAAATGCCGCGGCCTTCTTGTTCATATCAATCCAGTATTGGCTGTATTTATCAGCTTCTTCTCTATATCTTTTAAAAGAAAAAACAGACAAGTTGAATGCTTTTATCACTGGCATTCCACGGATAAAGTCAATGATGGTCGTGTTCATATCTGATTTTATCCTGAAAAATTTCTGAATATTTACTTTTTCAAGTTTCATTCTGAACCGCTGTAAGCCAACCCCCAGGAAAACAGGCAAAACACTCAATAAGGCAAGTGGAAGATTGAATGACGCCAACCAGCCAAAAATAATAACGGGCAGAAAAACCACTGATATTAAATCGACCAGATTGTGGGCTATAAACTCTTCAATGGCTTCAATGTTACCCATCATGATTTTCTTAATAGTACCGGAACTGGTGTCCGAATAATAGCCCAAAGGCAGCTTTGTTAGTTTTTTGGCCAAAGCAACACGCAAGTCAAACAAAATAGTATATGCTGCGATATGTGATTGGGTCATTGCAATACCTGAAAAAATCATTTGACCAACAATAAACAGGGCTGCAACACCACCTAGCATCAAAAGGTCGTTCATGATAAATGGTGGATTTATGATTTTCTCAATAATGAGATAGGTTATGTAATAGGGCCCCAAAGAGCAAATGGAACTAAAAAAGATCAATAAGCCTGATATGCCCAGGCGGTACTTCCCTCTTTTTGAAATGGAAATCAGGAATTTTAATGATTTATTTTTGAACATGATTTATAATTTTTTAAAAGTTTACCCACGAGAACAAGAGCCTGGCTGTTAGTCCGGCAATTAAAGGCAGAATAATAATGGAGCACCATTTTACCAAAATGAACTTCCATCCCAGAAAACCGATTTCGAAAGGGGTGCGCATCATCTCCCAGGTTGCCCAGGCTACGAAGTATGATACCACTGCCCCAATACCTGCTCCTGATTTTAATAAAACAGAAGCCAACGGCATGGCGACAAAAGGGCCTCCCGGGGTCAATATTCCAGCTAAAGCCCCAATGCCAATTCCTTTTATCCCACTCTCTTTACCCAACATAGCACTTAAACTGTTGCTTAGATCAAGGCTACTGACCAGCCCTACAATAACAAATGCAATAATTAACAATGGCAGTGTTTTCAAGCCGGTCTTCTGAGCATTCTCAAGCCCCTGAAGATGAACCCCTTTTGTATAAGCATATATGAATATTGCAAGGGCAATTATGCCCATTATGATTGTGGTTATTAGCATATTATTCTTATTCATATTTATAAATAGTAAATAAATGATTCGACTTTGTTTTTGTCGTTTTCGTTCGTGTTACCATCAAAAGACAGATTTAGTATTGGAGTAGCATTACCATTGGTGAACCCCTTATGAAGGATATTCAAACTTATCCCTGTATTTTCATAAGTTGAGTTTGCGGTAATTATACCATTGATATTTGAAGGGGGAAGCAATGCTTTTGCCTGCCTGTACCTGGCAAATGCCCCTGCGTATAAGCCTGTCGTGTTATTGGCCGTATTAACTAAATCTTCAACGTCATTGGCAAATGGACTTTCTTCATTTAGCTCTTTAGCAATGGTTCCAATTTCCGCTTTAAAAACAGATAATAGTTCCCAGTCCTCAGTGCAATCCGTTTTTGTGTTTTGTTCAGCAAAATCATGCAAGAACATCCACATTGCTTCTGCAAAAGAAAAATAAACGACTTTGTGTTTTTGGTCTTCAAGGTTTCTGAATGTAAAACCATTCAGAAAATCATTAAACACAATCATTGGTTCACCAACAGCTAAAATCCGTTTTAGATTTTCAGGAGATTTAAGTTGAGCATATAATCCCCTTGCAATATGGCTCAGGTTGGGTATATCGAGAATACCTTGCTGAATCAAAACACGAACCAGGTCAAGGTATTTTTCCCTTTTATCTGGAGGAGCAACCCGAATCAGATCCCCGGCAATTAAGCAACGGAATATCATTAATGAATCATCTTTATCCATTTTTAAGATGTCTTCAAGAAAGGGTGCAAGCACTTGTACATCAGCATAATTTTCTTCATCAAGCTTCGTTCGCAACAACCTGCTATATTGTGCCCCTATTTCTGCTCCTTCCGTTTGAGGTACCATAAAAGCTATACCTTTATACCCATTCCTATTTTCAAGTTTACCTAAGCAATCCCCCAGCAACGAAGCCATTGAATAATATTCATTCGTCAGCGTATATTTTCTCCCAATATTTATAGTTTTTGCATTTGACGGAGGTAGTACTTCAGCAAGAACTCCTTTCCGGGCAAACACCTCCTTTAAGAGATCTGAAAACGGATATAATGAAGGAAGGTAAACTTTAGTGTGATCTGTCAACTCTGAAAAGCTTTGTTTAATCAGCGGTTTTCTGTAAATAACTTTCAACTGATCTGACCCGGGCATTTCCGTTTCTTCTGAATCCATATATTTCAGGCTATTTACAAAAGCTTCAAGCCTTGTGGCAACACCAACTTTTGATGCATGTTCATCCGTTTCAATATTCAGATAAGGCTTATCACCCATAATCTCCTGAAAGAAATGGGTAATTGCAGAGTCCGGACCACATCCGTGATGGGTTAATAAAACAGCATATAAATTTGGATGATCACGAACATCATAAGCTGCCGATAAAATAGATTGCCCAAATGACCAAAACATATTGGGGTGCTCATGGGAAATATCGCTTTGGGGCAGGTCATAAAATGGAATCACAGGATAACCCATAGCCATTAATTTCCCTGGAATCCCCATATTTAATACAGGATCAGAAACCCCATACATTTTAGAAATAATTACAAATGAAATTTTATTTTTTTTAATCTTTTCTGCCAGTCCTTTTCTTCTTTCTGCAACCTTAGCCTCAAAGTGCTGACCAGCCTCCATGCCTTTTTGCAATGCACGGTTAACTTCTTCTTCCGTTTTTCCCAATTGCTTACCCAATTCAGAAAAAGACTTTTTCATGGAGTCTTTATCCTGGTTAAAAGCAAAAGTTGGAGATAACAATTCAATCCTTTTCTTTTTAAGCTCCATGGATATCTCAATGATCTTACCGGCTTGCTGCATATAAGCACAGCCATAAACCTGCCTTGATTTTGAAGCCGGTTTGCTCACGTTATAAATACTTGGGAAGAAAATATAATCAACACCTTTTTCCATCAATTCAGCAACATGTCCCGTAACCAGTTTTATAGGGAAACAGGTTTCTTCAAGCGTAGATTCCTGGCCTGATTTTATGGTATCTTCATTGCTCCATCCGGATAGTAGTACATTTAATCCCAGATTTTTAAAGAATGAATTGAACATGGGAAACATGCTATACGAAAATAAAGACCGGGGAATACCTACCGTTTTTTTATCAGGCTCGATAATCCCATCGTAATCCTCAAAAATTAAGTTCTCCGTTTGTTCCCGGTATTTGTCTGTGCTGACCGGAATAGCCTCTTTATAAGACCTGGTGATTGCTAATGACTGGCCTGTAAACAGTTCAAAACCTCTAAATTTTGATTTTTGCCCTTTCATCTCTTCCAATGCAAGTATAGCTGCCCCATATGCACCAGTAACACTGAAAAACGGGGGAATCAGAATCTCTTTACCGGTTAATATCTTTAATGCACTTGCTACTCCCTGGTTGAAAGCAATGCCACCTTGCAGGAATATCCTGTTTCCAATCTTTTTTTGCCCAACTACCCTGTGCAAAAAGTTTTTGGCGATTGAATAGCATAAACCGGACACGATATCCTCTGTTTTCTTTCCCTTGGAAAGGCTTGAAGAAATGCTTGATTCTATAAAAACGGTACACCTTTCGCCAAGCGCAACCGGGTGCTCCCCTCTCAGGGCAAGTTCTCCAAGTTGATCTACCGGAATATTGAATTTTTTGGCTTGTTCTTCAAGAAATGAGCCTGTTCCTGCTGCACAAACTTTATTCATTTGAAAGTCGGTAACAGTGCCATTATGAATACTTATAAATTTAGAATCCTGCCCTCCAATTTCAAAAATGGTATCTACCTCCGGATCAATGGTAACCGCTGCCTTAGCCTGGGCAGTTATTTCATCTTTAATAGCATCGGCACCAATTCTATTCCCTACAAGTTGACGTCCGGACCCCGTTATCCCAACACCTAAAAGATTTATTCTTTTACCACCCGAAAAGCAGACTTCTTTAATTCCTTCCTGAACAGCTTTTAAAGGGTTTCCATTAGTCCTGATATATGTATAATGTCTAATTTCCTTTTGAGGATCCATTAAAACCAGGTTCGTACTTGTAGAGCCAATATCAATCCCCAGGTAATATTCCTTACTATTAAGTCCACTACCGGTTGCCTTAACTTTATGTTTCTCTGATATATCTTCAATCCCAACTTGCCGTAGTGGAACTAATTCTTCATTATTACCATCTTGCGAATCAACATCTTCCATTAAAAGAAAGTCCCAGAACATCTTTCGAAAATTCAATTCAAGGCCTTTTTCTTTGGCTATTCGTGCTGCCCCTATAGCACTTGCTTTATCAAAGTGCTTAGGGATCATCAACTCCGATTCAGTTTTGTCCAACACATCCCTTAAGGCATCAACAATCGTTTGGTTGTTACCAACGCCACCAATAAACAACATAGGTGTTTCAACCGGTAATCGTCGCATAACAGCACTTTTATAATTCTTTACGATGGCATACGCCACACCCTTCAGGATATCCTCAGAAGATACTCCTTCCTGTTGATTGTGGATAATATCTGTTTTCGCGAAAACGCTGCATCTTCCGGCAATCCTTGGTATAGATTTAGCCTTTTGGGCATGTTGTGAAAAATCTTCAATACGAATATTCAAACGTGAAGCCTGTTCTTCCAGGAAAGAGCCTGTCCCTGCAGCACAGTCTGAATTTGACGATATCTTCAACATGCTGCTTTTTGAGATTCTTAGAGTATCTCCTGCATGAGAATTAAATCCGGTATAGTATTTAGCCGTCTGACCTCCAATCTCAATAATCGACCTAGCCTGGGGGTTTAAATATTCAGCCCCTTCTATGACAGCTGCAGCCTCATTAACCCGGTTTACCAAAACCCTTTGGGAGATTTGTTTTCCCAGGCTTCCGGTAATTGCACCATATGCAATCCCTGAAATCTTAAATTTCTCATCTATTTCGATTAGGATAAACTCAAGCGTTTCTTTTATATACCCTTTATGAGGCTGATATTTTGCATAGGCTATCCTGTTCTCCTGGTCGATCAGGACTGCTTTTACCGCAGAATATCCGATATCAATCCCTAAACTGTAAGTTCCCATTAACCTGTTTTAAAAAAAAAAGCAAAAAAGAAGTTATCTCTCTTCAAAATCGTTCAGTGCTTTCAACGCGAGAGAAGCATAAACCAGTGCCGGACCACCCCCCATAAACACGGAAACCCCAATCGCTTCGATGATTTCATCTCTCGTAGCTCCATGTTCAAGCGCTAGCTTCGTATGAAAAGCAATACAGCCATCACACCGTGAAGCAACTCCAATTGCCAGGGCTATCAATTCCTTCATTTTTGGGCTTAATGCTGTTTCTTTTTCCATGGTTTTGTGCATCTGCATAAAACCTTTTGTAATACCTGCATTCTCTTTCCCAAAATCAGCAATTAATTCATTTAGTTTCTTATTCAATTCGACGTAACTTGATTTCATGATTTATAATTTTTAATCGTTAAACTCAGATTTTAAATGGCACTTTAACCAGTAAGCTTATATTTCTTCCCATGTTATAAAAGCCTAATTCTTTTAGCGTAGACAAATGGTTGTAGTATGTCTTATTCAATAGATTATTGATAAATATCCCCAGGTCAATTGGCTGTTTCCCTAAATCAATCTTAGCTGCTGCTCCTATGTTTAGCAGGCAAAAACCGTCAGTTTCAGTCTCAAACAATGACGGTTTGTCCTGCTTCCCCTCTATTTCGAGCCCAAACTTTAAATATGTGTTATGCAAAAACAGCAGTTGTTTTCTTTTTAATTTGGCAGAAACAGAAACTTGTCCTGGTGGAATAAAAGGGAGGTAACCTCCATCTTTTTTTTCTGCATGTATTACAGAACCGGTAGCTTTAATATCAATCCAGCTTACAGGGACATAAGCACATGCCAGCTCCCCCCCGTATAAGTTTGCTCCGGATTGGGAGTGTTTGTAAATTGTTGCTCCTGTTGAAGTTGTTTCGTTTGTAGGGGACATATAAATGTAATTGTTCACATGGTTATAATAACCAGAGATATCAATTAATAAATTATTTGAGTGGTAGTGCAAACTTAAATCTGTTTCTAAATTCTTTTGGGCCTTCAGGTCAGGATCGCCTTGTTCATAACGAGGGCCATGCCATCCATCCTGTGTCAATTCCCCCATGTTGGGCGTGCGGTAAGCTGAAGCGATATTAAAACGAAATAGCAATTGTTCATTTATAGTATACGTAGCCCCCAGCGAAGTACTAATATTATTGTAACTTCTTTTTATTTCAGAAGTATTATCCCTTGTATTTGTTGATAAATCCCGATAATCATAACGCACACCACCTTGCGCCTTTAATCGATCCGATATGTAGTGCTGAGCAAATCCGAAAACGGAGAAATCGTTAACATCTGCATCAGGAATTATTATTACCGGGGCATCATTGTTTCTGTTCTTTCTATATTCGCCCTGTGAGCCCAGAATACATTCCGTTTTATTGCCTGCCGGAAGATGTGTTTTCAATTCGTATGAAAATGTATTCATTGTTGCATCAACCAGCTTATAACCGAGTGTGGTAGTATCTGTCCGTCCTTTTCTCAAATTGGACTGGTACGCAAGATTGACATCAAATTTGAAATCCCCCACAAACAGTTTATTCCTGGATGAAATAACATGTGAGCTTAAATCCTGGTACCACCATTTGGGTTTCCTTCCCCGTTCATTGATCAGAGGCAGCACCTGCTCCATGCACATACCCAGTTTCGGACGGTTATAATCATAGTAAAGCTTGAAGCTGCCATAAGGTTTTATAACACCCAGGCTTGTTTTTAAACTTGTATCATTAAACCTTGTATTAGGAACATAATCCTTATTCCCATCCAGGTAGTCAGCGTGGTTTTTATAACCTGCCCTGAAACTCCAGAATAAGTCTTCTTTTTTCCCTTTAATGCCAAAACTATTGCATATGCCCCTTGTATTTGCGTGGTAATGACCTGTATAATCCCCTATAATTCCATCGGTTAAAGCAGGTTTCTCTTTGATAAAATTTATTACACCTCCAACGGCACCAGAACCATACAACAAAGAAGCAGGGCCTTTTATAATTTCAATTTGTTCAATTCCAAACTCATCAATGATAAAAGCATGGTTTTTTGAATATTGATAGTTTTCCAGTTTGACCCCATTATTCATCACAATAATATTGGTCATTGACATCCCCCTGATCATCGGCATGGAAACACCAGGGCTTTTTGAAATCATATTAACACCCGGGATAGAGGACAAAGCTTCTATCAAATTAGGGCTACCAAATGTTTCTACAGCTTCTGCTTTTATGGTTTCTATTTTGATTGCATTCTCATGCTGGGTTGATGGGGCAATTCCGGATACAACAACCTCAGCAGATTCAAGAGGGATCGATTTTAACACAACATTCAATGGATAAACCGGAGAATCCATGGTGAGTGATTTCAGGATTGTTTCATAACCCACATATGAAAATTTCACTTTTAAGTTTTTAATGGCAGGTAATTCTAAAGAATACTCCCCCTTGCGATCGGTTACGGTCCCGGACTTAAGTTCAGGCAGGTAAACATTTACACCTACCAAAGGTTCTTTTGTAACGGAATCATAAACTTTCCCGGTTAATTTGTTTTGGGCAATTCCGATTAAAGTTCCAAAAACAAGTATTAAAAAGACAACTATTCCCTTCATATCTTCCATAGCTCTTTATTTCAAAAAATCAGTTTCAATCCATATTACTAATGCACTAATAAATCCCCATAAATTGGGATTTGTGGAAACTATTTTCTTTCCTATTTTTGCATCATTATTTAGATTCGTTTTAAATTGATAAGACAAATGTAAGGTTGGCCAAAAGCAATTAATTACGCCAAACGACTGCTTTGTTTAATGGGAGGTCGGATTTGTTACTGAATTATAAAAGAAGCTTATGAGGTACAAGATACATTCATCTGAGATACAGGATTTTTACCGGAACAGGTATATCAAATCTGAACATACAGGAATCTTTAGCAGTATGGTTGATACCATTGAAGCTAATCCTTTCAAGATGGCAATAAAAGAATGGAAAACAAACAAGCTCAGAGCCCAATTGATACAGATTGAATCCAGTAAAGATTTGCAAATTTGCGGTGGAATTGCAGATGATACTGTTATCTTACATTTCGTTTCAAAAGGTGAAACCTCACTTGATTATGGTACGAACTCATACAAAATGGAGGAAAGTTCCAATAATATTTTTACTCCTGTTACTGAAACAGTAAATCATCGGTTTAAAAAAAATACGCAATATGAATACTTCAAAGTTATCCTACCCAGAGGTTTTGTTTATTCAATAAGCCAGTTAAATCCTGAAATATTTGAACCAATTGTTAAATCACTTAAGAAACAGAATCCGGTTGTGCTACATGACAAACATTGCTTAACGACAATGGAAATGCAATTGGTTATTGATCAAATTAAAAAATGTCAATCAATGGGGAATATTGCCTCTCTTTATTTTGAAAATAAAATAAAAGAGTTGTTACTACTCCAACTACAACAAAAAAACAGTCAGAAATGTAGTACATGCAGTCGTTATCAGCACTATAACATGCAAGTAAATGATGCAAAAAATATAATTGAAAACCAATTCAAAACCCCTCCCACAATTAATGAACTTGCCATGCAGGTAGGAATGAGTGCCACTGTTTTGAAATCAAACTTTAAACGTTTTTTCGGAACTACAATTTATGGCTACCTGTTTGATTACCGAATGAATATTGCCGGTAAATTATTGCATGAAACCTCATTTACAATAGCCGAAATTGCTGAACGTTCAGGTTATGAACATGCTTCTCATTTCACAACCGCTTTTAAACGTAAGTTTGGCGTAAACCCAGTGTCTTATAGAAATAAGGTAGCATAATAAATCAAAATTCTATTTTAGGATCAATTGCAAAAATTTCAGTTTCAAGTTTTTTACCAAGCAATATTTTATTGCACAACCATTCAACTTTATAATATTCGGCGATAGGTGCAAATATTTGTGCAAATGTTTTAGTCACTAATAGTCTCCTATTTAAACTCTTACATTGTTTTTGTATGCGGGCAGCTGTGTTCAACACATCGCCGTGAAAAGCAATTTCACTTTTGATTGTACCCACTTCAGAAACCATAATCTTTCCTGAATTAATCGAGGCTGAGAATTCTGGCAAAACACCAAAATTTTTAATAAAAGTTTCTGATTTATCTTCCAGAATAGAAATAAATTCAAAAAAAAAACCGACGGCATTAAGATAATTTCTCTTCTTTTTAGCTGTCCAGCTTAAAACAACTTCATCACCAACAAACTGGTACTGCATCGCCTTATACTTGATTTCAAGTATGCCCAGGTACCTAAAACATTCCTGAATAAATTTGCTGTACTTTATATGCCCCAAACGTTCAGCGTATTTTGTGGAAGAAATTAAATCAATAAAAATAAAGATTCGTTCTTCTTCCTTTGGTTTTCTGTAATAACCTACAATAATTTTAAAAAAATTTTCATACCCTACTTTTTGAATTATTGCCTTGGTAAAGTTTAGAAAAATTGAAATAAGTATGATTACCAATATCAAGTATAAGGCTGTTCTATTTATTAAAAAAGCCTTTACCTTTTCCCAATATTCCATAAAATATACGATTTTGTTGGCTTGGTAATGATAAATACCAACAATAATCATTATTATCAATGTAGATGCTAATCCAATTAGTAACCTAAGTAAAAAAGTTAAACCAATATTCCTGTGCGTAAAATGTTTGTAAAAAAAGATATCTTCAATTAGCCAGGTTCCTACAGCTACTATTGATGAAAAACCAGTTATTATAAGAAAAGGATTTTTAGCTAATAATTGAAATATCCTGGGGCCTTCAGAATAAAGATCAGGATTAATAATGTAATTAAGAATGATAAACAAGCGTAAAAGCAGGTTCCAGACTACAAAATTGGTAATAAGCATATACAAACGCCATTCAATAATAGCTATAAGGTTTTTACGCTGAAAAAACATAATCAAACTGTTTCTAATTATCCTGATTTATAACACTTAGTTAGAGGCTAAAACATTACGATTAGATTAAAGTAAAGGTGGCAGGATAGACGTGAAGAAAACAACTATTTAGCAACCTGCCACCTGAAAACTAATCAATGTTCAGATTGATTAAAACTACTCTAAGTATGAATATATTATAATGCACAATAATTTATTTCAACCAAAAAATGGTGGCAGAAAGTAAACCATGAATCAGACAAAAATTTCTGCCACCTGAAAATAATCAAGAACTAAATCCTGATTGTAATTAACCACAATAGTATGAAACTATTCATCGCAATAGGCCTCATTCCCAAATCTCTTTAAATAGTGGCAGGGACAAGGGATCAGTTCAATATTAGGGTGGATAAAGCGTAAATCTTTGCTACCCTGCACAAAAAGAAACTTGTATCATTCACCCCACTCATTGCTGCACTTTCTTTGGATCAATTAAAAAGTTGGTGGATGGGTTCCCTTCTGTTTCGGGTTTCGTGTTACAGGTTCTCATCCTCTCACACCCTCCCATCTTCCAGCATCTGGCTTCCAGCTTCTGACTACTGAACCTGTTACATAAATTCCAAACCTCGCAACCCGTAACGCTCTCTCTCCCTATCTCCTGTTCC
>JANQII010000165.1 GCA_028282195.1 Prolixibacteraceae bacterium
ATTGATAACACCTTGCACAATCAGCCTATCAACCGAATCGGAAGAGGCCGAATCAAGGATTTCCCTGAATATTCAGCTTCAACCCTTGATTCACATTAATAGTAATCATTTATCTAATCTTCAATTATTTCTGTATCGCCCCCTTCTGTCTTTCATCTTTGATGAACAGACATTTTCCCCCATGTTGGGGGAAGAAAGAGATGGGGGTTAATTTTCTAAACTTAAAACCTGTATAAATAACGAAGGCCACCCTCACAAGAGAATGGCCTTTAATAAATATTGTTATAGTCCATACCCTTTTCAGGTTCCCGCGGCTACGACAACTGCTGCAATAAGAATATGGATTGATTTTGTCATCATGTGTAAACAAAGAAAGTGATTATTTTTTTATTCAAATCATTTTACTGTCTAATGTTAAATATTTTTAAGTTTCAGTTTTATTCTTTCAGCCACTTATCTAGCCAGTTTTTAAATACCCGCTGCCAGAGGATTCCGTTTTGAGCTTGCAATACCCAGTGGTTTTCTTCCGGGAAAAACAGGAACTGAGCAGGAATATCACGCAGAACGGCAGCATTGAACGCTCCCATTCCCTGTGCATATGGAATGCGGAAATCATTTTGACCATGAATAACCAAAATTGGAGTATCCCACTTTTCTACAAAATGGTGTGGTGAGAATGTATACGAACGTTGAGCCGCTTTATTGGTTTTATCCCAAAATGGGCCGCCAATATCCCAGTTTTCAAACCACATCTCTTCTGTTGTCACATACATTTGCTCAAAATTGAAAATACCACAGTGTGAAATAAATGCTTTAAAACGTCCATCATGATGACCAGCAAGGTAATTCACCGAAAAACCACCATAACTCGCTCCTACTGCCCCTAAACGGGTTTCATCAACAAATGGTTCTTTTGAAACTTCATCAATTGCACTCAAATAATCTTTTATGTTTTGTCCACCATAATCTTTACTGATTTGTTCCAGCCATTCCATACCAAAGCCTGGCAATCCACGGCGGTTAGGTGCAACAATAATATAATCGTTGGCTGCCATCATCTGGAAATTCCAGCGGTACGACCAAAACTGGCTAACAGTTCCCTGGGGCCCACCCTGGCAATACAAAACAGTCGGATATTTTTTATTAGGATCAAAATGTGGCGGGTAGATAAGCCAAACCAGCATGTCTTTATTATCGGTGGTTTTTACCCAGCGCTCCTCAACCTTACCCATTTCAAGTTGGTCAAGAATGCCTTTATTTACTGAAGTTAAAACAACATCTTCCCCTGTCACCTGATCTACCAGATAAAGCTCTGCAGGTTGCGACATAGAAACTTTTTGGGCTACAAGTTTTCCATTAGCTGCTTCTGCTACTGTTTGGTAATTGTGAACACCATCTGTCAACCTGTGTCTTTTTCCATCAACTAAATCAAGGCGATAAATTTCTTCTGTAGCATGAATTCCACTAATAAAAAAGATCGATTTACCATCTTTTGACCAGTTTAAATGACCAGCATTCTGCTCCCAATTTTCAGAGTAGTTGGTTTTCCCGCCAGTTGCTAAATCCATTACAAATAAACGAGTTTGATCAGATTCATAACCATCACGCTCCATGCTCGTCCAGGCTAATTTTTTACCATCTGGGGAAAAAACAGGTTCTTTATCGTAGCCCATCATTCCTTCGGTAAGATTTCTGGTTTTTCCACTCTCAATATCGTATAAATAAATATCAGAGTTCGTTGATTCAGAGTAAGCTTTACCTGAAAGCTTCTTACATGAATAAACAATTTGCTTTCCATCCGGGCTCCAGTTAACCTGCTCTAATCCATCAAACGGCTTACCCGGACTATCAAACTTCTCCCCTTCTAAAATATCTTTTCCGGTTGTAATCTCACCATTTCCATATTCAGCAACAAAAATGTGAGTATAGGTATAATCGTGCCAGCTATCCCAGTGGCGGTACATCAAATCATTTTCCAGACGTGCATTGGCTTTCGGTAAATCGGGAAATAAATCTTGAATATTATCATCCAACTTTACAGCCTTAGTATAAAAAATAAGCTTTTGATCTGGTGAATATTTAAAGCCACTTATTCCACCTTCAACTTTTGAAACCTGCATAATTTCAGTACCGTCCGGATTCATTTCCCAAAGTTGTGTGTCCCCTGATTCAGAAAAAAGAAAACCAATTTTTTTGCCATCAGGACGCCACATAGCACTACCTTCTCTAACAGCTGTATCAGTGATCCTTACAGCTTCACCCCCTTCAACTGAAACAGTATATAAATCCCGGTAAGATTTGTTTTCTTCAATGTGATAATAAGTTACCCCATAAAGTACAGTTTTACCATCAGGCGATAATTCAGCACCACCGATCCGCCCAAAGGACCAAAGTACTTCAGGAGTCATTACATCAGACTCCAAAGTAGGTGTCTCAGGAACAAAATTCTTTTTTTCTTCTGCCATTTTTTCTTGATTTGTGCATGCTCCAAATAATAAAGCCATGCAAAAGACTGCGATTGATTTTTTCATTTGTATTAAGTTTTCAGAAAGTGCAAAATACACTTTTAAGCAGAATTATAAAAACTTATCAGTCATTGGAAAATTGGAAACCAATAATTGGTATAAGGAATCTCTTCCCAATGGCTAATGACTAATGACTAATGACTGATTACAAAAAAACACCCATCCATCAATAGACGGACAGGTGCTATCTCAACCAATTGATATTCTACGTATCAATAGCGGTAAACTCCGGAGTAGGTAAAATCTTCTCCATCAAAATCATCACCTGTAACCACAAATTGTACTGAATCCTGTCCGGCAATCTGCAAAGATTCCAGGTCAAATGTAACAAAAGAAGACAACCTATAACGTTCTTCATCATCCCGGTTATTATGTCTCAATTCCAATTGAACCGGAACATCTACGCTAAATACACCTGGAGGTCTCACCAGGTTTATGTAATGAACTTTATTATATCCGTAATAATCAAGTTCAAACGTCAGCAGGTTGTTCGATTGCCAAACATCGTTTACATGAATTGGATCATTTCCAATACTGTCTTCAGTTTCTGCAGTAATCTCAAAAATCCCTTTATAAAGAATATCTTTTAACGAATTTATCTTCACATAATATTCTTCATTTTCTTCATCAACATTTTTATCCCCAAGTATGGTATAATTAACAAGAACACGGTCATAATCATCTATACTTTTCCAGGAGTGATAGGAAGTAACCGGAAATAACACAGAACCATCATCCATCTTTATTGTGAATGTATCCTCATGGGTATCATCAATCAAACCAAAACCAACCCAAAACTTACCTAAAGAGTAAGAATCATCATCATCTAAATCACAACTAAACAAGCAAATCGCCAGTAGTGCAATTAAACTTAATTTCAATAAATTTTTCATACACATTTTCCTCTTATTTTCTTTAAGATTAAAACAAGTATAATTTGGTTGCGTCACATAAAAAATGACTGGGATTTTTTCTTTAAAACAAACTTTAACACTTTTTTTTATTTGGCATGATGATTGATATCTAATTTTCTATATATTTGTATTCTTAAATTTAATTAGCATGAAAAAGCTTATAACATCAATTGCCTTTGCATCACTTATATTTGCAGGATGCCCGGGCATTGCTAAAGAAAATAAATCAGTCACCACAACTGCTGCAGAAACAGTAGCTTCGCATGAAGGAGAAGTAGAGAAAATCACCAAAGAACGTTTCTTAAAAGAAGTCTGGAACTATAATGAATCACCAAAAGAATGGAAATATTTAGGCGATAAACCAGCCATTATTGACTTTTACGCTGATTGGTGTGGGCCATGCCGAACTGCATCCCCTATTCTGGATGAAGTATCCAATGAATTTGCAGATAAAATAATTGTATATAAAATTGATACGCAAAGGGAGCGTGAACTTGCCGGGGTATTCGGGATTCAAAGTATACCTGCTTTTTTATATATCCCCCTGGAAGGAAAACCTGTAATGATGGCTGGAATTGGCAGAACCAAAGCAGAAACAAAAGAGATGTTTGTTTCAAATATTAATAAGTATTTGCTTGGGAAACAGCCTTAGTCTCCCAAATACAAAACTTTGGATTTGTAGACTTTTTCATCGGTAATAACCCTAACGAAATAAGTTCCGGTTTTATAGCCGGAAAAATCCAGGTCAAGCCATTTGGTAGGTGAAGACTGGTTAAGGTCTTCATAAACCAGGCGTCCGGAAAAGTCATAGATTCCTATTCGTTTAGGGTTAACTTCTTCTTCAAATTGCAAAAACAACTTTGAATTACCAGAGCTAACAGGATTTGGGAATGCTTTTAAAGGTGGCACTTCTGTTATAATATCAATATCCTTAAGGTTATAGTCAATGTTGCACAAAACAACCTCCATCAATACGGCTGATCCTACTGAGCCAGTCGTTTTATCCTGGTAGGTATACCACTCATTTCCATCTTTTATATAGAACGAATTTGTTGGATTAACTTCACGTTTCGCTAAATAAACTGAAAGGGTATCCTCTGAATGCAATTGATCGATTGAAAATGCAATAAAGAAATTGTTCTCAACAGTAACCCTTTCATCAAATGGAAAATAATTCATTACTCCCGGATCAATATCAACAAGATTATATTCTTGTTCATACATCAGTTTTTCCGGGAAAGAAGCTCCCGTGTATACAAGTAACTTAAATTTTGAACCGGAAGAGGCAGAATTAAAATCAGCAAGTGCTATCCCAATCGAAACCCCCAGTATATCAGAGCTGGAATCTTTTTCAAACTTTTCAGCAAAAGTATCATAACCGTACTCATTAACACCAGCCCAATAGCCTTTTTTAATTTCCCCTTCAGTAATCTCAAGATTCTCATGAACATCATCATCCGAAAAGTTTGTAAATGCCCGGCAAAAATCTTTCCCTTCATAAGGTACCAGGCCACCTATGGCTTGTCTGTCAGAACCATCAGGATCAAGCCAGTCTTTTAACCTCATTGCCGGGTCATCAAAATAATCCCAGGCTACATGCAACCTTGAAAAATAATCTCGTACAGGGCTATTGCAGTTTGCAGCACCGCCTGTCAGGCTTCCAACAAAATTGCCATCCTGATTAAATAGTGCAGCTCCGGATGACCCTTTTTCTGTCGTTCCTTCCTCCCAATTTCCGTTTAAGAAAAAAGCATTGTCAATATATTCATCCCCATATGAATTAATCTTTGGACTATGTCTATCAATTGCAATCTTTTTAATATCACCTTGAGGATGGTGAATACAAACACTAGAATCTGGCAACGAGCTACTTCTATCCCAACCAACATAATAGGGTCGATAAGCGGGAGGTGGACCTGAACTCATTTCTACCAGGCAAAAATCCAGGCTATCAGAACGTGCCTTCAGAATACTACCACTAACAGAATTTTTGACGTCACCATCAATCTCACCACAATAAGGTGATTCGTAATTAAAAAGAAAAATGGATTTACCTGCGTCGTCTCTGGTTTTTATGCAATGTCCCGCGGTATATATGTATGGAGTTCCATCATTTTTAGAATTATTCATCAATGTACCTGAACAAAGTTCAGTTCCACCAGCTACTATTCGAACGATACCATTTGACACATCACCATAATCATCAAGGTAATCACAATTAATATTTACATTGCACTCTCCTGATAAACCATTTGGTCGTCTTCCAGCTTTTAAATCAAGTATCCCAATAAAATCGTGATTTACTTCCCCAACTGATATTTTTCCATCAAAGTCAGCATTTTTAGGTTCTTCGTACTGAATAACAATGTGGTCGCCATAAACAGGTTCTGTGGCAAGAATGCCTGATGCTTTATTATTATCAGAAGTAAATGCCCCTATTAAATCTTGTTTGTCTGCCGAATAAATAAATAAGCGAGCTCCAACAGGCAAGTCATATTCATCAAAAATAAGGTTCAAAGATTTTGCACCCTCTGAACGAATTTCAAGTGTCCAGATATTATATCCTCTATACTCAACCCACTCCCCGGAATTGGAAGTATTTAAGCAAACCGGAATTGATTCAGCAAACCTTAATGATTTTAATTTCAAATCATTAGAATTAGCTAAACTAGCCTTTACAAGCTTATCATTATTTAAATAGGGTAAGTCAACTAAAACCTTATCGGAAAGCTTTTTTAACCTTGGAAATTCTATTGGATTGCCTCCTTGAGAAATCTGCGCGAAACCTTGAATTCCAAAAAGAGAAATCAATATGATTAGTATGATTCTTCTCACTACACCTTTTCTGATCCTGGTCAAAATTAGTTTAAAACATCATAAAAAACGAATTTTATTCAGAAACATTATAATTTTGGGTAAAAACACCATAAAAAAATGAAGGTACTGGTAATGTATGTTAACGAGTTCAGTTACAAGCCAAAAGAAAAAAACCTGGAGGATGCCCCAGAAATAACTGAAGGCAAAACCTGCCATAATGCGATATTGGCTTTTGTTCAGGTTGAAGGGCAGGACGAAGCGAAAGATGTGAAAAGCAGAGAGAAAAAGCTTGTAAACCACTTGAAATGGACAGCCAGAAAAAACAATACTAAAAGTGTTATTCTACATTCATTTGCACACCTTTCAGAATCAAAAGCTTCGGCAGAATTTACCAAAGAACTTTTTGATTTGGCTGAAAAACGACTTCAAAATGCGGATTTTACGACCATGCAAACTCCTTTTGGCTACTTTTTAGATATGAAAATAGATGCTCCGGGATACTCATTAGCAAGAATATGGGCAAGTTTGTAAACATACATACACATTCACCTAACTCTGAAAACATTGAAGTAATCAATCAATTTGTTCAGGCTAACTGGAGTCCAGATTCCAACAATATTTACTCTGTAGGTTTTCATCCCTGGCATATCGATGATTTTGAGATTGATGTAGAAATTGAAAAGCTAAAAAGGCTTGCTAACGCTCCTCAAGTATTGGCCATTGGCGAATGCGGCTTAGACAGGGCAATTGAAACACCATTGGAAAAACAAGAAGAAGTCTTCAGAAAACAAATTGAAATTACTGAATCAGTGAATAAGCCACTTATTATTCATTCTGTAAAAAGTTATCCGGACCTGATTCGAATTAAAAAATCAACAAAATCTCATATTCCATGGATTTTGCATGGATACAGCGGAAATATGCAAACAACCGAACAACTCCTTTCACATGATTTCTATTTTTCATTTGGCGCTATAATCTTGAAAAATCAAGCTAAACTGATTGAGTCATTAAAAATTATTCCTTTGAATAAATTGTTTTTTGAAACTGATGAAAGCTCCGGTCAAATCGAAACTATTTATACATTTGCAGCCAAAACACTTCAACTCCCTTTGGAAGAGTTGAAAACCAAAATTTTCAAAAATTTCAAATCGGTGTTTAACTATGGCTAAATGGCAGGAACGAACAGCCCTTATGTTGGGTGAAGAAGGATTAGAGAAACTAAAACAAGCGCATGTTTTAGTGATTGGCCTGGGCGGTGTTGGGGCATATGCAGCAGAGCAACTTTGTCGTGCAGGTATTGGAACAATGACCATAGTTGATGGCGATGTGGTTGAAGAAACAAATCGCAACAGGCAGCTTCCCGCACTAATCAGCAAGCAGGGAAAGCCAAAAGCAGAAGTTTTGGCAGAACGTTTTTTAGATATCAATCCTGAGCTTAATCTAAAAGTAATCAATGAATACCTGAAGGATCAGCGAATGGTAGAAATTCTTCATGAAGCCAAATACGATTATGTGGTTGATGCCATTGACACACTTGCTCCAAAAGTATTTCTAATTTACCATACGGTTCAGGCTGGCTTACCTATTGTGAGTTCGATGGGTGCTGGCGGTAAGTTCGATCCTTCACTGGTTCAGGTTGCCGATATTTCAAAAAGCTACAACTGCAAATTGGCCAGGGTAATCCGGAAACGACTTCATAAATTGGGTATCCGAAAAGGAATTCCCGTGGTTTTTTCGCCTGAAGCAGTAGACCCCAAACGGGTCAAGCCGGAGGAATCACAAAACAAAAAATCTACTGTCGGAACAATCTCATATATGCCTCCACTTTTTGGTTGCTTCTGTTCGTCTGTAGTTATCCGCGACTTGCAAGACAGAAAACAATGAATTAATTTGTAATTTATAACCAGAATCTCAAATCAAGATACACTAAAGTTTGTCATTGGTCATTAGTCATTGGTAATTAGTAATTGGTAATTAGAAAATAGTCAACTGCCATTGGTCATCTTCCTGCTTCTGGCTTCTGACTTCCAACTTTCAGTCATTTATGTATGAAAGCTTGTTAATACACAGATTTACCATAAATTCGTCAACTTTAGTTTTTGGAATTTTACTGAAAACTGAATCCTGAAATTGTAAACTTACTTCTGAATTTGAATATTTCTGGCACAAGATTTGGTAAGTTTGTGAACGAAACAGAAAGATTACAGCTATGAAACACAAATTTACCTTATTCAGCTTAGCCCTAATTACAGTTATTTTATTTCATGCCTGCTCCGGACCACAAAACATTATCAAACTTAAACCTGAAGAAGAAGGTGGCAAGTGGTTATACGGACAAAACTTTGTTGCAGACTCGCTTTACGGTGTTATTTATGAAGTTGGTTTCGACAAATTTCAAGATAATGAATACTGGTTCGATTTTAACATTGTCAACCGCTCTAATATGCCCGTTTTAATTGACCCTTTATATTTTAAATGCCAGGCATACGATGGAGAGCAGCAACCACTAACAACAGAAAAACAAAAAGCGATTGATCCTGAAGGCGAAATTTTTGAATTGGAAAAAGATCTTTCCAAAAATGAAGCACGACAAAAAAGCAGTGTTGGCTTAAGCCTGATGGCTGCCGGAATTGATATAGCCTCAGCGATTGCAACATCCACCGATGACAACCCCAACAATGACCATTTTCGAACTCATATTCTTGGCGATGTTCTAATTGATAATGCTGAAACAAAATTTGAAGCTGAAAGCATTAACGATTTATTACATACCTGGAAAAGTTCTACTATCCGAAAAACCACACTCGAAACAAACTACTCCATGCAAGGAAAAGTATTTTTCCCGGCTAATCGGGAGGCAGCATACTTCAAAATATTTCTTCCTGTAGATGACGAATATGTACAATTTAATTTTGTGCAAGTGCAGTTTCCGGTAGAGTAAAAGAGCTGGAAGACAGAAGTCAGAAGTTGGAAGCTGGAAGTTTTTCAAGTTTCAAGCTTGCTTAATAGTATATTCAACTGAAGATTGTAACTGCGACTGAACACTGGTTATTAGTCAATCTCGAAACTCCCAACCCACTACTCATGAGTTGTTCCTTTGTTAATTTTCAGCTAACATTATTTAAACTTTTTCTAAATAGGTTTTGTTTCTTCAGAAAAATAACTAGGTTTGCAACAACATTAGATGCATAACATGACGAAATTTAATTCATATCAACACACTTTCGCTGCTCAAACCAAGAGCCGTGTTGTATTTGTTATGCTTTCCAAATCTATGTTTATGCAATAGCCTTCTTTCGGTACACAGCTATTGATTGAAGGCACACCCGTTTCCGAGTTTATTTTACCAACTTTCATTTCAAATTCTTTTATCATGCCAAATTGTGTCGTGCGATTTGGAGGAAACAACTTAAAAAAAACCCAGGTTTTAGAATCGTTTGTCGAAATTCTGAAATCATCAACCAAAAATCAGATTATCGTTGTTTCATCCATTTCTGAAATACAGGATATTTTAACAAAAAGCCTGCAACTACTAAAGCTGGAAAACCTAAAAAGTCAGAATATTATTTTACAGATTGCCAGGGTAATTGAAAAACTACCAATCCATCTATCTGATGAAGAACATTTCATTAAAAATGAGATTGAGCAACTGGAAACCTTTTTAAAAGGGATAGAATATACTGGCGATTATTCATTGGCTTTGCAGGATGTAGTGATAAGTTTTTCAGAAAAGATAACCGCTTTGTTACTGCAAAAGTATTTAGCGCAAAACGAGCTTGAAGCAAAACTTAGCCTGCCCGAAGAGTTTAAACTTTGTGTTACTGAAGAATATGGAAATGCCAGCGTTTGTTTAAAAGAATTTGCCGAAGCAATTAGCAAATTTGAATGGGATAGTATCAACATTATTCCTGGTTCTTACGGGATTACCGAAAACAACAAAATTGCACGTTTAGGGAAACGAGCTTCAGACTATACCGCCTCTTCTTTAGTATCTGTTCTTAATACCGAAAGTCTTGAGCTATGGCAAATTGGCAAAGATTACAGGACCGCGGATAATAAATTCATAAAAGACGCTTTACATATCGAAAGCCTTACTTATGAAGAAGCTTCAGAGCTTTCATACTTCAATCAGTCGTCTGTTCACCCACGTGTTGTTGAACCTTTGATTGACAAGCACATTCCGATAAAAGTTTATGATTTGATGAATGGGGAAAAGAAACTTAGAACCACCATTAATTCAAAAAGTGTAGTTGCGCAGGAAGTCGTGAAGAGTGTGGCCCATAGTGATGATATTGCCATATTAAGGCTAAATGGCGCCGGAGTAGGTTTTAAGCCTGGTATTTTGGCAAATGTTACTACAGCATTCAGCAAACACCAGATTAATATCCGTTCGGTTATTACTGCACAAACAAGCATCAATATCATTATTGATAAAGCTTCAGTGAACGAAGCACAAAAAATCATTGACCAAATTGAGCTGTCTTCAGTAAGCAATATTTTAATTGAAGATAAAATCTCATTGATCGCTATTGTGGGTCATGGCATGCAGGTGAACCATGGTATATCAGCCAAATTGTTTACTGCGGTAGCCAAAAATAAGATTAACGTGGTATTAAGTGGTTCTGGTGCTTCAGACCTGGTAAGCTACCTTATCGTTGACGAAAAAGATAAAACAAAGGCAATTCAGGAAATTCATAAGACATTTTTTAATCCTTAAAAATAATTACAATGACAAGCAAAAATTTAAAATTTGAAACACTGCAACTTCATGCAGGCCAGGAACCTGATCCAACAACAGGCTCAAGGGCGGTCCCCATCTATCAAACCAGTTCATATGTATTTAATGATGCGGACCATGCAGCCAACTTATTTGCGTTAAAAGAATTTGGAAATATATACACCCGTATTATGAACCCAACGCAAGATGTGTTTGAACAACGCATCGCTGCACTGGAAGGCGGGGTTGCAGCACTGGCTGTTGCTTCGGGCCATGCTGCCCAGTTTTTGGTTTTTAATACGATTTTAGAGCTTGGCGATAACTTTGTAAGCTCTCCATACTTGTATGGTGGTTCGTATAATCAGTTTACTGTTTCTTTTAAAAAACAAGGTATTGATGCCCGTTTAGCCAAAGATTTGGAGTCTGGGTCATTCGAAGAATTAATCGATGAGAAAACCAAAGCAATCTATCTTGAAACCATAGGAAACCCTGCATATATTATACCGGATTTTGATGCTATTGCAGCCCTGGCTAAAAAGCATGATATCCCATTAGTCGTTGATAATACCTTTGCCGGGGCAGGTTACTTGTTCAAACCAATTGAGCATGGTGCTAATATTGTTGTTGAATCGGCAACCAAATGGATTGGCGGACATGGAACCAGCATTGGCGGTGTGATTGTCGATGCCGGAAATTACAACTGGGGCAATGGGAAATTCCCGGGGTTCACGGAACCTTCAGAAGGTTATCATGGATTGAAGTACTGGGATATTTTCAATTTTGACGGGCCATTTGGGAACATCGCTTTCATCATTAAAGCACGCGTTGAAGGCCTTCGTGATTTTGGTCCGGCAATCAGTCCATTCAACTCATTCTTGCTAACACAAGGTTTGGAAACCCTCTCCCTTCGTCTGGATCGCCATGTAGAAAATACTCAAAAGCTGGCTGAATGGCTGGAGCAACATCCCAAGGTTGAAAGTGTAAATTACCCGGGCTTGAAAAGCAGCCCTTCATATGAATTAGCACAAAAATATTTGCCTAAGGGTGCGGGAAGTGTACTTTCTTTCATTGTAAAAGGTGACATTGAAACAGCAAAGCAGGTAGTAAATAATCTCGAACTGGTCAGCCACCTTGCGAACGTGGGTGATGCCAAAACTTTGATTATTCAGCCGTCGGCAACAACGCACCAACAGCTATCGGAAGAAGCACAACTTGCAGCAGGGGTCTACCCATCGCAATTACGTGTATCTGTTGGTATTGAACACATTGATGATATTCTGGCAGATTTTGAACAAGCTTTGGCAAAAATTAGTTAATTTTTCATAGACTATAGTTGTTATTTTAACAGCATCTAAGTCCCCGGGAGTATATTTGCTCCCGGGATTTCAACATTAAAACAGAAAACAATGCCACTTAATATTCCTGACAAATTACCAGCGATCGAATTGCTTCGGGAGGAAAATATTTTTGTTATTGATGAAACCCGTGCCATTCATCAGGACATACGTCCTTTAAAGTTGGTCATTTTAAACCTGATGCCTCTAAAAATTTCTACTGAAACAGACTTGTTGCGATTGTTATCGAATACTCCCCTGCAGGTAGAAATTGACTTTTTAAAAATTCGGGGACATGAGCATAAAAATACATCAGCTGAACATATGAGGATGTTTTACACGACCTTCGATAAAATCAGTGATAATAAATATGATGGCATGATTATTACCGGCGCGCCTGTTGAACACCTTCCTTTTGAAGATGTGACCTATTGGGATGAAATGAAGGAGATCATGGATTGGTCAGTAAACAATGTTACTTCATCGCTCTTTATTTGCTGGGCAGCGCAAGCCAGCCTTTTCCATTTTTACGGTGTTCCGAAATATCCGCTTGATAAAAAAATGTTTGGCGTTTTTAAACATCAGGTATCTGACCATAAATTGCCCATTTTCAGGGGGTTTGATGATGAATACTATGTTCCTCAGTCGCGCCATACCGAGCTTAGGGCTGAAGACATTGTGCAGGTAGAAAAATTAGATATTGTTTCTCAATCGAAAGATTCGGGGGTAAACATGGTAATGGCTAAAAATGGCAAGCAGATATTTGTTACCGGCCATTCCGAATATTCAAGGGAAACATTAAATAATGAATACCAGCGTGATCTTGGTAAAGGATTACCGATTGAAGTACCAAGGGATTATTACCCGGATAATGATCCCAAGCAAAAGCCAATTATGAAATGGCGATCGGCAGCCAACCTGTTTTTCACCAACTGGCTGAACTACTATGTTTACCAAAAAACACCTTACAACCTGGATGATATAGGCAAAAATGACAAACCGTTGCTGTTTGATTATCATTCTGACGGAAGTGGGATTTGAGAAATCAAAAGTAGCAAGATATTGGTGGTAATTGGTCACTTGTCATCAGTCATTAGTAAATGGTAGCTTTTTAAGCTTATAGCTTGAATCTTTATACTGAATACTGTGACTGCCCACCTTCCTGGAAAAGAATTTGTCAAAGAAATAGTAACCGCGAAGAATAATAAGAATGTGCCAGGAACGCAAAACCAAGTTGCAGGATATTTATTTTCTTATAATCCTTTGCGCAATTTTACGCGATCTTTGCGGTTAAAATTCTACTTTTTAGGCAAGTTCACTCATTTACCCCACTCCTTCCTGTTTTATAAATCACGAATTATGTTTGCTGAAATATTTACCCCTATTGGTTTTCAATCATTAGTTAATTATTTTTACTGTACTAAAATGATGAGCCCTAAAGTGATTTAATTTTTTAGTTAAGCATTATACTTAATAGTACCTAATCGTAATAAAAAAATACACTTACATACCAGTTGAAACACCTTTATCTAAATAATCCATCATGAAAAACAAAAACATAAATCTCCTAATTAAAATAGCTTATAACACTTCAGCAGTTTTAGTTTTACTTGGAGCTTTCTTTAAACTATCACATTATCCTCACGGTTCGCTTATTTTTACGATAGGTTTTATATCAGGAATGGTAACAATGTCTATTGAAAATTACAGCTTAAAGAAAAAAATTAAAGAGTTAGAAAAGGAAAACCAAAATTCTTAAAACTAAGCATCTGGTCATAACCATTTCCAGGTTCATTCGTAAGAAGAAACTAGTGATTAAAACTTCTACTAATTATTAATTTAAAACCCTTCTTATGAATGTAAAACGATTTTTATTGGCTGCTCTGGCTGTATTCGTCAGCTTTCAGGTTCTTGACTATGTAATCCACATGCTCATTTTATCCCCAGATTATGAAGCAGTTGCTTCGGTTTGGCGTGCAGACATGATGGATATCTTCTGGATCATGTACATAACCGGTGCTGTTATGTCCTTATTATTTGTGTACATTTTTACTAAAGGTTACCAGGGGAAAGGAGTAATGGAAGGAGTGCGATACGGGCTGGTTATTGGAATTTTTATGATGGCAATTGGAGCTATTAATCAATACGTCATTTATCCAATTCCATTTATTTTGGCTGTAAAATGGTTAATATTCGGAACAATTGAGTTTATTATTGCAGGTATAATTACTGCATTGATTTATAAACCAAAACAATAAAATACCTCCACTTTCTTTTAAAATCCGGTTTGTCTGGCATTCCGGATTTTTTGTACCAAACAAATTTATTAATTAAGCCAGTCGTTTTGAACTTCAATATTTATAACTGTTTAATTATTGCAGGAATCATCCAGGGGATTGTTTTCTTTTTAATTGTTCTTTTCTCAAGAAAATATAAAGACAATAGTACAATCGCGTTAGGATTTTTGGTGCTGTCATATGCCTTGGGAAATTTACAATATATACTGGCAGATGTCGGTTTGCTTTCATTAATATCAATGTACATTTACATCTATTTACCTTTAGCATCGCTAATTCCTGCTATCATATTTTTCTATACCAACCTTTTTTTACATCCTTCCAGAGAAATCGGATTAAAACTGAAACTGGTATTCTTACCATTTGTCTTTTTTTTATTGATCACTATGATTTTCAGGACGATCTTTGTTTTTTCCGATATACAAACCGGCATTTTTGAGAGTTACAGTTTTTTTATACACTTTGTTGAAATATTTTCAATTGCTTTCACATTGATCCTTCTGACCATATTGATCTCTAAAGTGCGAATTTTTAAAAAACATCAAAACTCGTTCTCCACAAATAAAATCAATACAAACGTTAGCTGGTTGGAGTACACGCTGTACACAATGTTTTTTTTCACACTGGTTTGGGCGTATCTCATCTACGAAAACCTATATATAAAAAATGGAGAAACCTCATTCTATTTATTATGGGTGGCAATTGCTACAACCATTTATTGGCTCGGACATGCTGGTATTTACAAGTATGGTATTATCGAAGAACGGAAGAAACTTAGACAGTACAGTGCCAATATCAAAAGAAATAACTTTAAAAAAGAAGGTATCGGGAGTGAACATATCATCCGTCTGGAAAATTTATTAGTGAACCAGAAGTTCTTCTTAGATCCTAATTTAACCCTTGATAATGTGGCAAAGAAACTGAATATAAGCCCTGCTCATTTGTCCCGTATAGTAAAGCGGGACATTAATACCAGTTTTGGAGACTATATCAACAAGCTTAGGGTAAATGAGGCAAAAGAATATCTTAAAAACCCCGAATTTTCGAGATACACCATTACGGCCATAGGTTTAGAGGCCGGCTTCAATTCCAAATCGGCTTTTTATGATGTTTTCAAAAAACAAACGGGTCAAACGCCACTTGCCTATAAAAAGGAAGCTTTAAACTAATTGACAAGAATATCTCTTTGAATTTTTACTTCTAACCGAATTAGTCCTAATTTTTGATATCTACGGGATTTCCGGACTTAATAAGTTTGGCTGTTAACTATGTTTATATTGTTTAGTTTGAAAAATACAACTTCGTAACTGAAGCTTTTATTTAAACTTAACTCTTAATTCGAAATACTTTAAACTAACAATTATGAAAAAAGTTATTTATTTATTGCTCATTTTTTGTCTTCTGCAATCTTTTAAAAGCAATGCGATATTAACTGAATTAGTTTTAATTGGAGGCATTGGTGCAGCAGGGATTAGTGGAAGTGAAAGCTGGAAAGATCCGGTCGGTGTTCAATTTGCTGCTGTAACCAAAATCCTGGAGATTAATGAAAAATCCTCAGTCAATTCTGGTATAGGCTTTACCCGGCAAGGTGCCGGATGGGAAGAGGATATTTATTCTGGCAGAGTAAATTTATCCTATGTCAATGTTCCGGTTCTTTACAAGCATGAAATTAGTCGCGGCTTTTATGGGGAACTTGGACTACAACCTAGCCTTTTATTAAGCGCAAAGGACAAGTATAATGGCATGACTGAAGACTACAAGGATAGTGTTAAAAAATTTGATTTGGGATTACCCATTGGGGTTGGTTACAAAATAAATGATCAATTAAGTGTTGGAGTCAGGGCTACTTTTGGTTTAACTAACCTGGATAATACCGGGAGTGAAATTTCCGACCATAATTATATCGTTGTAGGATTAGTAAAGTATTCTATTAATTGGCCTGGGAAAAAGTAAATACAAAATATTTTTTTTGAGTACAAAATGAATCACCATTTGATTATGCATGGAGAAGTAAATAAAGGCTGCAGTAATCTTTCTTTTTGATATTATCCGTACTTCCAGACAATACAAGTATGCCACTAACTATATTTAGTAGTCTAAAATAGAAACAAAACGTTGTAACTATGCTGCTAAAAACCCTGTTTAAACTAATACTCGTTGTGTTTGCCTCATACCTCATATTGTTTGTGTTTTTGAGACGGGGTGAATTAGAAGGTCATATATAAGCATAGCCATTCACAGAAGTTGTCAAGACATTTTAATCAGACTGCCGACTAATTCAAAATCCTTTTAGATGTCTTTAAAGGAATTTCCCGTACCTCCAGGGAAGTCCTGCAAAAACAGAACCAACATATTTTTCGGTTTAACCACTCTCTCAAGATTTAACTTACTATGACTCGAACTGAAATAAGTCCTGAATAGTGATCATATAATATATCCGGAGTAAAGACTCATTTTTAAAAAATACCTTACTGGTGCCTTTAACCCTTTCCCACAATAGGTTACTCAAAACTAACCCAGATTATGGAAACACCAGTAAAGATATGCACCGTAAGGTATTTTTTAACGATTTTTTTGACAGTATTCCACTGCTTTATTTTTGCTCAAACTAACCCCAAAGAAAACGGTGGTAAAAGATTAGGTATTAACTATGGATTGGGAACCCAGCAAAAATTTCCTTTTAATTTAAACTCATATACCTATGATGTTGAGTTTATAAAACTTAACTATAGTCAGAATCTGACCAGAAATAAAAACCTGAATATCGCCTTAAGTATCGAGCCGGGAATTTATTTTAGCAAAGTAAGTGAAACTGATACCTTCACCTTCGGTGAAAACAACAATGATATGACCGCCAAGTTAAAACATTCAGTCTCCGAAAAAACAATAAACCGATCGAATGAAATGAATGAATATGTGCTCAATGTGGGTCTGCAAATGATTTATTCAATAAATGAAAACCTTAGTCCGTATCTATTGGGCAGTGTCGGTCCCATGGTCATAGATAAACAGACCAAAAGACAAAAAAAAGGCTTTGCTTTTTCAGACATATTCGCCATAGGACTTCTTTACAGGACAAATGATATCATCCTTGATTTGAGGTTTGGGATTCGACATGTGTCCAATGCAGGGTTTGGCCATCCCAACAAAGGTTACAACAGTTCAAATTTTGAAATAGGCCTTTCACTTCCCATACAAAAACCTGAAAGATAATATTTTATAAATGATTCCACGCCACTTTACCAATAAACCAAGATAGGTTATCTTTGTGGAAGAATAAAGAATATGAACCTATTAAATTTATTGAACAATTTCCGGACTGGTATGACTATAATTCCCATTTGAAAGAAGACAGGGAAAGACAGATCATTGTCTTCAAAAAGAGCGGGTATTTCAAAATGAAAGTACCTGAAGTCCCGTAAACCGGAAATACTTTGGGGAAAGAATTTTTGACAGATTGTCCATCGCAATAATGACACCTTGCTGATATAAAAATGAATAATCAAACATAAAAAATTAAAAAACTTTTAAATTAAAAACCAGATGAAAAAAATAGCAGTTTTATTATCAGGATGCGGGGTTTATGATGGTGCAGAAATCCACGAAGCCACGTTAAGTTTACTTGCCATTGCACAACAGGGTGCCTCCTACTCTATTTTCGCCCCTAATGTAGATCAACACCATGTAGTTAACCACATGACAGGTGAAGAAATGCCTGAAACACGCAATGTATTGACTGAATCGGCAAGAATTGCCCGTGGAAACATTGCTGACTTAAAAGACTATGATCCTGCTGACTTCGATGCCCTTCTTCTGCCCGGTGGATTTGGAGCTGCCAAAAACCTGAGCTCGTTTGCATTTGAAGGCCCTGAATGTACTGTTAACCCTGATGTAGAAAAAGCGGTTGCAGAAACTGTAAAAACAGAAAAACCACTTGGTGCACTTTGCATTGCTCCTGCTGTTATTGTTCGAATCCTGAAAGATGCTGAAGTAACTATTGGACAAGACTCAGGAACAGCTACAGCAATTGAAAAAATGGGTGGCAAACACACCAATACAACACACGGCGAAATTGTTATAGATGAAAAGTACAAGCTGGTAACGACACCTTGCTACATGCTTGATGCAAATATTGAGCAAATTTATGCAGGTGCAAACAATGTGGTAGCAAAGTTGATTGAAATGATTTCCTAAAGAGGAATCTATTTAAGAGATAGTATACGAAACTCTGTTCGGCGGTTTTTAGCACGGCCGCCGGCAGTTTCATTTGTATCAATTGGCTTAGACCAGCCATAACCTTTAAATGACAACCGGTCAGCATTTACTCCGCGGTCAAGTAAGTAGTTATAGACCGCTGAAGCCCTTTTCTCTGATAACTGATTGTTATATTCTTCTGTTCCAATAGTATCAGTATGACCACCAATCTCGATTTTAACAGTAGGGTTATTAGCCAAAAACCCTTTTAGCAGCTCCAGTTCGGCAATTGATTCTTTTAGCAGCTCATACGAGTTGGTTTTAAAGAAGATATTCCGCAAAACGGTACTATTGCCAACTTTAATTCGTTTCAGCTTAATTTCCATAATTTTTGGATCGCTAACATCCCGTACTTCCTTAAGCGAAAAGTTTTCTGAAAAAAACAGATATCCCTTACCCGAAACATTAAATGCATACTCTTTTCCTAACGGAAGGCACATCATAAATTCTCCCTGCCCATCACACCAAATAGTTTTTGCAGTCAGTTTGTTAGCTTCAACATCAATTAACTCTACCTTAGCACATACCGGAAAATATTCTTCTTCATCAATAACCTTTCCTTTTACATAGGAAACAGGATTTGGCCTGGCTTTTTTAAACAGCTCAAACCGATAAATATCCAAACCTTTTGAACCGGGCCTGTTCGATGAGTAATAGGCGTTCCTGCCTGAAGCATCAACAATCAGGCCTTGCTCATCTTTGTGTGTGTTAATCGGATAACCTAAGTTGGTGGCTTTTTGCCAAACGGTATCGTTTTTAAGCCGTGAATAAAAAATATCTAATCCACCCATTCCCGGCCAGTAATCTGATGCAAAATATAATGTTTTGCTATCTGAATGAATAAAAGGTGACATTTCATTCCCTTTGGTATTAATGGCTTCGCCAAGATTTTCCGGTTTTCCCCAAACCAGGGAGCCGTTAGTTCGTGCTCCTTTCAGTCTGCATCTCCATAAATCCATTCCACCAACACCTCCGGCACGGTTACTTACAAAATACAAATACTCTCCATTAGCCGAAATAGCAGGCTGAGACTCCCAGGAAGCAGAATTCACAGGTGCTCCCACATTTTTAGGTTTGGTCCAGTAATTGTCTATTTTTTGTGTGAAGTAAATATCGCAACTCCCGTAGCCATCAGTCTGTGTGCAAGCAGTAAAGAATATCAGTTTTCCATCAGCCGAAACACTTTGCGCCCCTTCATTGTAGGGTGTATTGATATCTTTTAATGGTTTAGCTTCTTCCCATTTACCATCAACCAATGACGACATGTAAAAATCTTCCTGAAAGTGAGCTCGTTGCTGATTGGATAAAACAGAAGGTGAAAGCCTTGTAAAAATTATTGTTTTACCATCAATCGTGAGGCTTGGCCAATACTCATCAAAATCCGTATTTATAGCCTTTCCCAGGTTCTCCGCTTCGTAATCAACAGGATTATTCATAAGCGAAAGAGCAAATTTACAACGCTTGACATTCTCAACAGATTTCTTGTAAAAGGGGTGATTCCCCGAGTTCTTGTTGATATAGCTTTCAAACGCATTTTTAGCTTTACCGTAATTGCCCATTTTTAAGTAAGCATTCCCAAGTACATAGAAAATCTTAGGGTATTTAGAAATATCAATCTCCACTGCTTTTTCGAGTGAAGTTATTTGAAGGCGGGTTGAATCAAGCTCTTTGTAAATATCTGCTGCAAGCAAATGTCCTTCAAAAAAAGAACTGTCTTCAGCAAGTGCACCCTGAAGCAACTTTATAGCCTCTAAATCATTTCTAAGGCTATAGGCATCCTGGGCCTCAAGAAATAACTTTCGTGCTTTTTTATTTTCTGTCGAAAGTTTTTGGGCAGAAACTATTCCTGCAAGAAAAATTAATATGACTACAACTAATTTCTTCAAATGTCTGGAATTAAGACAATAAGTCATCCACTGTGAATTTATATAACGAAAAATAGTGCAAATAAATTTTATATCAATAAAGAAAATCCTTAAAATTGACTATCCTCGTGGTTTTTTAGGGGATACCTGCCTGTTGACAGGTTTCGCTAATTTTATTTCAGCATTTAGGCTTAAAATCGGATTTTCAGTATTTTACCCCTCTGTCATCCGGTAGTTGCCGGACGACATCCCTGCCTGCGGTAGTCAGGTCTCCTTATTTCAGGGGAGAAAATAAGGAAACTCAGGGGCAAGCCCCGAGGATTTTTTTGATTAAATATCCACCCTCAAAGAAGGTGGGTTTGATTTGCACCCATAGGGTACTTAAAAGGAAAATAACACGGAAAGTCAAAATAAGAAATAAGGAACAAAAAATGGATAAAAACGGGGAAGGAACTTTCTGATTGGATATTCCCTGTCTGCCGTCCCTTCGGGAGGAAATCCGACAGGCAGGCTTATTCGATAGTTTACATTTCATGGTATGAAAATAAAGGCACAGCCCTTTAAACATGACCACCATCAAAGAAGGTGGTTTTTTAGATTATAATAAAAGAGAGTTACGATTAATAAAGATCATAACCCTTTTCAAACCAGGTAGCGAGAGGCGGGCTATTTTTTTATTATTCTTTTTTACATCATCAATCTACTTATAAAATTTAATCCCTTTATTTATAGGCGTTTTTGTTCATTTTTTTTACTTTTGAGTTAAATAAAAAAAGATACAATTAAGACTTTGTGTCCCAAATGTGTCCCACAAATCACTATTTAACTCAAAATGGCAAATATCAATTTTGTACTTCGTGACACTTTTAAAAAAGGAACTTCAGAAAAAGTCAGAGAAGCAAAACTGGCAAAACGTAGATTCGACAATTATTATAACCCAGAGGATACCCCAATACTTCTATATTTTGGTTTTGATCGAACACATCGTTTTAAATGCAAAACGGATTTAAAAATAAAACCGAAAGAATGGGATTTTAATAGACAAAGGAAAAAATCCAACATCACAGGAAGCTTTGAATTCAACAACAGATTAGACTTGCTCCAAAAGAACACGAATGATTTTTACAATAGTATTGCAGTAAATAATCCTGAAATAACTTTTAATAAAGTCAAAGAGCTGATAGTCGAATTCATAAAAAAAGATCAAAACCCAGATTTTGAAGAAGGAACTGGGTTCTTTGACGTGTTTAGTCAATACATTGAACGCAATAAAACAAAAGTATCACCAAGAACGATTCAAAAATTCAATACCCTTAAAAAACGTCTTATTGAGTTTACGCAAGAGAAGAAAACATATGAAAACCTAACATTTTCTCAAATTGACTTAAACTTCTATGATGATTTCAAAAACTACCTCATACTTGAAGTTGATAATCCCAGAACGGGGAAAAAAGGTTACCTGAACGACACAGTAGCAAAATATATTGAAAACCTGAAAAATTTCATGAGCTGGTCACTTGACAGGAATTTCCACAACAATAGAGAATTTCAGAAGAAGGACTTTTCATCCAGTCGCAACCAGAAACAAGATATTGTAACGCTTAGCAAAGAAGAACTTAAAAGTTTATACGAATATGATTTTTCAAACAATAAGAGACTGGAACAAGTAAGAGATATATTTTGCTTTGCCTCATTCACCGGTCAACGATGGACAGACATTGCTAATTTGAAGAAAGAACAAATCATTGATGACTCATGGATTTTCATAGCCGACAAAACAAAAAAAAGAACTGTTATTCCATTTTTAGGTTTTATCTCTCCCGCATTAGAGATTTTAAAAAAATATAATTACAAACTCCCCTCAATAAGTAACCAAAAAGCCAATGAATACATTAAGGAAGCCGCTGAAATTGCGAAATTAAATAGACCTGTTAAAATTGAACGGCAAAAAGGAATTGACAAAGTTATTATATCTAAGCCATTGCATAAGGCTATAAGCATGCACACTGGGCGTAGAACCTGTGTTTCTTTACTTCTAAATGTTGAAAAGATGCCAATTCCTCAAGTAATGGACATTACCCAACACACTGACTTTAAAACACTCAGAAAGTATATCAACGAAGACCCCGACGCACTTAGAAATAACTTAAAAAATACAAGAAGTGTAATTGATTTTGAGTTAAAAGTTATCAAGAAAGCAAACTGAAAAACCTAATTGCAAATGAAATTAAAAGAATACATTAATAAAGAAGGCTATCACTTGCCTAGATTAAGTGCTTTTTACAAAAAATACTCAGTAGTTTTTAAAGATTATTATATTTGGGCGTACAATAATACTGTATTCCGAAATGACCCTAAAAACGAAACTATTTTCATTCTTTTATCTAATGAACTAAAAGAATATCACAGAAGACTTGACAACAAACTATATTATTCTAATAATCAAAGCACGCCTGCAAGTAATGAGGAAATTATTGAAATTGAGAAAATATTCTCTAAAGGTTTTGAAGACGGATTTAATGATCTTGAATTTGCCCTACACCTAAGACGGAATATTATTGACAACATAATTTATCGAAATCCATTCTCTCATTCATACTTTGGTTATGGAATTTTAAAAATAAAAGGATATTCAAACGAAAATAAAACTTACCAACTTGAATCAAAAGAAGTAATGTATCGAGAAGGATATCGAGAAGGCCGAAAGTTTAAGTCTTTCTTTATATACATAGAGCTTTACGACCATTTTCTCGATTATCCCCAACCATTTTTAAGACCATTAAAATATTTCAAAAATGAAGCCTATGAATCCTCTATACATTTTACGGAGAAAAAAGACTTTGATCTAAAAAGAGTTCAAAACATAGATGCAAAAGACAACCGATTAATAGTAAAACAAAATGCAGAGGAACTAATCAATCTCTTTACAACTAGACTAGATGAGTGGTATTCTGATGAAGATATTAAACACTTTTTAAAAGCTAATTTTAAATGTTTTTTGAAAAAAGAAAAACCAAAACTTCTCAACTCAAACCAAGAAAACACATCTGGGCTCAAAACTATTTTAAATAAAATCACTTACGAGCTTTTTGAGATGCAAGGGAAAAAAAGAGAAAAAAGGATACGCTTTGCTGAAATGCTGAAAAATAATTTCACGGTTTTTGAAGATACTTCTCTAGGCAGCATCGATTCTAATTTATCTAGATATAAAAATTGACTCTATTTTATACGCAAAGAAAAAAACATACAACGTGCGTATAAAACGTATTTATTTTATTTCATTATTTCGGTCTCTAGTTAATCACTAAAAGAATTGATTATGAGACCAGAAAGCATTTTACTACAAAACATTTCTCCCGAAGATTTAAAGCAACTAATTTCAGAAGCCGTTGAGGAAAAGTTAATCCAGTTTCAACCTCAACAAGCAAAAAATACAAAGTACTTAACCCGAAAAGAAACTTCTGAGCTTCTTAAAATCTCACTTCCCACCCTAAACGAATATACAAAGTCAGGTAAAGTTAAAGGACACCGAATAGGTGGTCGGGTTCTTTATCTTGAAAGTGATATTGAACAATCACTTACCGAAATTGAAACGTTTAAGTATAAAAGGAGCTAAAAATGTTAGACAATCTAACATTAGAAATATTTGCCCCTGAATATCTTGAACACGCAAAGGGCAAACAACAACCGTTTAAATATAGAGAGCTTGAATTTAACCCAAATTATTTCAAAGGACGGATTAATTACTGGTATGCCATGCTTGAAAATCTCAGAATCCAAATATTTTCGGACACCTTAAAAATTTCAAACTCAATTCACAAATACTATAAAGGGAATAACTATTCCGACTTCCATTTATCAGAATTGCATGAAGCTTTTGAATTACTATCTAAATGCCTGGGAATTGATATCTTCAAAGCCCAAATAAAGAGCTTTGAAATTGGTTGCAATATTTTGTTTAAAACACAAAAACCTTTCTTAAATGGACTTAACTCATACAACGGAAACTATTTTGATCCAATGAAAGACAAGAAAACAGAATATGGGAAAAAACTATTTGCAACCGATTACAACATTAAGTTCTATGACAAAACAACTCAGGTTAAAATTAAAGACAAAATAACAATCCCAGATCACTTACTAAGATTTGAGTTTGAAGTTAAGTATTTAAGATATTTACAAAAGAAAGGTATTCCAATTTATAGCGTTGAGGACTTATTTAAACCGAAGATTATAGGAAAGATAATTCATGAGATTTTCAAAGTATATAAGGGATTAAATAAAATCATTATTCCAGACTTAACAAGTTTAGATATTGGAGAATTAAAATGCTATGCCATACTAAAAGATAAAGAGCTTACAAATGTGGTTAAGTCAAAATCAATGCGCAATTATTGCAGTTACAAAAAAAAGATTTTAAATAAAATCGACAACTCAATTTTTGATAAAGTTGAACAGCTTATAGCTGAGAAATTCACTCAACTATCAGAAGGTTATTTTCAAACTTGTAATATAGTTGAAAAAGCATGAAAGATAATGCACTAACAATAGAGAGAATTAAGATAAAATCATGAAAAGGTAAATATTCTCTTTCTCTAAGCATTTAGGTTTTATTTAAAGAGTATTCTCACACCTAAAAAATGGGCAGATATAAAACAGGCGCTAAAACAACAAGCTCAGTAATTAGACTAGAACTTAGCTACCTAATTAAAAACAGATATATCCAAAGAGGGGAAAAAATAGCTCGTATTTTAAGCTGGACAAATGGTGATAGCATTGGAATAGAAAGTGTTTACAATGAAAAAGAATCATATATCAGGCTAACTTATATTAATTCGCTCCAAAACGGCACAACTACTGAGCATGATTATAAGATACCCGTAACCACAATACCCAGCAATTTAGGAATTGGGGAGGTTCTTTATTTCGTATGTCCCGTAACAGGTAATAAATGCCGGATTCTTTATAAGTGTTATGGTTCTTTGACTTTCAAGAGCAGAACTGCATACTCAAAGCGGATTTACTACGACTGTCAAATCTGCTCTAAATTATATTATCATACTGAGAGATACTTCACACTTGAAAGCCGCCTCAACAAGCTTAAAAAACCTATTAAAACACACTACAGGGGCTTAGCTACTAAATCATCAATCCAATACCAGAGAATCTCAGGATTAAAATTGAAACATGATATTGAAAGATGGAAAATTTTTGATTTGGTAGTTGAAAAATATCGAAATAAACTACAAACGCTTCCATAGCCTAACCTGAAATAAGTCTATAAAAACAATATTGCTCTATCAAATAAAAACACCTAAATTTACATCATTAAAATATTAGCGTAAACTTATATTGTTGTTTGGACAAATCTAGCAAATTTCAATGGCAACGACAGTAAAAGTGTGCGCCCGTTACGGGCGTGGTATCACTTATTTTGCCATGGTTTTGCTAGAACCTGTCCAAAGATAAGTTTTGATTCCACGCTTTCTTTTTTTAATCCCATGTCAGGGGTCAGCATGGATAATAATTATCAAAATGAATAATTTTAAACTTCTATTCTTATCTGTTTTAACAATCTCAGTATTATCATGTAGTAAAGATGATGACAAAGAATTATCGGTTGATGAGATGATTTTGGGGACATGGTATCCTGCCGCTGAATACCAACCATGTTATGAAAATGATCCAGCCTATGAGCGTAAGGGAATGGGCGTGGCTTATTATGAGTATGACAACTCCAAGGAAGCTGATGAGTGCGTATTGTCAAGCTATCTTACTTTTAAAGAAAAAGGGAAAGCAACAGTTAGGGCTTATGACTTCTTTGATATCGTGATCACAGATGAGAATGGCAGTCGTATTGGAGAAGAATGTGTATTGCTCGATCCTGTTGATGCTGCCTGGATCGTAAGTGGTAATACACTGATGATTACAATGGACGAAGAAATAACAGAGCATAAAATCGAGGAAATAACAGAAACAACACTGAAATTAATCTATGAATCAGACTGTACTAGCGAACAGCACCATACGGAGTATAGGAAAAAATAAAAAAACTCAAATGAGCTACAAAGGTCTTATAAATTCATTACTATGTGTTATAGCTGCTACTATGCTTAGTAATTGCAACAATCCTAACTACCAAAAACCTCATCTTAACAAAAGTATCTCAATCTCTGCAAAAGAAAAACAAAAAGAATTCGAAAAGCAACATGAGATCAACAAACAAAAAGAAATTGAGAAACAAAAAAGAGATAGTCTAATTAAGGCGCAAGAAAAAATTGCATTTAATAATATCAACTTTGGGATTACAAAATCAGAGTTTGAAACAAAAAGAAGATTATTTCTAAATACTTGCAAAGGAGGAAAAGAATACAAAATCGGAGGGTATGAATTTAGATATATCTATGGATCATTTCATGAAAACAAACTTTACAGCATTAAATTCATGGGACGACATTTTAGTTGGCAAGATTATGATCTCTACATGCCTGGCCAATACAAAAGCTTGCTTTCCATGATGAAAATAAAATTTGGAGAACCTACTCGAACATATGGATTACCAAAATGGAATGAAATGCGCAAGAATGACATTAAATATTGTACTCAATGGACTATTGGAGTTAAAGAAGTTACAATTCTTGTAAGATGCAATGGAACTGATTACTCTCTTTATGTACTTATTGACAGAAAAGACATATTAAGCCTTAAAATTAAAGAAAAGGAAAAGGAACAGGAGAGGGCTAATATTAAGGGAGCTGATATGTTTTAACATTTTAAAAAAATTGTCAAAATCGAATCCTTTAAATCAAGAAAAATAAATCTACCAATATGAAAAAACTATTTTTTATTACAATATTTTTATGCTTTACCAGCATTTCTTTTGCTCAAGAACTAAAAGTAAATGAAATTGACGATTTTACAAACGAGAGAGTTAAAATTACGTCGTGGAAAACAATCACAATGAATATGCAATTCACGGCATATTTTAAAATTGCTAAAATTAATGATAACATATTTTTTCACTTAAAATTGATTTTTGGCAGTAGAGTATTCTCAATTAAAGAAGATCAGGAACTAATGTTTAAGCTGGAAAACGGAGACGTAATCTCACTTTTTAACCCAAAATTCATAATATCATGCAGAGGGTGTGGCTCAATAGACATCAATGGAAGTGGAATGCAGGGAGTTCATATCGCTTTTCCAATGCCATATCAGAAATCTGTGATGTTAGAGGACAATGTCATTGAGAAGTTCAGAATTTATACCAGTAAGGGTTATATTGAAAATTGGTTAAAGCCTAAAAATGACAAAAAAATTAAAAAAGCTCTTGCTTTAGTTGAATAAGGAGCACATAAGACAAAAATCCACTTTATTGCTTGACTAATCATATATCACAAAATATTAATAAAAAAGAACATTGATTTACATCACATTACTTTTACAAAATGCTGAAAAGGACAAAAACATACTTATCAAATATTGATTCTACAATTCTCTTTTTCACAATAAGTGGATTATTTATCATGGTTATTCTGAGTGGACTTCATGTTATGTTTATTCGTAATTGGGAAGATGTATTAGTTGAAGCTCACGGTCTTCTTTTCGATATTATTCTATTTGGCATTATTTTAACAGTCTTCAGTCAAAGAATCGATAAAAAAATGAAAATTCTGAGATGCCACGAGGAAATTGAGGATTTTTTATACTGGGAAAAAAGAAGCTAATCAACTATTAACTAAACAAATATCTAGACTATGATTCAATACTTAATCGCATTATACATTATAGCTTGTGCTTTAGTTGGCACAATTGGAATGGGGAGACAAATTGGCTTTTTTCTTGCCTTTTTTATTTCATTATTAACAACTCCTATAATTGGATTAATTGTAACAGCATTATCTAGTAAAAGTAGTGTTGAGGTGAATCAAGAAAATCAATCAAAAAATGTTTCAGTTTCTGATGAGCTTTTGAAATTGAATGAGCTTAAAGAAAAAGGAATACTTACAGAAGAAGAATTTAATAGACAGAAGGATAAAATACTTTTCCCATAAAGACTCATTATAAGTACTGTATTTTCTCACTACTTATTATCTGTTTAATATTAAACTACCGGATTTATAATATTTCTCCCAATAAAAATAAAATAGAAGATTTTTTAGGGGTCATTACGCGCGTGTATTTGGTTCATTTTTCCTAAAAAGCTAGCAGCGTGCCCCAAATGTGCCCCAACAAGAAAACAAAAAAGCCTGAAAGGATTAATCTAACAGGCTTATGTGAATTTTTAATGTAGCGAGAGGCGGGCTTGAACCGCCGACCTCATGATTATGAATCAAATTACATATATTTTCTTTGTTTTTTATCTATTTTCTTCATTTTGTTAATATGCACATAATCAGAACAATACACAAGAGTTGATCGATTTATGATTTGTTCATTTTGGATATAATCGCTAAGTTTGTGTGCAAATTGTGTGCAAATTTTTCGATTTGCACACAGAATTTGAAAACACATGTTTAGTTATGCAAATAATGGTATCACAGTTGCTTCAATCCTTGATCAACGCCGTGAAACAAAAGAAGGAACATATCCTGTAAAGATACGGGTAACGTTTAAACGAGAACGGAAATATTACTCCACGGGGAAAAATCTGAATATGGACGAGTGGGAAAGACTATCGGAAACGAAAAGTAAGAAACTGATCTCTACTCGAACAGATATTCAATGGTCTTTTGATAAGGTAAAGAATGCTGTTATGCAATTAGAGCGAGATGATAGATTTACTTTTACGGCATTAAACAGCTACTTAAAAAAAGGGGCAGCAGATACTTTGAATTTTGCATTTCAAACCAAACTCGATTCTTTACTTAAAAATGACCAAATCAATACACATGAATACTATAGCTATACATTAAAAAGTGTTGAAGATTTTGCAGGAAAAAACATTCCTTTAAGTTTCATTACGCCGGAATGGTTAAAGAAATATGAAAAATATTTACGGAATGAAGGAAAGTCATATACAACTATAGGGATGCGAGGTCGTGCCATCCGAACTATTATGAACAACGCAAAAGATTTAAATATCATTAGGGAGATTCAATATCCTTTTGGGAGGGGCAAATATGAAATTCCAGCAGGTCAGGGAAGAAAGCTGGCTTTGACTTTACAACAAATAAAAGCGCTTGTAACTTACTCCGATGAAAGCAAGGCAACCGAATATTACCGGGATTTATGGTTTTTCTCTTATCTCTGTAATGGAATCAATTTTGCAGATTTAATTACCCTGAAATATGCTAACATCCAGAATGACGAAATATATTTCACCCGGGCTAAAACGCTTAATACTTCGAGAGTAAAAAAAGAGATTTGTGCTGTTATTACACCTGAAATGAAAGTGATTATGGACAAATGGGGAAATTCAGACAAAAGCCCGGATTCTTACATCTTTGGTTTTCTTAATGGCGGGGAAACACCCATACAGATAAAGAAGAGAGTTCGCGACGTAACCAGTAATTGCAACAGGCGTCTTCGAAAGATTGGCAAAGCAATAGGTATTGAAGGACTTAGTACCTATACTGCCCGACACTCATACGCTACTGTGCTTAAGAGGTCTGGTGCTAATATTGCTTACATCTCTGAAAGTTTAGGCCATAAAGATTTAAAGACGACGGAAAACTATCTGGCCTCTTTTGAAAAAGAGGAACGGATGAAGAATGCAAGTGCCCTGACGAATTTTGGTGATTAATGATTAAAGAAACATTTATTACTACTTTTACTGAAAATATTGTGTGTGCATGACAAAAACAATAGAAAATCAAAACATTGAATATAAAACTGTTTGGAAAGATATATATCTGAAATGGATATGTGGATTTGCCAATGCTGCCGGAGGAAAGATATACATTGGAGTTAACGACGACAAGGAAGTTGTAGGTGTTGATGATGTTAAAAAATTATCAGAAGATATTCCGAATAAAATTCAGAATATACTGGGTATTGTTGCGGATGTGAATGTTCTGACAGATAAGGCAACCGGTAGGGATTATCTTGAAATAATTGTAGAATCGTACCCCTATCCTGTAAATTACAGAGGAGAATATCATTATCGAAGTGGTAGTACTAAGCAGGAGCTAAAAGGCTCGGCACTGAACAAATTTATTCTTGAACGTACGGGTAAGCATTGGGATGGAATTCCTATTCCAAAGATCTCCATTGATGATTTGTCATTGATTGCTTTACAGCGTTTCCGTAGAGAAGCGGCACGAAGTAGGCGTGTGGATGAAGATGTATTAGGTGATAGTACGGAACATTTATTACAGGATTTACATTTGATTGACGAAGAAACAGGTCTTCTTAAACGGGCAGCGATTTTGCTTTTTCATCCCGACCCAGAACGATTTGTAACCGGAGCATATATAAAAATCGGATTCTTCCGGGGCGATGATGATGATTTGGCATTTCATGATGAAGTACGTGGTTCTTTAATGGAGCAAATAGATAAAGCCATGGATTTACTGACAAGTAAATACATTACTTATTCTATAAGTTATGAGGGGGTGTCACGCAGGGAAACGCCGACTTTTCCCAAGGCAGCATTGAGAGAAAGTCTTTTAAACTCGATTGCGCATAAAGATTATGCTTCCGGGGTGCCAGTTCAGATTAGTGTTTATCCTGACCATATCGTATTTTGGAATCCAGGACATTTACCGGATGCTATTCCTATGGATACCTTATTACAAAAACACCCTTCTATTCCTTATAATCCAGATATTGCCAATACTCTTTTTCGTAGTGGGGATATTGAAATATGGGGAAGAGGCTATCGAAAAATCATAAAAGCGGTATTGGAAAGTAAGCAGTTGCCACCTAATATCAAAGATATTGGAGGCCTAATGATTACTTATTACAGAGATATTCGTACTCAACTTTTGGAAGAAAAAGCAGATGAAAAATTGATACAAGTTATAGAATATGTCGCTACAAATGGTAGTATAACAAACTCGGAAATACAGAAAATATTGAACGTCAGCAAAGTAACAGCTACGCGTTTGTTGTGGAAAGCAGATGCATGGTTGGAACAAGAGGGGAAAGTAGGGAAAGGGACTAAACATGTGTTTAAATGGAAAAAGATTGCAATTGGTTCATAAATGGTTCATCGAATTTCTCAAATGGTTCTTAAAAGCAAGAGATTTAAATGTATATCATTGATTATCAATGACCAATTAGCTTTTTAAATTGGTTCATAATTGGTTCATCCAAAATATTAGTCAAGAATTATATGCCCCGTCGTAAGCAATACAAAATACCAGCCAGGCAAACGGCAATTTACGGTGCTATTGTTGCTGAACTTCAGAAAAATCCTGAATTGGCGGACTACGATATGGAAACCATTGAAATATCGGTTAAAAAGAAAATTACTCCTCGTATCCGTGATATTGACAAAGCAATAGACAACCTAAAAAGGTATATTGCCGTGAATAAAAAATTTATCCGAGTTGTCAACGGTGAAACAATAGTTTCGAAAAAAGATATTGCCAAAATGCTGAAAATTTCGCGGCCAACCCTTGATAAATGGATAAGGGATGGATTTATAATTCCTGTACAATCAAATATTTTGCCCAATACTGAGGTATTTCCTCCTGACCTGATTCTGAAACAACTTCAAAATCAAAAGAACAAAAAGTAAAAAAAGTTTTCAACTTTACATTGTCTCTGGTTGTCTTCATTTGACTTCCCCATGTAAATAAAATTCGCACAATAAGAATTTTACATGGCGTTATTTTGTCTCCGTTGTCGTCGTTTGTCTTATTAATGTAAAGCTATTTACATGTTTGATTACCAATTATATTCAGTTTTATTTTACACCCGATTCAGTTAAGTATTAAGTGTAACTCTAAAATTGAATACTATGTCAAACATTATTGTAACCACGCCCGAGGAATTACGGGCTATCGTAAGTGAAGCGGTTTCCGGTGTCTTACCGAAACAGGCTTCCACTCAGCCGCAAATTGATACCATGACCCTAAACGATACTTTGGAATTGTTAAAGGAACATGGCTACCCAACATCAAAAGCAAAGATTTACAAGTTAACTTCTACAGGTAAAATTCCCTGCAAAACGTACGGGAATAAACTGGTCTTTTCGCGGAAAGAAATATTGCAGTGGGCGGAAAACCAGACCAAACCCAAGCATGATTCAACAAAGGTTAGTTTAGCCCTTGTTCGGAGTGCCAGACGTAAAAGATAACTGCTATGAAAGGAAAAGCACAAAGTAAAGGAAAATACATCCGCGTTGGGACGACTTTGCATAAAATAGTACAACGCCCCCTGATCAGCGGAGATTACGTCGAGGAGAAAATTCCGTGGAGTTATGAAACACTCCGACAGGATTACGGGAAGAATAATCTTCCTGAGATTGATAAGTATGACGGATTTTGCATTATTCCAGACCACGTTCATTATAAGCAAGTACACGGAACATATCTTAACCAATATGAACCGCTAAATTATGTGCCGGCACCGGGAGAGTTTCCTTATATCCAAAGTTTTCTGAACCATATTTTTGGAGAACAAATCGAACTGGGGTTGGATTACCTGCAAATCCTCTATACCCGGCCTGCACAAATGCTGCCTATTTTGCTACTGGTTTCCAATGAACGGAATACCGGGAAAACAACTTTTCTGCGCTTTCTGAAAATGATTTTCGGCAAGAATGCAACGTTCAATACCAATGAAGATTTCCGCAGCCAGTTTAATGCAGATTGGGCTAACCGTCTGTTGGTATTGGTTGATGAGCTGTTACTGAATAAAATGGAAGACACGGAGAAAATCAAAAACCTCTCGACTGCTGGCGATTATAAGATGGAAGCAAAGGGCAAAGACCGGAGGGAGATTGAGTTTTTTGCAAAATTTGTTCTTTGTTCCAATAATGAGCGTAACCCCATTATTATTCCCAGGGAGGAAGTCCGGTTTTGGGTGCGTAAAATCAACCCGGTAGAAAAAGACAATATCCATCTCAGGGAACAAATGTCCAAAGAAATTCCATACTTCCTGAACTTTCTTCTTTCCCGGAAACTCTCTTCGAAAAATGAATCCCGGATGTGGTTTAATCCTTTGGAACTCGAAACTCCGGCATTGCAAAAAATCAAAAAGTACAATGCTAATAAAGTTGAAATTGAAATGGCTGCCTATTGTTACGAGGTTATGGAAGGCTTAGATCTGAATAAGATGCGATGTTGCCCCAAAGATCTTGCAGAAGTATTGCGGGAATCCGGCTTGCAGACAGACACTAATATAGTTCGGAGCATCCTTAAAGATAGTTGGGGCTTGAATTCTCAAAAGAATGGTGAATACAGTTTTTATCATATAGGCAAAGAAGGAGAAATTACTCCGGTGAAAAGAAAAGGACGTTATCTCGAAATTGCACTTACCGATATAGACAAAATCCTGTTGTAATGTGGTGTTTAATCTTCAAGAGTATGAAAATCAAGAAGAAATATATCGCAACAAGACGGCAACATATACACAACAAAATCCTGTTTGTTGTGACCGCAATGCAACATCATTACCGTTTGTTGAGATTTTGTTGTCATTGCAATTCGTTGTTATACTACTTATTAATGTCCTTTTTCAACAAAACAACAAAATAATTGACAAGTATGGCTCTTTCAGACATAAAACAAATAAGTATCAGGGAGTACCTGAAGAATATGGATATCCTTCCAAAGAAAGATTTCGGTTATTACGGAATGTACTTTTGTCCGTTCCGCAAAGACCAGAATGCAAGTTTTAAAGTGGATTACCGTCAAAATATCTGGTACGATTTCGGTGCAAACGAAGGAGGCTCCATTATCGACCTTGTTATGAAGATGAACAACTGTACTTTTCATGAAGCAGCAACCCGGTTGGAGAACGATTTTGCAGGTATTAGTCTGAGTTCTTTTTCTTTTCACCGGAGTAATATTTTAGATAAAAAGGAAAATAGAGAACCATCAATTATTATTCATGACATCAACACAATTTCTCATCCCAAACTAATAGAATGGATAAATGCGCGAAAGATTGATTTGTCGCTCGCAAATTTATATTGCCGGGAAGTTCATTACCAGGTTCGGAACAGAATGTATTTCTCGGTTGGGTTTGAGAATGACAACGGTGGATATGAACTGAGCAGTCCTCCCAATTTCAAATGCTGTGTTCCGCCCAAGGAAATTACGACTATAAAGAACGGTAATCACACCTGTTTAACTTTTGAAGGTTTCTGGGATTTCCTTTCATACCTAACCTTACAAAAAACTGAAAGGACAAGATACGATGTGGCTATCTTAAATTCCGTTACCAATGCCTCAAAGTCACTTCCTTTTCTGAAAGAACACAAAAATATTTGTGCCTATCTGGACAATGATGAAAGTGGACGAAAGGCATTTCAAAAGATAAAATCGTCTTGCTCTTCAACTAATGACATGTCGGTAAAATATGTCGGGTACAAAGATCTGAATGATTACCTCTGCGGCAAGAAACAAGTTCAGGAAATAAAGAAAAGCAGGGGTTCCAGACTATAGGCGAATGACTTTTTTCAGCGGAGCAAGTTTGTGTTTTGGTCTGACCAAAACCTTGCTCTGCGAGGCCAGAAACATCCCGTCGGTCTCTTTAACGATAAACATGGAATCCATATGAAAACGATAAAAAACAGAAATACCAATGGCAGGCCAGCTAAGAAACCTTCCGAAAAGAAAGCATATAAAATAACGGTAAAAATGGCCACAGAAGAATACTACTCGCTGAAAGCCAAAGCTGGTTTGGCAGATATTAACCGCAGCGAATTTATCCGTCAGTGCATCCGTTCCACTGCGGTAAAACAACGGCTTACCCCGAAAATGATGGGATACATTCGCCAGCTTTCCGGTATGGCCAACAATGTCAACCAGATTGCCCGCACAGCGAATGCTGCCGGATACCAGGAAGTACACAATCATTGTCTTGTAATGAATGAACGCCTGGATAAAGTAATTAAACGCATTGAAGATGATAGCTAAGATTGTTCAGGGACGTGGTTTTAAAGGAGCGATAAACTATGTGTTGGATAAAAAGAATGCCTGTTTGCTTTTTGCAGAAGGAGTACGATTGAAAGACAAAGCATCCGTCATTCAGAGTTTTATTACCCAAAGTAAACTGAAACCTAAAATCTCAAAACCGGTTGCACACATCTCGTTAGATTTTTCTGCTCAGGATAAAAGTCGGTTAACCGACAAATTGATGGTCGATATCGCACATGAATACTTAGCGAGAATGGGATATGAAAATACACAGTACATCATTACCCGGCATCATGATACCGACCATCCGCATTTGCACCTGGTAATAAACCGGATTAACAACAACGGAAACCGGATTTCCGACCAGAACGAGAAACTTCGCAACACAAAAGTTTGTATGGAACTGACAAAAAAGTATGGTCTTTATATTGCTTCGGGAAAAGAGAACGTAAAGGAACACCGGCTGAAAGAACCGGATAAAACCAAGTACGAAATTTACCGGATACTCCAATCAACTATACCCAAATGCCGGAGCTGGCAGGAACTGAATGCAAAACTTAGGAGATTTAGTATCTCCACCGAATTCCGAAAGAATGGGAATACCGACAAAATTCAGGGAGTAAGGTTTAGCAAGAACGGGTATGAATTCAATGGCTCAAAAATTGACCGGGCATTTAGCTATTCAAAAATTAATTACCGCCTCCAGCAAAATGCATGGTCAATGAAGATCCGATCAAACCAGACACAAATGAACAAGTCGGACAACACAACAGGTTTTTCCACTTTGAGTGGGCTGTTCAATTTATCTAACCCATCATCCGGTTATGATGAAGACCAAGCCGAATTTTTGAGGCAGGAAGCCCAAAAGCGAAAAAGACGAAAAAAAGGACGCAGGTTATAATCAATAAAAGTTAATTAGTTATGAGCACTGGAAAAATGGATTCTTCAACGGTTTATGCACTGTTTGAAGAATTAAAACAAAGGATAGATGAAATAGGTAAAGGTGAAATCACAGGCAAACGGGAAAATTCAGGTTTTGATAGCGAAGAAATTGCCACATTAATACATGAGTTACGCAACAAGGCGATCCAAAAACGGTTTACACCTGAGCAAATAAAGGAATTGCAAAACAACCTGGCACAGGTTTCTGCCTACTCATTAAGGAAAGTCAATAACGACCTTACCTCTGTATTAAAAGAATTAAAAGCCATAATTACTCCCATCGATGAAAAGCTTAGTTTGTTACAAAACTCGCAAAATGCAGTTATCTGCAAAAAGCATGGATTTATCGTGGATTTTCGAAATAGTAAAGCAGCTATTACCATCATTACAATGGTTTTACTCATTTTACTTTCATGGGGCGGCAATATTTGGCAATTCAGGAAAAATAATCAACTAAAGGATAACGACCTGAAATACCGGTATATCAAAATGGAAGGAAAAACAAGTCCCCAAGTAATACTCCAATTGGAAACAATTTTTACTTACGACCGGGATCGGGCTAGTATTTCTGCCATCCGGGAACGGGTTGAAACTTATGAACGATCAGTCAAAGAACAGGCTGAGAAAATCGAACAAACAAGGCTCAATGTTAAATGAAGTGTCGGAAAATAGATATATTATAACAATTCAATGCGAATAGATATTAGAAAATGTCAAAACATGGAAATAAAATGAATGAGGGCATCAACTAAATTATTCCCAGTTTCGTTGCAAGAATTACAGCCTCGGAAGAGTTGGAAACACTTAGCTTTTTTATCAAGTTCCGGCGATGGTTGTTTACCGTGTTTACACTGATAGAAAGGCTTTCAGCGATCTGGTTGCTTTTTTCTCCTTTCGAAATCAATTCCAGAACCTCTTTTTCACGGGTGCTTATATTGTTCCCGTTTGGGCTTTCTCCCCTGAGCGAATAGATTACTTCCCCGGAACGCTTATCACGAAGTAAAAACTGACCGGGCATATCTAAATTCTGGTTTGGTGAAAAGTCACAAAGTTTAAGGTCAAGCCATATGTTTCCTTTTTTATCCAGCTCGAGAATTTCATTTTGAATAAGCAACCGAATCCACTCATCATTATCATTTTTTATCCTGAATTCATGGATAAGTCTGAGATTTTTTCGCTTTTCAACAGGAAGTTGGTAAAAGTATTTTAAAGTCCAGACACTTCCAGTATTGATAACATAGTCATCCGGGTGGAAACGCCGCCTGAACCATTTGTGGTCGGCGAATGGCAAATGATTGTTATGAAAGCCAAAAATACTGTTAAAATTTTCGGAGAAATAGAAATAATCACGCTTGTAAAAATCAAAAGCAACAACAATGCTTGTTTGCAACGAATCAATTAGTTTTAAAAAAGGGAGAAATTTCTTCTCTGCTTTTTCATAATCAATATCCTCTGACCTGATAACGATTTTATCAAATTGTCTAGCGTGTTCATTGATACTTTGTTCTAACCTCTCCATAAGGGATTTTTTCTTAAAAGTAGTCAAAAATGACTATTGGACAATTCTCTAATTATAAATATCTTATTGAAGTTTATTTTCCTGGGGTGTAAGAGAGATGTACTATTTTTTTTACTAATTGGTAACCCGTAATGTCACATTTTTGATCATATGGGTACTAAAGGGCAAAACATGAAATTTAGAATATTATGAAAAACATTTACTTTTTACTTTTGGGGATCATTGCGCTAAGTCTTATATCATGTAACAGTTCAAGAAAAATTACGAAAGAAACTGCATCAGGAGAAGGTCGGGATGTATTTATTGTGCCTTGCGCTGATTTTAGTAAAAACTCAAAAGATGCTTTTCGAGCCACAGCGAGTGCTACAAGCCCCAACCACCAATTTGCAAAAGAAAAGGCAACAACTTTAGCCAGGAGTGCACTGGCTCAAAAGATTGAAACGTCAGTTGAAACAATGATTGATAATTATGCAAATCAATATGACGTTGATAATGAGCAGGAGTTTAAAGAGATTACAAAAGCAATTACCCGGCAGGTGGTAGATCAGAAATTAACTGGACTTAATAAGACATGCGAACAAAGCTTCACACTTTCTTCAGGGAAATATGAAGTATGGGTTGGTATTGAAATGCCTATGGATAATGTTGGTAAATCTATTTATGACAGCATTTCACAAGAAAAGAAGATCCGGTTAGATTACGACTATGAGAAATTCAAGGAAGAATTACAAAAAGAACTGGAAAAAAGAAGAGAACAATAACTTTTGAAAACTTCCTGAATCTATGAAACTGCCTGTTATAATATTTATTTCATTATGGTCTATTTCATTGAACCTGGAAGCACAGTCCATAACCGAAATAAGAAAATCGGGGAGATATCTTTATGGGCTGGGAAAATCTGAAGTCTATGAAAAAGCAGACCAGGCAGCTTTAAGCGATTTAATCAGCCAGATAAGCGTTAATGTTGAAGACAGTCTGACCATTTTAAGAACAGAGATTGAGGGGGATTATAAAGAATATGCGCATTCGGTCGTTAATACTTATTCATCGGGTAGTTTATCAAATGCACTGCGGCTGGAAGAAGAAAGAGGTGGGGCTTATACAGTAATCCGTTATTTACCAAAAACTGACCTGAATAAAATTTTCGAGTCCCGTAAACAAGCAATCATTAATTATACTAAGGAAGGACTTAGGGCAGAATGGAAATTGCAAATTGGCGATGCGCTTCGAAATTTTTACTGGGCAAATATACTTTTAAGAAGTCACCCGGAATACAACAGTTTAAAATATGTTGAAGGGAATGACACTTTACAGTTAAAAGTTTTTTTACCTAACCGGATAAATGAAATATTCTCAAATATTGAAATAGAAGTTCAGGAACAAAGCTATAAACCAGAAGAAAAATACGCCAGATACACGCTTAACCTGAAATATAAAAATAAGGACATACAAAATCTTGATTACACCTATAAGTTCAAAAATTCCTGGTCTGGCACTGTTGATGCTGCAAATGGTTTGGCATTTCTTGAATTTTATGGTGACGATGCAAAAAAAGATAAAGAAATTAAAATCAGGGTTGAATACATGTATCGGGATAAAGCCTTTTTTGATAAAGATGTTCAAAGCGTACTTTCTTCCGATTTGGATTTACCCTACTTTAATCGTTGTGAACTTACCGCTCATCTTGATAAAGTAAAAACTGAAAATCCTCCTCTTTTGGTGGATGTTGAGTCTAAAGAAAAGATTAGCAAAATAGAAAAGCAATCTTTTAAAGATAAGTTTCAAAGTTTGTTGACTGCAATCGAAAAAAATGAGGTATTTTCTGATACTTCCCTGTTTACCGCTGACGGATTAAAAGCATACAATCAACTAATCAGATATGGAAATGCAAAACTACTAACGGATAACAATAATCTTGAAATCATTAAAATTAATAATGAATCGATGGTTCGGTCTGTCCCGATGAAGTTCTCATTCTCAAAAAACAGGGACTTTGTTGAGGATGTCGTATTTATCCTGAACAATCAAGGTAAAATTGACGATCTGAATTTTTCATTAAGCGAAACGGCTATAAACGATATCCTTTCAAAAGAAGATCGTTTTGCCTCACAGGAAGTTAAATTTTTTCTTATCCGGTTTATGGAAAATTATAAAACGGCCTATTGCCTGAAACGGCTGGATTACCTTCAAAAAATATTTGATGAGGACGCCCTGATTATTGTAGGAAAAGTAGTTAAAAAGTCAAATCGCCCAGATGATTCGTATTATTCCAACTTTTCAAATGAAGAAGTAACATACCAAAAGCTCTCGAAAAAACAATATTTATCCAACCTGAAACGTGTGTTTGACCTGAATGAATTTGTAAATATCCATTTTGAAGACAATACCATAAAAAAAGCGAAAAAGGATATCAATATTTACGGAATCCAGATAGCCCAACATTATACATCGGCATCTTATGCCGACAAAGGATATCTTTTTCTGATGATTGATTTGCGAGATACCTTAAATCCATTGATTCATGTAAGGACATGGCAACCACAAAAAAACAAAGATGGTTCAATTTACGGACTGGAAGATTTTCCTTTTGAAACCTTATAATTATGAAAAAATACCTACACCTGTTTTTTATTATCCCGCTTCTGATGATTTTCTGTAATTTTAAAAGTACAGTCCTTTGTGCCCAGGAACTAAAGGTAGTTAGTTTTAAACATCTTGAAGGGAATACTACAGCCCGTGTAAACAGAAAGCGCGATATTAATGGGCAGAATTGTGCAATTCTGATTATTAAACACAATTTTAATGATTTTAGTGTTGAAGCCGGAAAAGATTACGAGCATCGCGAAGAGAAAAAAGGCGAAACATGGTTATGGCTATCACCAGACGAATATCAGATTGTTATTAGAAAAACAGGTTATATTCCGTTACAGGTTTCTCTTAAAAATAAATTAAAAGAACTTGAAACTTACGAGTTGATCGTTACCGATGAATTTGGCTCTGTTCATGTTAAGGCTCCTGAAGCGCAAATTTGGTTAGATGACAAAGCTGTAGCAAAAAACGAATATACATTCAGGTTAAAAGAGGGAAGATATATAATAAAAGCAACGCGCCACAAGTACTATTCTCAGGAAAAATTTGTTGCCTTAAATGCAGGTGATGACCTTGAATATATATTTAACTTAAAACCTATCATGGGTAATCTTAATATATTATCATCACCAAATGCCACTAAAGGGGCAGATATATTTATTGATAACAGGCTAATAAAGGAAAAAACACCAGCCAATATTCCATTACTTATCGGAAACTATTCTGTAAAACTAACCAAAGATGGTTTTTTACCATTTAATCAAACCGTAAAAGTAAATGAAAATATAACTACAAAGATTACAGCACAAATGCAGGTTGATCCAACTTTGCTTATACAAAAACATAAACGTTTGAAAAATTTCTGGCTAATTTCCACTGTAATAACTTCTGGTATTGGAGGTTATTCATTGTGGCAGTCTGACAAATTGTATAATGAGTATAAAAGTGCAACAAATAATGCCAGTGATATTCGTCAAAAAGTTGAAATGTATGATACGCTTGCTCCGATTGCTCTTGGAGTTTCAGGATTCTGTTTTATTGAATTTATCATCCATGCTTCGAAACAAGGCAAGGCTAAACAAAAACTGAATTTGTATTCCTCTTATACCAAAGGTGGGGGAATGATGACTTTAAGCTACAACTTTTAAACCAAAAACCAGTATCCCATGAGTTGGAAACATATAATTTTTCTGATTGGAATAATTTCTGTATTTCTTTCCTGTGAGAAAAAAAACTGGGATAATCCGTATGATGAACAGTCTTCCCCGGATTTAGACTGGGCTCCATTCATATCAAGTATTAAACAAGAAGATGAAAGTATTGTATTGGAATTTGGTTGCAGTGAAACCAATTTTGATTCTTATGTGATAGAAAGAAGTGTTGATAATGGTGCATTCTCCAAAGTTGCAAGCCCTGCAAAAACTGCAAATAGCTGGACAGACAGTAATATCACATCAGGAGGGAAATTGTATAAGTATAAACTATACTGTAAGGCAGGGAATAATTTTAGTAATTCTGTTGAAAGAAGCATAACTCCTTATTTAATTCCTGTTATTAAAATTCAAATAGTTCAAGTTACACATATAAAAGCCAGTTGTAAAATAACAATTGAAAATGATGGTGGAAATACTAATTTGAAAACAGTCGCAGTTTGTTGGAGTCAATATGGATCACCAAATGTCAATAGTGATGGATACAATAATAAAATCTATAATAGTGATGAAGATTCTTATATAATTGAATTAACAAGATTAAATCCAAATACGACTTACTATTTAAAAGGTATTTTGTGGTATGGAACAAGTTACATTTATAGCAATGAGATTACTATACAGACTGATAAAATGATAATTGTCCAGACTGAAACTTTTATTGATAGCCGTGATGGACAAGAATACCCTACAATCAAAATAAACAATCAAACCTGGATGGCTAAGAATTTTTCGCTAAAAGTAAATGACGGATGTTGGGCATATGAAAATAAAGAAAGCCTGGTTGCCGAATACGGAAGATTATATACGTGGAAGAAAGCAAAGGAAATATGTCCAGCAGGATGGCATTTACCAACCACTAATGAATGGAAGGATTTAATTGAATATGTTGGAGGTCAATTTGCCGGGGTAGATCGTTTAAGAACTACATTTGGTTGGTGGTTGGGTAATGGTGGAACTAATGGAAACAATGAAACCGGATTCTCTATTTCACCTAGCGGTTGGCACAACATAAACGATGACAGTTTTGGACATCGATACTTGCGAGCTTTTTATTGGACAGCAACAGAATCAGGAAATGCTAAAGCAGATTATTTTAGTTTTGAATATACTGGTTCATATGGAGTTGGCTCTTATGACAAAAGCTTTGGTTTTTCTGTTCGTTATATTAAAGATTGAAAAATCATGAGGGGAAAAATATTAATATTAGTTCTAATAAGTTTGATAATTGTAACCTGTAACAAAAAGTACTGGGATAATCCTCATGATGAAAATACCTCTTCATATTTCGATTGGTCAGCATCTATAACAAGCATTAAACAGGAAGAAGAAAGTATTGTGTTAGAATTTGACTGCGATGAAACCAATTTTGATTCTTATGTGATAGAAAGAAGTCTTGACAATGGTGTTTTTTCTAAAGTTGCAAGCCCTACAAAAACTGTAAATAGCTGGACTGATAATAATATTACTTTAGGAGGGAAACTTCATAAATACAAGATTTATGCTGAAGCAGGGAGTAATTCCAGTAATTATGATGAAGCAGAAATAGTTGCTTATCTCCCTCCAAAATTTAGTGCAAGTATTACCCAGATTACATATTATTCATTTTCATGGAAGATTGATGTCTACGATAATGGGGGAGCGCCAATAAATCATCGGTATAATATTTATTACAAAGAAGAAGATGAAAAATTAAGATCTATAAATGTTAGTTCAAGAGGAGAAATCCCCATTAGTGGTACTTTATCAAACAACACTATGCTGTCAATAAAAGCATCCACTGTTTACTATATTCAATTTGAAATAATAAATAATCAAAATAAAAAAGGACTAAGTGAATTTTTTAAAATCACAACAAAGGATGAACCATAATATTTTGCTCATGATAAAAGTCAATGCTGTAAACAAAATTAAACTTAAAAAAATGAAAACTAACATTTAAAAAGGATTTAAGGTGAAATAAAAAAATCATTTATCAGCAATAACTAAAATTTGCAAACATGAAAAGATTAACAATATTTTTAGTCTGTTTTCTAATCATTACAAATGGATTTTGTCAAGACATCGATGGTATGTTATGTGGATCTGAAGGTGAAAAACCTTTCTGGATTCTAAGATTTGATATAATTGACTCAGAAACTCATTATCCGATCGATGATGCGATAATAAATATTACTAGTGAAAGTGGCAAAGAGTTGAAGTGGCCCGCACACCGAGATGGATTCAGTATATTAATAGTAACAGATCCTAATTGTATTCCGGTTGATGGACAAATAGAAATTACTTCCCCAAGGTATAGGTTCTATCAAAAGCCAATAAGACGAAATTATTTTAAAACTGAGAAAGATGATCGAATGATATATCTAGAAGGATATAACCAAAATTGGACCGATTTAAATCAATTACCAGAAACGCAAGAAATATTTGACAAAATAAGGGATAAAAGATACAGGGTTGGAGTGAAGGAAATTAATTCTGAATTTGGTTTTAGGGTGGCAAACTTTGCCCCCGCTTGTTTTGAATACAGTGTTGAAATGGAAAGAATCAATGGAGAGGACTTTTACTCGGATCACAGCCCCTATAATCGTGTACCTCAAAAAAATAATTCCAATCTGAGAGGATTTCAAATCCCTTCAATTACTTACAATGGAGAGACCATCTATGTTTTTCCCAATGATTTGACGAATGGGCCATACCATTGGGATCAGGCTAAAAATGCGTGCAGTTTATTGAATCGGTTAGGTTATGACGATTGGTATTTGCCTTCAAAGGAGGAATTAAACGTTTTATATATCAACAAAGACAAAATTGGCGAATTTAATGGATGGTATTGGAGTGCGACTGAGTCATCATCGAGAAATGCCTGGATACAAAATTTTAAGTATGGAACACAGGAAACCATATATAAAGGAACTACCTACAATATTCACAAAGGCAATATTAAAGTACGATGTATAAGAAAAGAATGAAAATAAATCTAAAGGTTACCTTTTTGTTACTGATTGTTCTACCAACTATACAGGAATCTGGATTAATAATGTGAGGTTTGGTTTTAACTGTAAATTGCTTGGTGGCGCAGGGCTTTCTTTTAACGAAGGAAAGTTATTTCAAATGTGGTTTTGCACAAACACAGATCTTAAAGAAATAATGACTCGTAATTTTGAGCCAGGAGTAAGGCATAGTTACTATACAGATGATAATAAAAGAGAATGGTGGGATGCGACAACTTATTCATGTTGATTATGAAGTTGGTTCTGTTTGGATAGAACAATGGAAAATTAATGACAAAGCCTATCAAAGAGATCATAGAAGAACTGATTTTAAAAGATATTTAAGACTAAAAAATCAATCAAAATGAAAAATTTTAATTATTACTTAGTTGTTATGGTACTTTTTGTTTTTCAAAGTACCTCTGTTTTCTCACAAGGAAAAATAAACAAAGTTATTGATGGGGATTTGTTCACAATTGTTGTGAAAGGATATGCATCTGAAAAATTGTGGATAGGATGTACAATTAATCCTGACACTTATAGCGAAATTGATTTAAAACCTAAACGTGTATCGAAGGGAAATTATGAAGTGTCATTTAACTTAAGTACTGGTGCTGCCAACAGTTTAATGCGGGGGAATTCTTCAATACCATATGTAGTTGCATTATGGGAAGAAAAAATTAGCTTGAAAGAATGTGAAAAAAGATATGGAAAAGGCTCAAAGCAATGTAAGTGGGCAAGAAAAAATGGATACCAGTTTGAGGGTAGGATTGATAGGTATTCAGGAAGATATTAACCATAAATTACTGAAAGATGAAAAAGATAATAGTATTGGTGACCATATTCCTTCTTAGCATGAATGCATTCTCCTCTAAAATCATAGTAGTTGGTGTACTTGAAAGATACAACAAACATGAGGATTATTATTGTACTATTAAATCTATGAATGATGCTCCCGAAAGAGTAATTAGACTAAACATAGAAAATGAACTAAAACAATACCCGGGATATAATGCGATGACCGATTTTATTCATGTATTTATAGGTTTTCCTGGTGAAAAACATCTTACCATAATTGAATATAAAAATAAATATGGAGTAGGAATTGGATGTAATGAAAAAGAAGCATTGAAAAAAGCTGAAAATATAATAAAGCTATATTTTGGAATAGGAAGTTATCCTAAATTCGAATTAAATAAAAAGCTTAATTATAAAATCAAATATTCAAAAAATTTAACTGATAAATTAAAATAAAACTATGAAAACAAATACTATTTTGCTTTTCCTTCTCTTTGTTTTCTTTAGCTCTAAAGCTCAAAACTCAGGAGTATTCACAGATAAGAGAGATGGTCAAAAATATAAATGGGTAAAAATAGGGAATCAAATATGGATGGCAGAGAATTTAAATTATAATTCTGGGCGAGGTTCAGGTAAATATGGTTTAATCTATGGGCGTATTTATGATTGGGAAACCGCAAAAAAAGTTTGTCCGAGTGGCTGGCACCTACCATCAGACAATGAATGGAAACAATTAGAAGAAACATTAGGGATGCCAGTTTCAGAACTTAATAAAGAGGCTTCTTTTGACAGAGAGACCGGTCAGGTCGGATTAAAATTAAAATCGAAAAGTGGATGGAGGCTAGGAATGGGTAAACGCAATGGAAATGGCATTGATTTGGTAGGATTTAATGCTTTACCTGGTGGACATTATAATTTGAGATTAAAGCGTTTTCAACTTTATGGACACACTATTTATTTTTGGACTTCTGATATTCACTCTTGGGATGGTAACTATCCAAATATCATCATCAGAGGTATTACTAATGATGATGATGGAATCAATCGTATTAGTTTCCCTGACACTTTTGGTGCATATATAAGATGTATAAGAAATAACTAATATCAGGAGAGGCTGTCAAGTTCAGTTATCAAAATTCGGGAATTTGAAAAAGATTTCATATACCTACCTAATGAAAACCTTTAGGGGGCAGCTTTAATAAACAAAAAAACACAATAATGAAAAAACCTCGTTTTGACTTTATTTACCTGTTGGTTGTATTAGGCATTATATTCCTGATAATACAATTTGATACTTTAAATACCACAACATTAATCACCTATCTGGCTTTTTTCGATATTATTTTGGGTTTCGTTCTCATTTTAAAAGGATTTATCAAATGGGATATGAGTTACATATTCACGGGAGCATTTTGTGCTTTGTGCTCTTTTTACTCTTTTAAAGAAATGTCTGATTCCGCTCTTTTCTTTCTTATACTTGGTGGATTGGCAGGAGTTGGGAACCACGTTCGGAAAACGTTTAAAAATCTGTTGGGATAAATTGATTTAAACCAAAATAAGTGTCACAAACCATCCGAAATAAGTACAATAAAGTAGCGTATTCCGAAAAAGATTTAATTACGGGGATAATTCAAAACCAGGACTGGGCCATACGCGAAATTTACAAAACGCAATATGTAGTAATAAAAAAAATGGTTTACACATTCAGAAATACAACACTTGAACCGAATGATATTTTCCAGGAGGGTTTAACCCGGGCAATCCTGAATATCAGGAAGGGGAAGTTTAACCAACACAGTACTTTTAGTACTTACCTGAATGGAATCTGTAAAAACATTTGTTTAAAACAACTGCATCAGCAAAAAAATATACCCGTTATTGAAGAACAAACACCTGATTTTCAAGAAGAAGATTTGTATTATGAAATGCTTTCGTTGATTAATCATATTAAGGCACATTTAAACACTAACTGCCGCGAAATTATTGACCTGCGTTTTAACCAGGACGATAAACAGACTGACAAATTAAATCCAAAGAATAAGCTAACCGGATTTGAAGAAATTGCCGAAAGGTTGAATATCACGACCGACAATGCACGCCAACGTTTTAAACGTTGCCTCGAACAATTGCGGAAAATGGTTTTTGAACATCCTGAGTATAAAACATTATTTGACTAAATCATGAGTAAATTAACTGATAAAGACTTCAACCTGATTGAGGATTTTATTTCAGGAATCCTTTCACCTGAAGAAGAAAAAAGATTTAGGGAAAGACTGGAAAAAGATACCGGGCTGGCTAAAGAATATAAGTTCCGTACTAAAATAAAGAAATACTGGAATGATGCAGAAACCTATTCAACCACAAAGGATAAAATAAAACATGTGATTGCTTTTGAAAAAAAGAAAAAAAGCAATAGGCTTGTTTGGTCAATAGCTGCATCTGTCGCGATCTTAATAGGAATTTCCGCATTGATTTATCCGCAATTAAACATAAAGGAATCTAGCCTGGTTGATACAAAATCTGATCCTGTTGTTCCCAGGGGTACGCCATTATACATAGAACAACAGCCAGAAAAAGGAAAATTATATACGCTACCCCTGACTTTTACAACAAAAGATACTTTACTCATCAGGCGTAAACCGGATTTTCCAGACTCGGGAACAGTAAGTTTAATCGAACAGGAAAATCACAAAGAAATATTTAGGATGGAATACTCCCGGGAGATTGATTCCATTTTAATTCCTCTATCCCGGATAACTCCCGGAAATTACCAATGGACAATTAACGGCACCATGTATTCCGGTAGTTTTCGGATTCAGGAAGGCAATTCACAACAAAACAGCAAAATGGAAGTAAGATGAAAAAAATAGTGTTGCTTTTGATATTCAATTCAATAGGATTTTATTCCATTGCACAACCTGATTCCATTATCCGACAATTTCAAATGGATTTTGAAGCTTACAAAAATTCAGTGGATCAGGAATTTAAAAAATATAAAGCTCAAAACGATTCTGCATTTCTTCATTTTTTAGAACAAACATGGAAAGAATTCGAGATTTTTCGCAGGACACAGCCTGTGCGCCCGAAACCTGTTGAGCAACCTGTTATTAAAGAAAAAGAAGACACGATTCCCCAACAGATTGAAACAATTGTTCCTATTAAATCATCGGCACAGGTGGAAAAAGAAATGCCATTCCCTGAATTAAAAGAAGCGGAGGCAATCAAGTTTGAAGCCCGGATAATTTCCCGTCCGTTCAATTGTTTTGGAGAGCAGGTGGAGTGTTATTATTACCCCGATAAGCTTCCCCGCCTGACTTTTATAAATGAGAACTCTATAAGACAGTTTTATAAAACATTAACAAAGAATGATATTCTTTGGAATTACAACCTCGCAGGGTTTGAAAAATTTAAAACAAGGCATAAATTAAACGACTGGGGATACTACCTGATAATAAAAAAAGCTTCTGAGAATATTTTCCCCCATCAAAATGAGCAAATTTTATTTATATGGTATGCTCTTTTGAAAAGCGGGTATCAGGCAAAAGTTAGTTATAACAATAATAAAATATACCTGTTACTCCCGTCACAACAAAGGTTATTTAATATACTTTATCTCAATGAAGAAGGGACAGATTACTATTTGTTGGACAATCAGGACAAAAAACCCGGAGAACTTAAAACCTATCCGGGATTTTTTACGAAGAATCCGAAAATCATTTCATTCAAATTAAACGAGCTTCCTGTTTTTAATCATGATAATATAAAAATTCGTCAGATTGCTTACGACCAGCAGAATATTCAATTAAAATTCAATCCGCAGTTAATCGATTTTTTCAACACGTTTCCCCAATGCGAATTAAACACATATTTGGGAACTCCCATATCACCTGAAAATATTAAGATTCTGGATAACTTACTTAACCCTTTATTAACAGGGAAAAATAAAAGAGTTCAGGTGGATATTCTCCTGGATTTTATACAAAAAGCGATTGCCTATAAAACAGACCAGGAACAATTTGGGAAAGAGCGTTACATGTTTGCCGAAGAATGTTTGTATTATCCTTATGCAGACTGCGAGGACAGAACAAATTTACTGGCGGAACTGGTTGCCCGATATACCCAACTGGCAACAATTGTATTAAACTTTCCCGAACATGTTACCCTGGCTGTGAACTTCCCAAATAACGAACAAGGCGATTTTGTACTTCATAAAGGGAAGAAATACCTTGTTTGTGACCCTACCTTTATAAATGCCAAAAGCGGAATGCTTCCGGTAGATTTAAAAAATAAGAAGCCAAAAATAGTTGTAAACTAAGAACTTTATAAAGTTGTCAGATATGTTCAAATTTTACCTAATCCATAGAAGAAAGTTGATTGCAGCATTTATTGTAATTCTTTATTCGTTGCAATTAAATGCACAATTGGTAACTCCTGAATTAGCCCAAAAAGTTGCAGCAAATTTTTATAATTCACAAATGCAGTCAGACAAAAACTTTAAAAGTGCTGATGTCGATCAACTCTCACTTGCAAAAGTGTGTTACAGTAAACAAACACTAAAAAATACAGATGAAGAAAAGATACCATTGTATTACATTTTTAATATTGAAGATGATAAGGGATTTATAATTGTTTCAGGAAGAAATGGAATAAATCCAGTTATAGGTTACTCAACTAACGGTGAGTTTCCAAAGAATAAAAAACATCCTATTTATGATTGGATAGAGTTTATGAAAATCCGGTTATCTTCAAGGTTAGAAAATAAATCGACTGGATTAGATACTAATAATATAAAATTTAATTCTCAAGCGTATGCCACAGTTGGTCCACTATTAGGGAATATTGAATGGGATCAAGGTGCACCATATTATTGTTATGTTGTTGATCTTTATGATGAATTTGTACCAATGGGCTGTGTTGCTATTGCTTGTGCCCAAATAATGCAATATTATAAATATCCATTGATTGGAATAGGAAATATGAATTATAAGGAAAGTGGAAATGATCCTAAACTTGGGAATATTTATGTCAACTTTGAAGATAATTATTATAACTGGCATTTGTTTGAAGATAAAATAGAATTTAGAAATGATTTGAGTTGTGATAATGAAAAAAGTGGAGTCTCGGAAGTTATATTTGAAATTGCTGCTTCATTGGAAACTGATTTTGGAAATAGAGCGGATGATGGTAGTGTTGCATATATTGAGAATGTATTTGGCGCAGATGCACATCATGCATTGGAAGATTATTTTGGATTTAAAGGGATAGAATACAATGGTACTGGCTTGACAACAAGTTTTAATGAATGGAAAAATTTAATTATCAACGAACTGAACGATCATCGTCCCATAATATATTCTGCAAATGATGGAATAGTTGGTGAGGGACATGCTTTTATTTGTGATGGTTATGATAGTGAGAATAGATTTCATTTTAATTGGGGATGGAGAGGTGAAGGAAATGGTTGGTTTTTATTAGATTCTATGCAACCAGATGTTAGGTGGGGAGATCCTGATTACTCTTATGAGATTTTTTTAACATCTATGTTAACTGGAATTGCGCCTGATTTCGACAATCCTGCTATAGATCAATTTGAACCAGATAATACCTATAACAAGGCCACTACATTAGAACACAATAAACCTCAATTGCACAGTATTTCTCCCCAAACCGATCGTGATTATTATAAATTTATTTTAACCTCTTCTGCAAATGTCACTATCGAAACCAAAGGTGTCAATGGGAATACACAAATGTGGTTGTACGATTCAAATCAACAATACATGGACTATGATGACGATTCAGGCGATTCTGGAAGTGGACCAAATAGTAAACTTGTAAGACAACTTTCCAAAGGTACATATTATGTGATGGTGGAAGAAAAAGGAGGTGATGCAAACATACCAAGTTATGTAATTTCATTGGATGTTGAATATCTTCCAACAAACGAACCGCAATTAAGTAACATTAGTTTTTCACCGCAAACCGGAGATCAATCAACTACTTTTAACTTTTATGTGGATTATTACGATGCAAATGGAGATGCACCAGAACAAAATGGTGCAGAATGTTGCATAATCGGTGAAGGATGTAAAACCATGCAGCGTATTAGTGGTACTCCTTCAAATGGTACTTACAGGTATTCCATACAATTACCAATTGGATCCCATCAATTCAAATATAACTTTACGAATACCGTGGGAGAAAGAGTTGAAACTGAATATATGCAGGGTCCAATAGTTACTCAGGAAGTTGAAAATAGACCTCCAAATAAGCCAACATTAATTACGCCTGAGAATGGGATAACAGTTTCAGTGCCTTTTACATTTAGTTGGGATTGTACTGATCCAGATGGAGATCAATTGACTTATAATTTTGCAATTAGAAAGGATGGAGGAAATTGGGACAGTGAGGGATTCACTCAAACGTCATGGGAGATCACTGAAGAACTTGATGAAAATGAATATGGAACTTATGATTGGTATATTATGGCATCGGATGGAGAATTCGAAACTCAAAGTGATATATGGACATTTATTATACAAGAAAATACTCCCAGTATTAATGTAAATGATTCACTTGCACTTGTAGCACTTTATAATTTATGTAATGGCAATAACTGGACAAATAATTCAAACTGGCTAACGACTCCTGTTAAAGATTGGTACGGAATAACAGTGGAAAATGCCAGAGTAACTCAAATAAATTTAAGTAATAATAATTTGGCTTATCATTTGCCTGAAGAAATCGGTAATTTAACTGAGCTTGTAAAACTTGATGTCGGGAAAAATAATTTGGAAGGAACAATACCAACTGAAATTGGCAATCTTACAAATTTGGTATATCTTATATTGGGAGACAATTATACTGGGGTTCACAATAAATTTACGGGTGAAATACCGATTGAAATTGGAAATTTGAAAAAACTTATGATCCTAATACTAGACTTTAATGAACTGAGTGGAGAAATTCCGGATGAAATATGGAATCTGGAGAATCTGATTTACTTAAGGTTACAAGGAAACCAATTCACCGGAAGAATTTCTAATAAAATAGGTAATTTATCAAATTTGCAGTTGTTATGGTTAGGAAAGAATCAACTCATCGGAAATATTCCGCAAGAAATTGGGAACTTGTCCAGGTTAATTTATTTAAGTTTGATGAGTAATAAACTCACAGGAGAGATTCCAGAATCAATTGATCAATTAACTAATCTAAAAAGTTTTAATGCAGCTGACAATGAGTTATCGTTAATTCCCAACTCATTAGGAAATCTGTCCGGGCTATATTCAATCTCATTACATAACAATCAATTTACAGGTGCAGTGCCTTCAACATTTACGAACCTTTCGAATTTAGAGTTGATAAACTTAAGAAATAATAAATTGACGGATATACCTGATTTAAGTAATCTCAAAAACTTAGTTCGGGTTGACCTCTCCAGTAATTCTTTTTCGTTCGAAGACCTTGAAGCTAATATGAATATTACTTTAAATACTGTAGGCCCATCTGGAAACCAATTTGGTAAAGGTTTTTATTACTCCCCTCAAAATAAAATTGGAGAAGCTTATTCTCTAGAAATAAACGAAGAACAAGACTATACATTATCAGTTGATTGCGGAGGGACAAATAATCAATATCAATGGTTCAAAAATGATATTGCTTTAAATAATCCTAATTCTGATCCAAGATATATTATCAACTCATTCGGTAAAGAAAATGAAGGTATTTATACGTGTAAAATATCCAATTCTTTGGTTCCTGATTTAGTTCTTGAATCTTACCCGATTACACTTACAATGCAAGATTTAACGGCACCAACTTTGTCAGTTACCCCATTGTCAAGTTCCAATTTACCTAATCAATTTAGTGTTTTCCTCACTTTTAGCGAAGATGTAACAGGTGTTGTAGAAGGTATATCTGTAACTAATGGAGTTGCAAATATAACAGGTACCGGTAAAAATTATACTGTAATCATTAATGCAGAAGACAATACTGAGGTAACATTATTCATCGCCAACACTGTTACCGATATGGCCGGGAATCATTTTGAAGGAATGTCATATAATTACTCAGTTGGAGATAATACACCTCCAGTGATGACTGCCTGCTATCCAAATGATACTATAATTGACGACAATCATCCTACTTTCAATTTTTCTTTTAATGAAGAAATCGTTTTGGGCAGTGGAAGCCTAAGAGTTTATCAGAAAAATGGTACCACAACTCCCACACTTTCAATTCCTTTTGTTGAAAATATGATCGATGGGAAAAATGTTTCGGTAACTTACGAATCCTCAACTAACAGAAATTTTGAATTAAATACCGAATACTTTGTTACAATAAATGCCGGTTCTTTTGCCGATTTGTCTGGAAATATATTTGAAGGTATTAAAGATAGTGATACCTGGCATTTCAAAACAGGAACAAATTATGCCACTTCTATAAAAATGATTGTTGACAATTCAATTAATATTTACCCTAACCCCGTAAGTCAACACCTAAATATTGAATTTACAACAATGCCCAGGAAATACGAAATTGAATTTTACAATACCGTTGGCCAAATGGTTATCCAAAAACAAAGCGCTAACCAGGTAGAGCAACTAAATTTAAAGGAACTTACAAACGGTATATATTATCTTAAGATTTATAATGAAGAATTTTCAAAAACTGAAAAGATAATCGTAAAATAAAGTTTAAAAAACGGATTGCGAAATTTAGTTTATAACATCCAATGTATAAAAAAACTTTTGAAAACGAATAAATCGCTCACTTAGGAAGTTTAAGCCCGGGTCTGAGATCAGCCAAAAGACTACGGCATAAAACCATTCATTTCAAAATTGAAAGAATTGATTTCTATCATCGCTTAATGCCAATTTCAAAAAGACTTAACCCTCATAAACTCTGATTAAAACTTTTTGAAACCCCACATTAATACTTCCAATTTTTCAATCATTATTTATTCCGTTTCCTTTTGTCCATTTCATCCCCTATACTTACTGGGTACCTATGCGTTCAATTAAGCCGGACTATGGCAATTTTACAACTTTTTAACGGCCAATCTCACGGATCATTAATAGCTACAATCTGTGTGCAAATTGTGTGCAAACAAAAAGAGATTACAACTTCATTCCTATTGTAATCTCTTGATTTTCAGGTAGCGAGAGGCGGGCTTGAACCGCCGACCTCATGATTATGAATCATGCGCTCTAACCAGCTGAGCTACCTCGCCAAAATATCTTTCCATTTTGGAATCGACCTCATGATTATGAATCATACATTCTAATCATCCCGATAGCTATCGGGAGAGCTACCTCGCCATTCCAAAATTGCGGTGCAAATATAGTATTTATTTTTTATCGACCTTTATTTCTTCCATATTTTTTACCCCCCCTTGCAGATGTGAATTGATTTATTCTCTGATTATCGCTATATTGCAAAAAATGTATTGAAATGAATACAAAAACTAAAATACAATTAGAATACCCTATCAATTGTTCCCCAAAAGTTTTATTTAATCGTCTTAGTACTGCTTCCGGGCTTGCTGAATGGTTCGCTGACGACGTGAGGGTCAGAGGGAAAAACTTTACTTTTATCTGGGAAGGGACTGAGCAAGAATCAGAAAAAACACTTCACAAAGAAAATAAGCTTGTTCGTTTTTCCTGGCTCGAAGAAGAACTTGAAGGAACTTATTTTGAATTTAAGATTAATAAAGACGAACTAACCGGTGATGTATCTTTAATCATTATCGATTTTTCTGACGAGGACGAAGAAAAAGAAACAGCCGATTTGTGGGACACCCAAATTTCCGACTTAAAGCACATCTTAGGTTGCTAAGCTTTTTTAACTTTTAATTTCTCCAAAATAACTTAGCTTTGTAATCGTTTCCAAATACGAAAAATGAAGCGTTTACACACATTTATATTAAAAAGCTTTTTAGGCCCTTTTTTTATGACATTTTTTATTTGTGTTTTCATACTGCTTATGCAGTTTTTATGGAAATACATCGATGATCTTGTAGGAAAAGGGCTTGAATGGAATATTATTGCAGAGCTTTTGCTTTATGCTTCTTTTGCGTTAGTACCAATGGCTTTCCCGCTGGCAATGCTACTTGCTTCGATCATGACTTTTGGTGCACTTGGTGAAAACTACGAGCTGGTTGCAATTAAGGCTTCAGGAATTTCTCTTTTCAGAACGATGCGTCCACTATTCTTTGTGGCAATAATTTTATCAGGCTTTGCATTCTATTTTGCAAACAATATTCTTCCGGTAACCAATACAAAGTTCGGGCAATTGCTGGTTAGTGTAAAAAGACAAAAACCAGAGATGGTTATAAATGAAGGTGTTTTTACCAATGATATTGACGGATTCAGCATCAGGGTTGAAGAAAAAAGCAGAACGAGCAATATGCTCTACAATATCATGATATATGACCATCGGGAAAATAAGGGAAATATCCAGGTGACTGTTGCTGATTCGGGGCATATGAAAATCTCTGAAGATAAAAAATTCATGACCCTTACCTTGTTTAATGGTGAATCAAATACAAATCAAAACCCCAATGAACGGGGCAAGAACAAAAGATATCCGTATAGGCGTGATAAATTTAGCAAACAGGTCATAAACATTAGCCTTAAAGACTTCGACTTTAAAAGGACTGATTCTGAGCGAATGCGTCCGAATTACAGAATGATGAATATCGACCAGCTTAATCATTTTGAAGATTCACTTAACAACGACTATAAAGTAAGGGTGAGAAGGTTTGCTCTGAATATGCATTATAACTATGTTACCAACAGGGAACTTGTAAACCTTACTCAAGCTCACGACTCCCTGATGAAGGTTCATAATTTCAAAGCCGACACGGTTATTGACTATACAAGCTTGTTTAAGTCACTGGATCCCATGGAGAAAAATCAAAGTCTGCAAGAAGCTATTGCAGGTGCCAGAAGCAATCTTCAAAAAATTGACCAGAATATTATTACCCTGTATAATGTTAAGAAGAACCTGAACAAGTACACCATGGAAAAACACCGCAAATTCACACTTTCATTTGCTTGTTTAATTTTCTTTTTCATTGGGGCACCGCTTGGCGCTATAATTCGAAAAGGCGGCCTTGGAATGCCCGTTGTTGTTTCAATACTCCTGTTTATCACGTATTATATAATTTCAATTTCAGGTGAAAAATTTGCCCGTGAAGATTTATGGTCCATGTTTAGGGGCATGTGGTTCTCTACATTTATATTTTTACCCGTTGGTATTTATCTGACATACAAATCAGCTAACGATTCAGGAATGCTGAATATTGAAACCTATCAGAATCACATAAAACGGTTTATCCGATTTTTCAAAAAAAATAGCCGGGAAGAAACGATCAATGAAAATTCTTCAGCTAACAAATAAAATCCCATGGCCTCCTAAAGACGGAGGTTCAATAGCAACATTGGCATTAACAAAAGGATTCTCAATGCTTGGACATGATGTTACTGTGCTTTCTATGAACACAAAAAAGCATCATGTTGAGTTTGATGAGATCCCGGAAAATATGAAAGCATCTACAGATATAATTCTTGTTGATGTTCCTGCCAAAATCTCATTCCAGGGCATTTTATTTAATCTGCTTTTTTCGAAACTGCCATACAATGCTGTTCGGTTTATTGATGAAAACTATAGCTGTAAACTTGTTGAGATTTTGAAAAATGAGACATTTGACATTATTCATCTTGAAGGATTATACTTATGCCCGTACATTCCTATTATCAGGAAATACAGTAAGGCTTTAATTGCTTATCGTGCTCATAATATTGAATCAGAAATTTGGGAGCGTAGCACCAAACTTGCAAAAGGAATAAGGCGATTCTATTTAAAAATTCTTGCTAAAAGAATTAAAGAATTTGAGATTAGCTACCTCAACCAATATGATGTATTGGTGTCGATTACAGAACGTGATGGGTTGATTCTTGATCAACTGGGCAATACACGCCCTAAACATACGGCACAATCCGGAATTGACTTAAACGCGATGGTACCCACTGCCAAAAACCTTGAATATCCTTCTTTATTTCATATTGGTGCATTAGACTGGGCCCCAAACCAGGAAGGTTTGTTGTGGTTTTTTGATAATTGCTGGCGTAAATTAAGAAAACTACATCCTAATCTCAAGTTTTATCTTGCCGGAAGAAATGCCCCTGACTGGTTTGAAAAGCTTATTGCTATTGATGGAATAAACTACCTGGGCGAAATTGATGATGCCCACGAGTTTATTAATTCGAAAGCCATTATGGTTGTTCCTCTTCACTCAGGAAGCGGAATGAGAATAAAGATTGTAGAAGGGATGGCCCTGGGGAAAGCAATAGTTACCACTGAAATTGGCACTGAAGGAATACCAACTACCCACAAGGATAATATTATGGTTGCTAATGATCCTGATAGGTTCATTTCATCAATATCAGAATTAATTACCAATCGTCCTCTTTTTGATAAGATATGCAGGAACTCGGTAGATTTTATTCATGAAAAGTTTGATAACCTGGTTATCTCCGGTTCATTAATCGATTTTTACAAAAAACAAATTAATGATTGAAACTATCTTCCTGATATTATTTCTTACAGTTTTTTATACCTACATTGGGTACGCCATTTTAATCTGGATTTTGGTTTCTTTAAAACGATCTTTTAAAAAAAAGGATATAGTTCCTGAACTTGACTTAAATGAACTTCCGCGTGTTTGCTTATTCGTAACTGCTTATAACGAGATTGACTGTATTGATCAGAAAGTCAACAACACTTTCGATCTAAATTATCCGAAAGAAAAGATTCAGTATTTATGGGTAACCGATGGTTCTGATGATGGAACTCCGGAACTATTAAAGAAGTACCCTCATCAACAAGTAACACATCAACCCGAAAGAAAGGGGAAAATTGACGCAATTAACCGGGGAATGCAGCTGGTACAAGCACCTATTGTAATTTTTTCAGATAGTAATACGCTTTTAGGCGAAGACACCATCTCTGAGATTGTTAAAAAGTTCCAAAATCCTTCCGTTGGTTGTGTTGCAGGGGAAAAGCGCATACTAAACCTTGAAAGTGATACAGCAGCTGGCTCAGGCGAAGGACTATACTGGAAACTTGAATCTGTTATTAAAAAGATGGATGCTGAATTAAGTTCAGCAATTGGAGCTGCCGGTGAGATTTTTGCTATTCGCAAAGACCTTTTTAAAGAAGTTGAAAAAGACACTTTGCTTGATGATTTTATCATTTCATTGCGAATTGCATTAGACGGTTACCGCATAGCCTATTCCCCAAACGCTTATGCCGTTGAAAGCGCATCTCTAAATGTAAAAGAAGAATTAAAACGAAAAACCAGGATTGCTGCCGGGGGAATTCAAACCCTGTTCAGGCTACCCAAATTGCTAAATCCATTTAAAACCGGCTGGCTAAGTATTCAGTATATCTCACACAAAGTTTTACGATGGACAATTGCTCCTTTTGCCCTTTTCCTGCTATTTTTTATCAATTTTTTAATCTTACTGAAAACCAACAATTGGTTAGATCCTACATTCTTTTCTTTATTCTTTTACCTACAAGCATTTATGTACATAGTCGCAATAATTGGCTGGTTTTTCGAAAACAAGAAAATAAGGCTTAAGCTTTTCTTTATCCCTTATTACTTCGTTGCAATGAACTATGCTTCAATTAAAGGTTTTTTTCGCTATTTTATTGGGCAACAATCTGTTCTTTGGGAGAAATCCAAACGTGCATAGTTGCGTAATATCATTTGTAAATTGATTATTTTCTTTAGTTTTGCAACGGCATTTGAAAACCAGTGAATTGTAATGAGTGAATTCAAATTAAATACTATTCCTGAAGCAGTTTCTGCTATAAAAGACGGGGAGTTAGTGATTGTTGTTGATGACGAAAATCGCGAAAATGAGGGGGACTTTATTGCTGCTGCTGAATTAATTACACCAGAAAAAGTAAATTTTATGGTCACTCATGGCCGTGGCCTTATATGTGCTCCAATTACAGAACAGCGCTGTGAAGAACTTGACCTTGACCTGATGGTTGGCAAGAATACTTCTTCACATGAAACACCGTTTACCGTATCTGTGGACCTTATTGGACATGGATGTACAACAGGAATCTCTGCCAGTGACCGTGCAAAAACACTCAAAGCACTCGCGGATTATAATACCAAACCGGAAGAGCTTGGGCGTCCGGGACATATTTTCCCTTTAAAAGCTAAAAACCGCGGTGTTTTACGCCGTTCGGGACATACTGAAGCAGCCGTTGATCTGGCCCGCATGGCAGGCTTAAAACCAGCCGGTGTTCTGATTGAGATCATGAACGAAGATGGTAGCATGGCCCGCTTACCCGAGTTGGTAAAAATTGCTGAGAAGTTTGATCTGAAGATCATTACGATAAAAGACCTGATCGCTTTCCGCTTACAATCCGAAAGCTTAATTGAGCAAGGCGAGGAAGTTAATTTGCCAACAAAGTATGGTGATTTTAGAGTAGTTCCATTCCGCCAAAAGTCAACCGGCGCTGAACATGTTGCCCTGATAAAAGGCAACTGGAAAGCTGACGAGCCTGTTCTTGTAAGGATGCATTCTTCGTGTATGACAGGGGATATTTTTGGGTCACTTCGTTGTGAGTGCGGGGACCAGCTCCGGAAATCAATGGAAATGGTTGAGAAAGATGGCAAAGGCATTATTGTATACTTAATGCAGGAGGGCCGTGGTATCGGGCTTTTAAATAAAATAGCTGCTTACAAACTTCAGGATGAAGGCATGGACACCATTGAGGCTAACGTTCATCTTGGCTTTGATGCTGATGAAAGAGACTACGGGGTTGGCGCACAAATCCTTCGCAATCTTGGTGTAAAAAAGATGAAACTGATCACAAATAATCCTGTTAAACGTGTTGGTATTGAAGCTTATGGATTAGAAGTTAATTCAATTGTCCCGATGGAAGTGGAACCAAACGAATTTAATCAGCGCTACATGAAAACCAAGCGCGATAAAATGGGTCATTTTCTTCAAAAATTTAAATACGGCGACGAATAAGTTACTCTATGGGAATGTTTGATCACCTTTTCGGCGACAGTTACGACAACCTGGAAGAAGGCAAAGATTTCTACCTTCATAAAGGATACCGGGTAATGACTGAAAGCTATTTGGTGAGAAGAGGATATTGCTGTTCTAATGGATGCAAACATTGCCCATACTCCCCAAAAGCCCAAAAAGGAAACAGGAAGTTAAGACCAGATATTGCAAAAAAATATCAATAATAATTTATAAAACCTACCCCATTCTTTTATCTATCTTTGCACAAAATCTTTAAAGCATGACAGGAAAAGACTTGCGTATTGTATTTATGGGAACGCCCGATTTTGCCGTTGCCAGCCTTAAAGCACTAGTTGAAAACGGCTACCAGGTTGCAGGTGTAATCACTTCACCGGATAAACCTGCCGGGCGTGGCCGAAAACTGAATGAACCGGCAGTAAAAAAATATGCCGTAGAAAATAATTTACGCATTCTTCAACCTGAAAAATTAAAGAACCCTGATTTTATTACTGAACTGGAATCATTAAAAGCCGATCTTCAGGTAGTGGTTGCTTTCCGCATGCTTCCTAAGATTGTATGGGACATGCCACGATTGGGCACATTCAATCTCCATGCTTCATTATTGCCTCAATACAGAGGTGCAGCGCCTCTAAACTGGGCTATCATAAATGGCGAAAAAGAAACTGGGGTTACAACATTCCTGTTAGACCATGAAATTGACACCGGAAGAATTCTTTTTAAAGAAAAGGTTGAAATTGAAAATAATGACAATGTTGGTGTTCTTCATGATAAATTGATGGAAATCGGTTCAAGACTAGTCTTAAAAACTGTCGATTCCCTTGCTTCCGGCGATTATAAAGCCATTGACCAAGATGCGTTGGGGAAAGCTGAAAACCTGAAACATGCTCCAAAGATTTTTAAAGATGATTGCAGAATTGACTGGTCGAAGCCGGCGCAAAAAGTTCATAACCTAATTCGCGGTTTATCGCCCTACCCCGCAGCCTGGACTGAATTAGTTGATGAAAATGACCAAACCATTGGCCTAAAAGTTTTTGCTACAGAAATTGATGAAGAAACAAACAAAACATCAGGGACTGTTTCAACGGATGGAAAAACTTTTTTGAAAGTAGCTTCATCAGATAGATTTATCAACATCAAAGAGCTTCAGCTTGCAGGTAAAAAAAGAATGAAGACTGAAGATTTTTTACGAGGATTTCAAGATATTGTGAAATATAAGCTGACCTAAAGATTTGATTTGGGTAATATAAAACATCAGTAGTCACCAGTTGATATTTCATGTTACGGAAGAATAAGAGAACACAGCTTACTCACAGCTGATAATGAGAATCTTTAAATAATACATTAAGTCTTTTTTTGCTCTTTTCATTTAAGGGTTGTTCAGGAAGAAGAATAATTAACCGCAAAGAATATTAAGAACCAGGTATTCAATAATCCAGATGTTGCACTCTTTCTATACCCTTAGCGTACATTGCAGTTCGTTCATTTTTTGGGTTTCCTGGTCCTAAGGTAAATAATAGAACCAACGACTGGTCTTTCATCCCTTTTCATTCGGTTCCGGCGATACAATGGTTTCAATTTTATTCCATACCGCTGCGAAATGAAGTGCATGCTGTCATCAGCTTTAAACCGATGGGTTTTATGCCTTTTATTTGCTCTTTTCCGCTTTGGTTCTATGTACAAAATCTCATTTTCACGTAATCTTTTGCCTGAATAATAATCGTTATAAGTATATATCTCCCAGGCCTTCATTCCAAACTCACTCGCAATTGACTCAAAACTATCCCCGGTCTTGACCTCAATTGATTTTAAACCATTCCTGAGAGTCACTTTACGGTGCTTATATGGATTAATCAGATTCCCATTTTCTACTTTCTTCTTATGAAAACCATTCTTTTCCAGGCGTGCTAATTCAGCTTTATCGAGCCCTTGATCATACAGGTAAAGCTTGCTTTCTTCAATAATTCGAATTAATTCTGTTGCATAGTGTGAAGCTGTTGCATAACCTGCTTTTTTCAATCCTCTTGCCCAGCCTTTATAATCCGTAATATCCAAATCAAAAAGGCTTGCATATCTTGGGTTTACCATTAAAAAATTTGAGTGATCGATATATGATTCTTCAACTGAATTGTAGTGACGAAAGCACTCATTTCTCCTGTCATCATCATGATAAACCCGCTTACCTCTCCAAGAGCTTTTACATTTTATACCAAAATGATTATTTGATTTTACACTAAGCTTACTATTTCCATTTCCTGACTCCAGACATCCCTGCGCCAGCTTTATACTTGCAGGAACCCCGCTTCGTATCATTTCACGAATGGCCAGGTTTTTATATTTTTCAATGTACTGTTCGCGGGTTATAATCCGTTGAGAAAAACTATTGAGAGAAAGTATTGAGATGACCAAAACAGCCAGGAATTTCGTATACATAAAATCAAAATTTTAGCAAAAATAAAAAAAGCCTCCATTTTTCAGCGCAGAAAACAGTACATTTGAAATGAAAGAAATTATTCTTTTATGAAAACGAAAGAAATCCGATTTATTATATCCGAATTTACCGACATTTTTGAGTTGAATTTAGACGATCAAAAACTTCTTGAGGCTGCCAGAAGTGTTTCTAAGAATGCATATGCTCCATATTCCAGATTTTGTGTGGGAGCTGCAGTTGAACTTGACAACGGTGAAATTATAACTGGAAGCAACCAGGAAAATGCAGCATTTCCGTCTGGCCTTTGTGCAGAAAGGGTTGCCCTTTTCTACGCTAACTCCCGATATCCTGAATCGGCAGTTAAAACGATTGCAGTCACCGCTTTTAATAATGGGAAGCCTGTTTTAGAAGCTGTCGCACCATGTGGTTCCTGCCGGCAGGTTTTGGCCGAAACAGAATCCCGTTATAAAAATGATATTCGGGTTATTCTGGATGGAAAAAAGAATATTGTCCTTCTTGAAAATGCAAAAAGTCTGTTGCCCTTAACTTTTACTCCAGACTTTTTAAAGTAAGCTATTTAACGTGAGTTTCTATAAATTTTTATGCGAAAAGGCTTGAAGTCTTACTTCTAACTTCCAGCTTCTTGCTTCTGGCTTCCAGCAAATGGGTTATTTCCCGAATTTTCGATTCTTAAAACGATGTATTTTAAATGCATAACGGTTTATTCTTTCAGATCTTTGATTTTTACCAGTTCATCCCAAATTGGATCACTCTTTGGGGGGCTTGCTACAATTTTGATGGGTTCTTTTTTCACAGGATGAATAAATTCAAGCTTTCGGGCATGAAGATGAATTCCTCCATTTTCATTACTTCGTGCAGCTCCGTATTTTAAATCGCCTTTTATGTGGCAGCCGATTTTTGAAAGTTGTACCCGTATTTGATGATGACGGCCAGTATGCAGAATCACCTCCAGTAAATGATACCTGTTTAAACTTGCTTTATGCTTATAAGTTAACTTTGAAAACCGAGCTCCTTGTTTAGCCTTTTGGGAAGCAAAACTTTTATTCTTTCCTTCATCTTTCCAAAGATAATGCTCCAAAGTATCTTCCTCATTTTCAGGAAGATCGTCAACAACAGCCCAGTATGTTTTCTGAATCGCTTCTTTATCCTGAAACATTGCATTTAAGCGAGTTAAAGCTTTACTCGTGCGTGCAAAAATAATTACACCACTTGTTGGCCTGTCCAAACGGTGGGGTGACCCTAAATAAACATCACCAGGCTTGTTGTACTTCTTTTTAATGTAAGCTTTTACTTTATCAATCAGGTGAATGTCCCCTGTTTTATCGCCCTGCACAATTTCACCACAAGCTTTATTAATCGCAATTATATGATTGTCTTCGTAGATTACTTGCATAATATTTGATAATTGGTCACTAGTAAATTAGGAATTAGATATCCCTTAAATTAATTTCTTCATTGTTTGAGTAACCAGGTAAGGGTTCTTCTGCTGTATTTTCACCAATCGACTTAATATATTTGTTCAGCATCTTCCCAATCGTATTTATCTGTTCTTTATAAAAATAAAACCTTTCTTCGGAAATCAATTCTCTTCTTTTTGCTTTTGTTATCCAGGTTTTTGATTCATACAAAGAACCTCTGGAATAATAACCAAATCGCTTTGAATCATTATAATGATATCTTCCAAATCCTTCACTCAAGTTTGCAGCAACAGAATCAATAGTTCTGATTAGTTGTTTCCCTATGGTATTTTTTGAAAAAGAATCCCACTTATCAATATCTACCCAACATTCTTCAGCAATATCCATTGAAAGATTATATACTTTTAGTTCTTCAAGTTTCATATTAGGGATGTTTTATAATTATTGTTAGTAGATTATTTCATTTGACAAATTCAATTCTAATAACTAATGACCAGTGACTAATGACTAAATTAATATTGTTCTCTCTCATTAGGAAAATTCAACGATTTCACATCCTCAATATAAGTTCCAACAGCACCTTTGATTTCAACGGCAAGATTATGGTATCTTCTTAAAAAGCGTGGTGAAAATTCCTGAGTAATGCCTAACATATCATGAATAACAAGAACCTGTCCGTCAACACCACTACCAGCACCAATACCGATAATTGGAATCTTTACAGATTCAGCAACTCTTTTACCTAATTCAGCTGGAATCTTCTCGAGTACAATTCCAAAACATCCCGCGTTTTCCAATAGCTTAGCATCTTCGATTAGCTTATCTGCTTCCTCTTCCTGCTTGGCCCGAACAGTATACGTACCGTATTTATGAATCGATTGTGGCATTAACCCTAAGTGCCCCATAACCGGGATTCCGGCAGATAAAATGCGATCAACAGACTCCAATACTTCACTACCTCCTTCTAATTTTACCGCATCTGCTGCCGTTTCTTTCATAATACGAATAGCAGAACTTAATGCTTCTTTACTATTCCCCTGATAAGTACCAAAAGGCATATCAACAATAACCAAAGCACGGTTTACTGCCTTAACCACAGAGGTACCATGATAAATCATCTGATCCAACGTAATAGGTAATGTTGTTTCGTTACCGGCCATTACATTTGATGCTGAGTCGCCAACCAGTATTACATCTACTCCGGCTTCATCTACAAGCTTAGCCATACTATAGTCGTAGCTGGTCAACATGGATATTTTTTCACCTCTCAGCTTCATTGCTGAAAGAACATGGGTGGTTACTTTCCTTATTTCTTTATGTACTGACATGATTTGCTCTTTTATGGAGGTACAAAAGTACTAAAATGTTTGAAGTACACTTTAAAGATACATCGAAGTTCATCTTTCACTAATGAAAGAAGAATCTTTTGTTCATTTGGCATTGTTCTTGTTTAACGAAAAGCAATCACCCATAAAAACATTACAAATGAAAAAAACAATTCTACCCTTCGCATTCTTCTTTTGCTTCATATTAGCATTCTCCCAGGATAAAAATTTTGATCTCTCAAAGTACAAATTACCGAATATAAAAAGGCATAAACTTCAACTGTCTTTTAACTCAAATGGAAATCAGAATAACTACACTGAAGAAGACGAATTAATATATAACTCTCATTCTGAGTATAGATCGTTTGATGTTAAGAAGAGTCATTTCAATACAAAAATTGATCTTCTTTATAATTACTTTTTTAATACAAAAGAGAAGATTGTTATATCAGAAACTCAGTTTTCCCCAACATATAAATTTCAAAAAGAAAAAACAGAAGATACCAAGGATAGTTACTACCAACCAGAAATTACATTTAAAACTTCTACAGACATCTCAATTTTTCTAAATGACAAAAATGTTTTCATCAATATTATACCAGAACTAAATTTTAGGCATAGCAAAGATCAATCTAAAATAAATGGTGAGACTAATTATAAGCATATATATAATTCCTTAGAAACCTCAATTGGGCTTGGAATTGGGAAAGGTCGTTTAGAACCAGTAAGTGATCTTTGGCAAAGCTATTTTATTCTAAAAAATTTAGAAAATGATGGATTACTAAACAGAACCTTAAAAGAATCAGATATTTTTGAATTTGCAACAAAGTCCTCCAAACTAAAAAATAAGCGCTTTTTTGATTACAGGTTACGAAAAATTGAAGAACTAAAAACTTTGGATTCATTGCTTCACAACCAACAATTGATTATAAACTCAGACATTAACTACTTTACAATTTTAAATGATTATTGGAGTTTTGCAAATATTTGGGAAAGACATTCAGGTAATGTTATGAAGTTAATTTCAACCCCTAGATATATTAGTTGGAATCAAAAAAATATGAATAAACATAATGATGATGATGAATCATTTTTTGATCTGGTTAGCAAAATCAATTTGACAAGTTCTAAACAAATTAACTTAAATTGGGAGCGCAATATTTGGTGTGAAATTAGCTCAAGAAACATATTGAATAGAGAAGAAGATACAGCTAACGATTTCATGGCTGGTAACTTTGGAGTTGAATACAATTACTTCCCAAATTTCAGGACATCCATTCGTTCTAATTTGTCATTTACTGCACATGAATCTAATGTTCTTTTTGAAGGTGATATTACTAAGAAATGGAAAAACGAAATAAGATTTTACACTTCAATCAATTATTACATTTCACCTCAACTTAGACTATCCGGAAGTATTGGGGTTAGCCATATGAACAGGCTTAATCATGTTATGACAGACCTTTTTAATATTGGATACCATGTAAATCTTAGCTATGCAATATTCTAAATCGCAACTGCTGTCTTTTTGTCACCAATAATGACAACTTTTTTCAGTGTTAAAACCAAGTTGTGCCATATTTTCACAAAAAACAGACACAAAGGCTATGGCATAATCATTGATCTGTTCAGGTCGTAATCGAAAAGAAATTAAAACTTAAAAATACAGATACAATGGGAAAAATTATTGGAATCGACTTAGGAACCACCAACTCCTGTGTTTCCGTAATGGAAGGAAACGAGCCAGTTGTAATTCCTAACAGCGAAGGGAAAAGGACAACTCCATCAATTGTTGCATTTATTGAAAATGGCGAACGTAAAATTGGTGATCCTGCAAAACGTCAGGCTATTACAAACCCAACAAAAACAGTTTATTCGATTAAACGTTTTATGGGTGAAAGCTTCTCGAATGTAACTAAAGAAGTTAACCGTGTTCCTTACACCGTGATTAAAGGTGACAACAATACGCCACGTGTACAGATAGACGATCGCAAATACTCTCCACAGGAAATTTCTGCTATGGTTCTTCAAAAGATGAAGAAAACTGCAGAAGATTACCTTGGACAGGAAGTTACTGAAGCAGTAATTACGGTTCCTGCTTACTTCAATGACTCACAGCGCCAGGCGACTAAAGAAGCTGGTGAAATTGCAGGTTTGACAGTTCGTCGTATCATTAACGAACCAACTGCTGCATCTTTGGCATATGGCCTTGACAAAATGGACAAGGACATGAAAATCGCCGTATTCGACCTGGGTGGTGGTACGTTCGATATTTCAGTACTTGAATTAGGTGATGGTGTTTTCGAAGTAAAATCTACCGATGGTGATACTCACCTTGGTGGTGATGACTTTGATCAAGTGATTATTGACTGGTTGGCCCAGGAATTTCAGAAAGATGAAGGCGTTGATCTTAAAAAAGACCCAATGGCCCTTCAACGTTTGAAAGAAGCTGCAGAGAAAGCAAAGATTGAATTGTCCAGTTCAACTCAAACAGAGATCAACCTGCCCTACATTATGCCAGTTGATGGAATACCAAAACACCTGGTTAAAACATTAACCCGCGCACAATTTGAACAGCTTGCTGATAGCTTGATCAACGCTACCATTGAGCCTTGTAAAGCTGCGTTGAAAAATGCTGGCATGAACCCTTCTGACATTGATGAAGTGATTCTTGTTGGTGGTTCAACCCGTATTCCTGCGATCCAGGAAAAAGTTCAGGCTTTCTTTGGCAAAGCCCCTTCAAAAGGAGTAAACCCTGATGAAGTGGTTGCTGTTGGTGCTGCGATTCAAGGCGGTGTTTTAACAGGTGAAGTTAAAGATGTATTGCTTCTTGATGTTACCCCTCTTTCACTGGGTATTGAAACAATGGGTGGTGTAATGACTAAATTGATTGAAGCAAATACAACTATCCCAACTAAGAAAGCAGAAACTTTTACTACAGCTGCAGACAACCAGCCTTCTGTAGAAATTCATGTACTGCAAGGTGAGCGACCAATGGCTTCTGGCAACAAAACAATTGGCAAATTCCACCTGGATGGTATTCCACCATCACCACGCGGAGTTCCTCAAATTGAAGTTTCTTTTGATATTGACGCGAATGGTATCCTGAACGTTCATGCAAAAGACAAAGCGACTGGTAAATCTCAGTCTATCCGTATTGAAGCATCATCAGGCTTGAGCGATGACGAAATACAAAAAATGAAGGATGAAGCACAAGCAAACGAAGCTGCCGATAAGGAAGCCCGCGAAAAGGTTGATAAATTGAACCAGGCTGACAGTATGATTTTCCAAACTGAAAAGCAGTTAAAAGAATTTGGGGACAAACTACCGGCTGATAAAAAAGCTCCAATTGAGGATGCATTGAACAAGCTGAAAGAAGCTCACAAAGCTCAGGATATTGCTGCAATTGATGCTGCAACTGCCGAATTGAACCAGGTATTCCAGGCTGCATCCCAGGAAATGTACAATGCACAAGCTAAAGAGCAAGGTGGTACACAACCCGGACCTGACGCAGGAGCACAAGAAGGAGGCAATGGGCAATCAAAGGATGCAACTCAGGATGGTGAAGTTACTGACGTTGATTTTGAAGAGGTGAAATAGATAGCGATTATTAACAATAATCAATAATTAGTAAAACGCAGTAAGTCTTTGATTTACTGCGTTTTTTATTGGAGAGAAATTATTTAATTAAATGGTTTCTCATTATTTTTTGTCATATATTTGGACCATATCTGTGCCGGAACATAATTAACGGTAAAGTGGAACTTATGAATATTTAAGGATGTTTATGGAACTTAAATAGCGTTGAAAATGGTGGTGAATATGATTCAAAAGCAATGTGCGATATGCGAAAAATCGTTTGTGCCTAAGACGGTAAGTTCTATCTATTGTTCTAAAAAATGTAGTGATACTGCGTATCGTGAAAGAAAAAAAGAGCAGAAAAAGGAAGAACAAAGGAAGGCGATTGCCAGCAGAATACCAGATAACCGTAAATATATTTCTGTACCAGAAACAGTAATTCTTTTTGGAGTGGCTAAAACTACATTGTACAGATATATACGTCAAGGGAGAATCCCCGCAATCAATTTAGGTACTCGACTTTTGAGACTTGACCGTACAGTAATTGAAAAGATGTTTCCGACTCGTGAAGATATATCTGTAACAAAAGAATTGTCGGAAGTAAAATTATATCGCCTCGAACCTGAAGATTGCTATACAATCGGTGAGATTTCAAAAAAGTTTGGAATATCTGACAGCTCTGTTTATAAGCATATTCGAAAGTTTTCTATTCCAATTAGGCAAATGGGAAAGTATGTTTATGCTCCTAAATCAGAAATTGATAATATCTATAGCAGTAACTAAAATTAACACCCCATGAAACAATTATCAAAAACTAAAGTAACAGTAAGACTTCGTAAAGCTGAAGACCGAAACGAATGGTATATATACCTGGAGAGTTATCCGGTATTTGTTCCGGGAAAAACCAAACCTCAACGCATTCGCGAGTATTTAAACAGAAGCATTACCACGGTAACATGGGACAAAAAAAGAACTGCCTGAACCAATGCAAACGGTGAAAAAACATACAAACCAAAACGTGATGATAATGGAGTAATTATCTGCAAGAGCGAACTGGATAGAGAAAGCATGATGTATGCCGATGGTGTGCGCAAGCTTCGTCAACGGGAATATGACCATGCTGATTTGTACAGCGATTCTGAAACTGCTCAGGCTGAACACAAAGAACGTTTATAGCATAATTTTGTCGAGTATTTTGAAAAGGCAACGATTAAACGTCATGGGAATAGTTCCTCGTCTATTATAGTTAATTGGCAGCGCACAAATGAATTAATAAAGCTTTTTGCAGGGGATACACTTTTGTTTTCTCAAATAAATGTTGCCTTGGCAGAAAATTTTAGGCTTTACCTTATGTCAGCACTCCAGGGAGGTAACAAAAGTGGAATTATTTCACAAAATACCGCATCAACCTATTTCTCCATTTTTAAAGCAGTACTAAAGCAGGCTTTTATTGATGGATACCTACAAAGTGACTTATCTGCCAAGCTTAAGGGGATTCAGGAGAAGGAATCGCGCCGGGAGTATTTGACGGTAGAAGAATTAAATAAACTTGTAGCAACGCCTTGTGAACGTGATGTACTAAAACGTGCAGCACTTTTTTCTGCGCTTACAGGATTGAGACATATCGATATTCAAAAGCTAAAATGGAGCGAGATTAGCATTGACGGCAATCAGGCAAAGCTGCATTTTACCCAGCAAAAAACAAAGGGCGTAGAATATACACCCATTTCAGAACAAGCTTTGCAGTTATGTGGAGAACCAGGCAGGCCCGAACAATTAGTATTTGAAGATTTACCCAATCCTTCATGGATTTCCCGACCGCTAAAACAGTGGATTGAGGCAGCAGGGATTAAAAAGAAAATTACTTTTCACTGCTTTCGCCATACATTTGCTACCTTGCAACTATCAAGCGGAACCGATATTTATACCGTTAGCAAGATGCTTGGGCACACTGATGTGAAAACTACGCAGATTTATGCTAAAGTGGTGGATGAAAAGAAAAATAAAGCGGCACAAGCCATAAAAATTGATGACATCAAGAACTTAGATAAATAGTAATTACAATGCTTCGTTTTAGCTCAAAAGATTCATCTAATTATAGTTTTAGAACACTTTTTAGATAATCAATTTTTGATTCATGCTTTTTGAGGTTCTGCTCTTTTAGTTTGTTGATGTTGATTAATTTCCATTGAACTGCAGGTAATTCTTTTAATATCGGGATTGGAAATAAACTCCAGTCTGGTTCGCCGGACTCAAAACTCAGAAGAAATTTTTTCTCGTCATCTGAGATACGCTCATCTATAATTTTTATAAGTGATGCTTTTGTATCTTCATAATCTTGATATAAAAATGATACGGTACTCATTCCTGCAAATTGATTATCAAAAGCAGATTCTTGATTTTTTAATACGGGATTCAGCAGTTCTCCAATTGGCTTATAGTGACTGATCAACCCAATTTTAAAACCTTCCCAAATAGGATCTGATAATCCTTCATTATCAAGTAAAAGTTTTACATCAAAAATATCTCTCGGATGCTGGCGGTCAATTGCAGCACAGATCTTTCCTCCATATAATTCAGCCATTGAAACAACTTTGATGGCTGCGAATTTGTCAAACTCATCCTGAACAGGTTCAACGACCTGCATTAATTGAGTGGGAAAGACATTGCCCCTGGTGATTGTATTAACCTCAATTTTTATCTGTGCTCCAAGGCCCTGGCAATTTAATTTAACATCAGATCCCTCATTTAACGGAACGGGATTTATTCGTATTTTTGGAATACTTTTTTCGATATCAGTCTTAATCCTGCCTAAACCTTCTTGTATGTTCTTTAAGGCATCAGTTCTGGAATCTATTGGTAAATAAGTTAAATCAATGTCAACCGACAAACGGGGCATTTCTCTGACAAAAAGGTTAATTGCTGTACCGCCTTTTAATGCAAACAATTCTTCTTTTGCCACAAATGGAAGTACCTGTAACAATAAATCTACTTGTGCCCGATAGGTAGGTGAAATCATAATTCTGCTAATTCTTTTGGTACTGTTATTTGATATTCTGATATGTACATTCCATTTTTAGTGATCATGCGATCTCCACTGCCAATATTTATTTTATCTGGCATAATGAATTGTAACCATTGGTGGTTTGCTTTTTTAGCCATGTACAAAAACAGACGTTTAACTTTTACCGAATTACAAGTCATTAACAACTCACTGACCAGTTTTGGTTTTAAATTGACCAAGCCTTCAAAGACTTGGTAACATTCCACAAGATCAGCACTATTAGGAGCCAAAAGCAAACATTCGAGAATTGCGCGTTCCGGTGTTGAAACATGAATAGTTATTCCGTTAACATCCAATTGCTTTATACCAATGGATTCAGGCAGGAATGAAGTTGGTTTATGGAATAATTCAACATTCCAATTATAATCTGAAAACCATTTTGGAAGCCTTGTTTTTAGGAGAGAAAATAAGTATAATGTTTCCTGGCTTAATCTTAGATAGTGTCCTAAGCCATATAATATCAGTGCGGTTAATCCTCCCACATGAATATTTAAATTCAGCTGAAATTGTAAGGCGTTCACTCCGGCGTGCCAATCAAGATTATTGCCTGGTTTCTTATATGCTCCTTTTCCAATTGATTCTATCCAACCATTATCCTGATAATATCTTCTTAAATGTCTGGATATATCATTCTCATCCAATAATTTTGATGTTAACACATTATTGGGTTTCAATAACTCAAAAAGAGTCTTTAATTTTGTTTTATTTTGCGTAGTCATACTACTCTAATTGGTGTAAAAGTAAAGAAAAAAACGAAATAACAATAACTCTACTTTATTAAATATAAAAAACGGGTAATGAGACTACTCGATAAAAGATGAATATAAAGAGAAGTGTTACTCCATTCCGAATCAGGTCTGAAAAGTTACCTGTATCAAATCTGGTACAGCTAGTGTTACAGGTATGGATACTGGGAGTAATCCAGGAAGCATTGTGGTTAATGAATTGTAGTATCCGGCAGCTTTTAAAAAAAGTTGAAAGGAATAATTAATAGTTTGAATTTAATCTAATATCCTTACAAATTATGGCTCAGTTTAAGAAGTTGTGGAGCAATATAAAATTTACGAGCTTTGTTCCTTTTAATTTTTATATAGCAATGCCACAACAAAAAGAGCACTATAAAGA
>JANQII010000174.1 GCA_028282195.1 Prolixibacteraceae bacterium
CCTTTATACACATCTTTTATTTGGTAATAACAATCCATTTTATCAACATTTAAATGTAAAATATTCAATTTTGAATACCCAATATTCAAAATTAACTCCCAATTGATGTGTTTTTCATAGTTCTACATTGGTTATTGAGTGTTGTATATTCATTATTTTCTTGCTTTCCCCTAAAATCATATTTGTGTATAAAGCATAGATTCATAGGGGGAGTGGGTTTCGCGTAAGTGGAAGCCGAGGAAGTAATGTTACTCATAGCGCAAGGCTTCGATCAACGAGTACCCGGGACCAGCTAATTGTCAGAACTTTGATTTGTTTGATTGGATGAAGGCTTTGATTTTTTATTCATCACCCGTTTAAAACCAAGGAACTGGTTTGTAAATTCGACTGCCAAAGCCCGCTGGTAAATTACTTTTTGAAAACCATTGCCAAGATGTTGGTGTACTTCAATCGCACATTTTATAATCTTACCTGTTAATTCCGATAATGGGTACTTTTGATCTATATAGTTGTTTCCTTTTGTCATAGGTTTATAAAAAAATCACCGTTTTCAAATCATCATTCAATCAGAGTTCAAGACTTTACTCGTGTCTCAACGCCTCCACCGGATTCCTCGTAGCCGCTTTCCAACTCTGCCAGCTAACTGTTAATAGTGCAATGCCCAAAGCCAACACTCCAGCTAATGCAAAAATCCACCAGCTCAACGTAGTTTTGTAAGCGAAGTTCTCCAACCATTTGTTCATGGCATACCAGGCAATTGGACTGGCTATTACGAATGCAATGGCTATCCAATTTACAAAGTCTTTATTGAGCAAGGCCAATATTTCGGATACTTTGGCTCCATTTACTTTCCGAACACCGATTTCCTTAGTTCTCTGTTCTGCTATAAAATTAGCCATTGCCAGTAAACCTAAAGAAGTAAGAATTAATGCGATCAAAGTGAACCAACTTAAGACTTCCTTAGCTCTTTTTTCTGATTTATACAAATTGTCATAGGTCTGATCAAGAAACCAATATTCAAATGGTGCACCCGGAACTTCTTTTTCCCAATAAGTTTGTATATCTGCAATAGCTTTGCTATGATCATTTTCTATCTTAAAAAGAAGAATCCCATTTTGATATGCTGATCTTCTTTGGTCATTAAACCTGAAGTAAACATTTGGGATAATTTCCTGAGTTAAACTTTTTGTATTGATATTTTCAATTACTCCTTTAACTATAAGAGGTTGACTATTTCCATTTCTATAAATGACTTTGTCTATATAAGGTGGTTTTAGCTTGAGCTTTTCTGCGGCTTTTTCATTAATGATACAATGATTAAATGGGCAACTACTATTTTTAAACACATTTTCTCCTGCAATAAAATTGATATTTATTAAATCCATGTATTCTGATCCAACATCTATTTGTTCAGAACCAACAACATCTTCATTGTTTGGATTTGTAGAGATTGGCATTCCATTAGCCCAAATTGTTGGTACGCTTCCTCTGTAAGCAATTGCAGATATGTGTGGACTTTTTAGCAATTCATCTTTTAGTCTTTGCTGATAAATCTCTTGTTTTAATAAGCCGGTTGCAGGAATGTAAAGTACATTTTCTTTGTCAAATCCTAAATTCTTTGATTGCAGAAAATTTACCTGCTTGTGTATAACAATTACTGCAAATACTAATATAATAGCAATCACAAACTGCGCTGTAACCATTATGTTTTGAATATTGACTTTTTTACTTTTAACAGGTATTCCATTTTTAAGAACTTCAGTTAGTTTAAACCGGGTTAAATATAATCCTGGGAAAAATCCTGCCAATAAAATTGTTATCAATATCATTGGTATACTAATAGCTAAAAACCTTAGGCTAAAAAAACTAATATCGATAACAGAGCCTGATAAATGATTTAAATACGGAAGTAATACCGTTAATAAAATCATTGCGCAAAAAAATGATAAAATAACATGTAAAAATACTTCCCCTAAATATTCTTTAATAATATAAAACCTCGGGGCACCATTTACGAGTTTAATTCCTGTGGTTTTCTTCCTTTTCAATGCAGAAGAAGTAAAAAGGTTTGCAAAGTTGATGCAAGCTATCAGCATAATCAAAAAGGCAATTCCAGAAAGTGCTAAAATATTTTGCTTACTACTTTTTTTGGCACTATCCCAGCTAAAATCTGTACTAAATGGTATATCTTTTATATTTTGAAGTTTAACACTTACCTTAATTTCTTCCCAACCTTTATTATTTGCATAGACAAGATCAGTGATTTTTTTATTGAGCAACTCAACTTTATCCCTTGTGTTTAATTTCAAATATGTAATGCAGTTATCCCCTCCCCATTTATTTTTGTGCCAATTATCCGGGGCATTTAAGGTAGGAATGAGGTATTGAAATTGCAAATGAGAATTTGACGCCACATCTTCAATTACAGCAGAAACTGTAAATATATGACCGTCAATCATTAGTTGTTTCCCTATAACTGGATTTTTACCAAAACATTTATTAGCTAATTGTTTTGCAATAACAATGTTGTTTTTTACATTGAGAGCTCTTGATGGATCTCCTTCTAAAACAGGATAGTTTAAAATTCTAAAAAAAGTAGAATCAACAAAATAACCCGTTACCCTGAAATGTTTTTTATCTAATGTTCTAACTAAGGAGTTTGGGTACGGTTGATGTAATCTTGTGTAATTTTCTATTTCTGGAAAAAGTTTAGTTACCTCTGGACCAATCCCATTCATACTGGCCGCTGACATTTCAGGCATATCATCCCGGGAATTATTCAATATAACCCTATATATTTTGTCTTTATCTCCTATAAAATTATCATAGGTCGATTCATGAATTACCCATGAAACAAGGAATATAGAACATACAAACCCTACCGTTAAGCCAAGAATATTTAAAAAAGTAATTCCTCTATTTTTTATCGCATTCCTTAAAATTGACTTTAAACTATTCATGACATTAGTTTTTATTATTCATACCTCAATGCTTCTATCCACGAGTAGTCTGGATTTCAACCATCTTGCCTATAGGATCAATTCCTCTAAATAATTTTTGGCCTATACTTTCTGAAATAATAATTGAGTTTGGTTCCTGTAAAATTGTTCTTGCATCATTATTTAGCATTTGAACGTCAAACAACTCAGGGAAATGTTCATCCGTATAAAAAAGATATTCTTCAAAGAAGCTTTGTTCGTTTGCTCCGTCCTGCAAGCTTAGGAGTGTTTTTGGTGCAGTAAAAAAGCAAGTTGCATCAGTTATTTCAGGAAAATCTTTCACCAAATGTTTGGCTGAAGGAGCAGGTGAAACGGCTGCAGTTTGCCTGTCCCCATTTTCCCATATCAGGTCGGTTGTAAACCAGTAAGTATTATCGTAATCGCTAAAATGTTTATCAAAACTAAATTCATAATTTACATACGAAAGAATAATCACAAATGAAGCCAGGCCTATCGCAAGCCCGATAACTGACATGGTTGTATCAGGAAGGTTCTTTTTTAGATTTCTGACTATAGTTAGAAAATCATTTTTCATTTTAGAATGATTCTTGGTTTGTCATTTGTTGGACATCATTCAATATTAATGCCGCACAATCTTAGTGATTTATTATGAGCGAATTAGCAATAAGCAACTATTCTGAAGTGTAAATATATTTTACACAAAGTGTCAAAATTTTTACCTGTTAACTGAGTCAATGGCAATACATCGAAGGTTTTCCATTTGGACTAATTGCAGGGAAGCGTTCTTGCAGCCAGGTATTGAAAAAGATTCTCTCATAAATCAATCTAACAACCATTTTAGAACACTAGTCATAAACTCATTGTATCGGTGATTACTTTCTTCACCCCAGCTACTTAGGCTTAGCGAAATCATTCCATCTCCCATAAGTACTATTTTTCCTCCTTTGTCAAGCGTTTTATATGTTCCAAAATAATATTCTTTCGAAGCATTGCTGAAACAAAAAGGAATACCCCCTTTTACTATCCGTCCATCACGATATGGAATTTTATAAGACTTGGGGGTAAGGTCACTGACAATTGAATAACCACCTATCGTTTTATCAGCAATTGATCCGCCAAACTGCATCCCAAAGGGTTTTACAATATCATTAACATTCGTGTCTTCAAGTGTAACCCAGTAGTCATCTTCCATTGCAAGGAATAGCGAACCTCCATTTTTAATAAATTGGATAATGTTTCTAACCTCACTCTTATCAAATCCCGAAGTGGGAACATGGATAAACAATAATTTACAGTTCATCAAATGTTTCTTTTCAATCTGTTTATTGAGAAAACCGATTCGAACATCAAGTAAAGCAGCAGTATTCTCGACCATGGAAGCTACATATTCAGCTCTGTTTTTATTCATATGTTCCGGTTGCGAAGGATCGAACCAGAATTTCTGACCATGACTTACATCGATCAAAATCAATTGTTTCAAAGATTCTGGTTGAGTAAATGAAAGGTTTAAAATTCCAATTAAAATGAGACAAATGAAAAAAGATATTTTTATTTTCATTTTATGGTTTTTCTAAAAGTTAAATTTTTACTTGTTCATGTGATTTACTTTGTGGACCCTTACAATGTGAGAGCATAGAAATACGCTGTTATTTAAGAGACGATTAAAAACCTAAATAGTTACTTTTTAAGTACTTTGAAATCGAATACTTTGAAAAAAAGAGGAATAACCCCAACACGGTGAGATGTAGTTACTCATTTCTTAACACTTTGACCCCGTTTCACAGCCCCGAAACTTCGGGGTCGTCACTCATACCTGAGTGCCTCAATCGGGTTCCTCGTAGCTGCTCTCCAGCTTTGCCGGCTTACGGTCAGCAATGCAATCCCTAAAGCCAATAAGCCGGCTAATGCAAATAGCCACCAGCTCAATATGGTTTTATAGGCAAAATTCTCAAGCCATTTATTCATCGTATAATATGCTACCGGGGAAGCCACCATAAAAGCAATTACGACCCACTTAACAACGTCTTTGTTTAGCATCGACAATATCTCAGAAACTTTGGCACCATTTACTTTACGCACGCCTATTTCCTTGACACGTTCTTCTGTAATATATTCAGCTAGTCCAAACAAACCCAAAAGAGCAACAACAATAGCCAAAAAAGAAAAACTGATAAATATTTTCCCCATGCGGTCCACATTTGCATACATCCTGCCATATTCAGCATCAAGGAAACTATAACGAACAGGCTGATGAGGTGAAAATTCATCCCATATTTTAGTTATGGATTTTATAGCATTGTTCATGTTTGCTGTACTTACCCTTATACTCATCTTTCCGGTACTCATAGCATTTCGCATTACCAATGGCCGGATTTTATAGTCCATAACATCATAATGAAAATCTTTTACTACTCCTATTATCTCCCAGCTACCAAAACTTGCCTCAATGCGTTTTCCTACAGGTTTATTTAACCCAAGCTGTTTGACCATTTCCTGATTTATAAGTGCTGCGTTCCTGTCAGAACTTATTTTTTCTGAAAAATCACGTCCCTCAATTATTTCCAAACCAAAAGTTTTTGCATAATCCGTATCCACCCTCCAGTTCTGCCCTCCAATTCCCGGATCAATTCCTTGTCTTCCTTCTTTCCAATAAGCTGTACCGTCCCGCTGTGAATTCTCAATAGGTAAATATGAGCTAATTGAAACACTTTGGACAGTAGACAGGGATTCCAACTCATCTTTGACGGTATTGATCTTTTCACCCAACGAATTGGTCCCATGTAATATTAATACCTGTTCTTTGTTAAAACCCAGGTCTTTATTCAGCATATAATCCATTTGCTTATAAATTGCCAAAGTACATATAATCAGTATAATGGAAGCGGCAAATTGAAATACGACCAACCCATTCCTTAAGCTCGTATTTTTACCTTTTCTGCCTAAATCTCCTTTCAGGACTTTTACCGGTTTGAAAGAGGTCAGGTAAAATGAAGGATAAATACCAGCCAGGACACCTATTAAAATTGCAGAGCACAATAGTAAAGGGACCAGCCACCATTCGTGCCAGGGAATTGATAATGTGTTTCCTGATAAGTTATTCAGATAGGGCAAAAGCAACAAAGCAAGACCAATTGCCATGATAATTGACAAAACAGTATAGGTGATGGATTCAATAAAAAACTGCCAGATCAAGGCATTTCTTCGGGCACCGATAGTTTTTTTCAACCCAATTTCTTTTGCCCTTTTGGTTGATTTGGCTGTAGATAAATTAATAAAGTTAATGCATGCAATTATGAGTATAAAAAGTGCTGCGATACTAAGTACCCACACAATCCGGATATCTCCGGGATTATCAAAGCTGAAACTTGCATTGTGAAAAATGTCTTTGGATTTTAGATGTATGTCTTTTATCGGTTGCAGTTCATAATAATCATTGGACCTGTCATAATAAAACACGTTTTGCTGCTTATCATGCGGAATAATATATTTATGAACAATACGTTTAAGTTTTTCTTCAAGCTGAGAAATATTTGTCCCGGGTTTTACCAATACATAATTATGGTAGTTATTACAATCCCAACATGTTTGCTGGCCTAACATATTCGGATAAATGGCCATCATAAAATCAAATTGTATGTGTGAGTTTTCAGGAAAATCATCAACAACAGCTGTAATGGTAAACAGGTTTTCTGAATTGTTATTTACAATGAATGATTTTCCGATAGCATCTTCATTTGGGAAAAATTTATCAGCTATTTTTTTTGTAATAACTATGCTATTTGCATTTACAAGTGCATCATTATAATCTCCGCTTATTACTGGTAATTCAAGAATTTCAAATAGTGCCTGGTCAACATAAGCAAAGCCAGCTTCATAAAAATTCGTTTCACCATCACTCCGTCTAACCTGGTTGTTTCCTGCTCCGGCCCATCGTGCATAAACAACTCTCCCGGCTTTTTCTATCTCGGGAAATTCCTCCATCATGGTTTGAGCCAAAGGGGCTTGTAATACCGTTCCACGGATAATGTTACCATTTACATTTTGAACATGAACAACCCGATAAATTCTATCCGTATTGTTATAGTGTTTATCGTAGCTTAGCTCATGCCTGATATATATGGCGATAAGAAAGCAAGTAGCAATACCAAGGGCGAATCCTCCAATCTTAATAAAAGAATACAATTTGTTCTTTATTATGTTGCGATAAGTTGATTTTAAATAGTTATAAATCATACTTCCTGATTTTTAAATTATTATTCATACCTCAGAGTTTCAATCGGATTACGTGTAGCCGCTTTCCAACTCTGTCAGCTAACTGTCTATAGTGCAATCCCCAAAGCCAGTCCCTCTGCCAGTGCAAAAATCCACCAGCTTAAAGTGGTTTTATAGGCAAAGTTCTCCAGCCATTTTTTCATGGCGTAGTACGCAATTGGGCATGCTATTACAAATGCAATAGCTACCCATTTTACAAAGTCTTTATTCAACATTACCAATACTTCAGGTACTTTGGCACCGTTTACCTTCCGGATGCCGAAAAGCTTCGTGAATTGCTGAAATAATTTTTCTTCATTTTTTTTGTATTTTTGAAGTAAAAGAATTCGAGATGTTATTGAATAAAAGAATAACCATAGAACCTGGGAAACGGAATGGAAAACCCTGTGTAAGGGGAATGCGGATAACCGTTGGGGATGTGTTGAGCTACCTTGCATCAGGAATGACTTTTGATGAAATCCTTGATGATTTTCCTTATTTGGAAAAGGAAGATATTCTTGCTTGTTTGAGTTTTGCTGCAAATA
>JANQII010000195.1 GCA_028282195.1 Prolixibacteraceae bacterium
CATTTTTTGTTCCTTATTTTTTATTTTGACTTTCTGTATTTTTGTAAACAATGGGTGTCATCTTTCCAAAAGATGACACCCCTGTACAAATCAAACCCACCTTTTTTGAGAGTGGATATTTAATAATCATTAAATCACTCAAGATATGATTAATAAAGTTTTGTGAGAGCATAGCAGTTACATGAGTTTATAAATTTTCAATTAACTTATTTACCAGGAACTATAAAATTTTAAACGAATGAAGAAGATATTAATCTTGGGAGCTGGACGCTCATCAACATCATTAATTCGTTATTTAGAAGAAAATGCTTCAAAATATAGCTGGCAACTTACGGTTGCTGATCAGGATTTGGAATTGGTGCGGGAGAAAACCAATGCACCAACAATAGCCATCAATTTTGATGTTTTTAATGATGACTTTCGGGATGCAGAAATTGAAAAAGCTGATGTTGTTATTTCCATGATGCCTGCTAAATTTCATCCCGTTATTGCCAAGTCATGCCTTCGTTTTTCAAAGTCCTTACTAACTGCATCATACGAATCTGATGAAATCAGGAAAATGAGCAATGATGCAAAAATGCGGGGGTTGCTATTTTTAAATGAAATGGGGCTTGATCCGGGGATTGATCACATGTCTGCCATGCAAATTTTGGAACGGCTAAAAGGTGAAGGGCATACCATTACCGGATTTGAATCATTCACCGGAGGGCTTGTTGCCCCTGAATCCGATAATAATCCATGGAACTATAAGTTTTCATGGAACCCAATGAACGTCGTACTTGCCGGACAGGAAGGGCCTGCAAAATTTGTGCAGGGAGGAAAACATAAATACATCCCTTATAACAGGCTTTTCCGTAGAACTGAGTTTATTGATATTGAAGGTTTTGGTCGCTTTGAGGGGTATGCCAATCGTGATTCATTGAAATATATCAAGAAGTATAATTTGCAGGGAATCCCAACTATTTATCGTGGTACATTGCGTCGTCCCGGATTCTCAAAAGCCTGGAATATTTTAGTGCAATTAGGTGCAACGGATAACTCTTACATCATGGAGAATACGGAGAATATGACCCATGAAGAATTTATCAATTCATTTTTGCATTATAGTGAAGATGCAACGGTTGAGTTAAAACTTTATCGGGCCATGCATATTGATCAGGATTCAGCAATTCCTGAAAAGTTACGGTGGCTGGGAATTTTCAGCAATGAAAAGATTGGAATTACAAACGCTACACCAGCTCAGGTAATGGAGCATATTTTAAGCAAGAAATGGCAGCTCGGGCCTGAAGATAAAGATATGATAGTGATGTGGCACAAAATATCCTACCAGGATGTGAGTACAAAAAAGAATGTTGATTTGTCTTCTTCATTAGTCGTCCTGGGCGAAGATATGACGCATACAGCCATGTCAAAAACAGTAGGGTTACCCCTGGCAATAGCTACTAAATTATTATTGAACGGGCAAATTCAACTATCTGGTTCACATATTCCTACTAAAAAAGAAATTTACGAACCGGTTTTGAAAGAGCTTGAAGGGTTTGATATTTGCTTTAAGGAAAAAAGGACTTAAATCAGTGAGACTATGATTTCAGGATCCGGCCTCCGCCGGAGAACTGGAATTATCTAAGTCGAACTGATCCCGATCGCTAGGCGGATCGGGATCTTTGGATTTTAACTTGCCATCCCTATCGGGAGGAAATCCTAACGGTAGTCAGATTCCCCGTCCCTTGGGGCGATAATATGAATAATTTCTTAACTGATACCCCGCCTGCTTGCAACGGGGTAGTTCATTTTAGTCTTGTCAAGAAGCCTGGTTTTAACCCTGGACAAAGTGGTATAATGTACTCCAAGGAAACTGGCAATCATACGGTCCGAAATTTGATTGTAAACATGCTTGTATTCTTTAAGGAAAATCTCGTATCGTTTTTCCAGATCGGCTTCTTTAAGCAGTTTCAGTTGCCTGTAGGTAGAACTGATGTCCTTAGTCAATACGCCATAATATAGATTTGATACTTGCTCATTTCTTATGGAGCATGTGCAAAAGAAATCTCTTTTTACCGAAGTAATTTTTGAGTCGGTAAGGGCTTGAGCATAAAACTTACCAGCTTTTTCCTTTGATATTTCTATGGCAGGCCGTAAAACTTCCCCGGCACTTTTAAAGTCAATAATTATTTTTGTATTGTTTTCGTTTTTCCAGAATAACACAATTACCCCATGATTAACAATTGAAATATTCTCTGAACCAATTATTTCTTCAGCAAGAAGTTCATCTTTTTTAAATTGGTTAACTGCTGAGCTTGATCTTAAATCTTCACCTAAAAAATATTTATGGGGAAATTCAAAATTATCCATAATCTCTGTTGTTTATCAGGTTTGAATTATTGATTATACATATTTTTTCATGATCATAATAATCTCATAGCCGGTGGTTTTATAATACCTTATCATGAGTTTAAAAATAGTTAAAAATTATACTTGTTTTACACAGATAGAAAGTAAAATAAGTGCGATTTACTAGAGTGGGCCTCCTAAAATTCCGACCAGTAATATGTTAGCGGTTGCTAACAAAAAAATGGAGGTTCTTGTTTGTTAGCGTTTGCTAACGGGGGAATCTTTTAGCTAAGGGTAATTTAGGCAGAAATAAGAACCATATTTAGCAATAAAGATGAAAAAAATTAGCTTATTACTTTTGTTTGTACTGTTTATTACAACAGCATATGCCCAAAGTTTTTTCAATTACCAGGCTATTATCAGGGATAGTGAAGGTAATACTGTAAAGAACACAAATTTGGAGGTCACACTTTCAATTTTAGATAGTTTTGATCAAACAGTTTATGAGGAAGAACATTCCGCATCAACAGATAGGTTTGGAATAATAAACCTTGAAGTTGGTACAGGAATCCAAATTATCGGAGAGTTTGACCAGATTAAATGGAACGAAAACTTGTTGATTAAAACCAATATCCGGTCTCAGGATGCAGGGGGAATTGACTTGCAGGGGGAGAGTAACATCGGGGCAGTTCCCAAAGCCAACTATTCTTTTGTGGCAGAACGTTTGGTTGATGAACTTCGGTTTCAGTCAGACTGGAATATAGATGATCCCCAAGAAACAGGGTACATTAAAAACAAACCATCAATTCCATCTTCTTTTTCAGGGGATTATAACGATTTGTCAAATATTCCGGATTTGGCCCAGGTTGCTACATCCGGGGAATATGATGACCTAAAGAATAAGCCAACCATACCCGAGCTACAAAACCTTGAACTTGATGGTAAAAACCTTTCAATATCTGAAGGAAATACAGTAAACCTTGCAGTACTTAATTCTGATAATCAAAAATTGAGTAAAACAGGCTCAACAATTTCTCTGGAAAATGGAGGTGATATTACATTGAATGACGATGACCCAGCCAATGAAATCCAGGATTTGAGTTTGGTTGGTAATAATTTAAAGATTACGAATAATACATCTGCGACAGTAATTAATCTTTCCACTTTTAACGACAATACAGATGACCAAACAATAAGCAAGTCAGGAGCAATTATTTCCTTGGAAGACGGCGGTAGTGTAACTCTTGATGATGATGATTCAACCAATGAATTGCAGGATTTAAGTGGTGCTGTTTTAAATGGCTCAAATGTGCTTTCAATCAATATTGAAAATGGAACAGGAACCACAGCAGACCTTTCTGCTCTGGCAGATAATACAGATGATCAAACTTTGAGCTTATCCGGAACAACATTGTCTATTGAAGATGGCAATAGTATCAATCTTTCGTCTATTACAAGTGATGATCAGGATTTAAGTGAGGTTCTTTCAGAAGGAAATGATGCAGGGGATAAGCAGATTAAAAACCTAGCTGACCCAACCGATGATAAGGACGCGGTAACCAAATATTATGCTATTGGCCAGCTAAACAGCAAAGTTGATAAGGAAACGGGGAAAAGGCTTTCCGCAAATGACTATACCGATGCAGAAAAAGCGATTGTGGCCGATGCAGAAATCCAAACCAATAAGAATGCTGCAAACGGTTATGCAGGCCTGGATGCAAACAAAAAAATCGATGAATCACAACTTCCAAAGATTACTGTTGGGAATGTTTTTGCAGTTAATACTGAAG
>JANQII010000342.1 GCA_028282195.1 Prolixibacteraceae bacterium
CCAGCTTCCCTGACTGCCGTCAGGCAGGCAACTTCTGGCTTCCAACCTGATTTTATCAACTGAGTTGTTAATGAATTTCATTCATCTATTAAACCTATGTATTTTCAATGCATAGTGGTTTAGTCTTTTAATGCGCGTCAGCTCCAATTACTTTAAAATGGTCACCCGTACTTTTTACAATTGCCCTGTACCACCATTCCGGGTATCCGGGCATATCCGGCATTGCAGGCAAACCGTATTCATTTCGTGTAAACTTCCCGTTTTCTTCTTTTTTAACGTTTCCGTCAATATACTTCACCAGTAAGTACTCAAAAAGTTTTTCCCAACGAGCAGTTGTATTATTTGATTCGTTGACTGAGTATTGAGTTAGGAATTCACGCGCTTTTTCACTACCCTCATTTTCATAAAGCATTTTTGCCGCTGCATCAATCGCAGGTGCGTAAGCAATAAACTGTGCTTCAATTTCAGCCTGCAGATCACGAATATGTTTGATCATTGAATTGTAACGTAAGTAAGCAAGGTTTGTTACTTTGTTAAATGTCCAGAAAGCAGCTGTTTCAGAATAATTCAACATATCACCGTTTCCAACAGCAAAACATTCAGGAATTTCTGTGATTCCACAATACATAGGAATGTAGCATGTACTGTACGTATCATCAACACCAAACCAAAGAATTCCACCAATTGGGTCAGGGAGCCATGAGCGACTTTGGCTTACAAATGAGAAGCCTGTTTGCTGTGTAGAAATAGCCCTTTCGTTACAGTAACTTACTGAATCAACTTTCCAGGTTAAACCTCTCCAGCGGTAAGGCTTGCCGTAAGGGCCAGCTCCCAGGTCTTTGGTCATATCCAGTTCTGTTCCTTGAAAATGATCACGCATCATTTCCATTACATCTTTCACCGAAAGTTTTTTGTCAGCTTTAATCCAAAGGGGCATACGATTAGTTGGAAAATTATTTTCGCCACCGTGTTCAACAATCCCTTTGGCATATTCTGCGTATTGATCCATTCCTTCAGCAACTTTGTTAAAACCTGCCCACACACGTGCATCGCAGAAACGGGCACCACTAAAATCTACAGGAGCATATACATCTGAAAAGCTAAAGTCTTTGTTTTTACCATCAAACCAGCCTTTTTCACGGGCAAAAGAAATTACGTCCTTGGAATAAATACAATTCTGAGGATCATTTAATGGAAAAGTAGTAATCCTTGCCTGGTTTGCATGTCCGCTTATATAACCGTCAGGAATACGCAAAGCTACCCAAACAGCACCTTTCTCGCCTTCGCCTTTTCCAATCATTTCCAATAACCAAACTTCATTAGGGTCAGCAATCGAAAATGATTCGCCGGAGCTGTAATATCCAAATTCTTCTACAAGATCAGTCATTACAGTAATTGCTTCGCGTGCAGTTTTAGCACGTTGAAGTGCAACATAAATCAAACTACCGTAGTCCATTATTGCCCCGGATTGTTTTGCCAGTTCTTTACGGCCACCAAAAGTTGTTTCCCCAATTGCAAGCTGGAATTCGTTCATGTTTCCAACAACACTGTATGTATGTGCAGGTTGTGGAATTTTTCCAAGGTATTTACCAGTATCCCACTCATAGATATCGCGCATGGCACCTTCCGGGTGATCAGCTGCAGGTTGATAATATAACTCACCGTAAAGCGTGTGGGAGTCTGCAGCATAAGTTATCATGGTAGAGCCATCTGTTGATGCTCCTTTAGTTACAAGAAAGTTGGTACAAGCTAATGCCTGGCCAGTAATCAGAATTGTTAAGAAAGCAATTAAATAAAGTCTTTTTGCCATTGTTCTAAGTTTTAAATTTTATACCCGGCACTAAAATATACATTTTTAATGCCAACTTTTAAAAAACATGAAAATTGCTTGAATTAAAAATGAGAAAGCTCAGGTTGAACTATTCACTTTACTATTTGTCATCTTATTTTATGAACTTGTCAAAAGGTTAGCTAAAAATAGCCTCTGATATAGCTTCAACCGAACATTAACCGGATAAATGAATACCATTGGATACAATAGAATACCCACGAATTCACAGAGGAAAACAATTGTCTTCCATTGTATTCGACGGTTTCCTACTGTTTCCCATATTCATCAATCAGATACAAAATAAAAGGATGAATGCTTAAAAGATCAGGATATGGTTTAATTTTAAACAACTTCTATTTGATGAATTGTAATCTTATCAAATAAAATATTCAACTTTATAAATATTAAACAGCTAAAATTATTACATATGAGACTACAGGCTTTTCATAAACTATCATACGGGATGTACCTGGTTGCATCTGAATTTGAAGGAATCAAAACGGGTTATATTGCTAATACTGCTTTTCAGGTTACTTCAAAACCTCCTCAAATTGCAATTTCCTGCCATAAAAACAATAAGAGTACCGGGACAATTCTTCAATCCGGGGTGTTTTCAATTTCAGTTTTAAAAAAAGAATTGAATGTGAAGCTCATAGGTGATTTTGGTTTTATGTCGGGCAGCGATTTGGATAAGTTTAAAGATGTGGATACTATCACTGCCAAAACAGGTGCGCCTATAGTTTTAGACGAGTCTGTTGCCTGGTTTGACTGTGAAGTTCGTGAGAAAACGGATTTGGGTTCGCATTGGTTGATAATTGGTGAAGTTCTGGAAAGTGAGCAGGTGCTTGATGAAGAGCCGTTAACATATGCCTATTATCGGGAAAAGTATAAAATGTTCTCACCTAAAAATTCTCCAACTTATATTGAAAAAGCTAAATTGGACGAAGAGAAAAAGCAGGAAGAGCAAGAATTACTGGCTGAAAAAGGTGGAACAAAACAAGCTGAGAGTGATGAAGCTGTACCTCATGTCTGCCAGATTTGTGGTTATACTTACGATCCTGAAGTCGGTGATCCTTCTCTGGGTATTCCTCCGGGGACTCCTTTTGAAGATTTACCTGAGGAATATAAATGTCCGATTTGTAGTGCAGGGAAGGAGTATTTTAAGAAACAGTAAAAGAAAAAGGTAATTGAGAGCCTCACTCAAAGTGAGATTCTCAATAGATATTCATTAATCTTTCAGTAAAATCTTGAAGGGATGTCATCTTTCTGAAAAGATGACATCCCTTAGTACTTATTATTCAAGTTCGATCCATTCTTTTTCCTGATGGAAATACTTGTGGTATTCGATAAATTCATTTTTACCTTCAAATATTTCCAAAAGAAGTTCACGGTCTAACTTAGATGGGCTTTTAGTGTTGTATGCATTCCATGAACTAAATCTATAATTTCTAAAATCAGAAATGATGCCGTGTTTCTGGGGATTGTAGTGAATATAGAATGCTAAATATTTTAAATGTTCCTCATCTTTAATTTCAAGCCTTTTAAAAGTTCTGTCGAATAGATTTCCTGTCCTGGATTCTTGATTATTTATAGTTATAGTATAACTGATGAAGAACCTTCGGAATTGATTACTTAAGGCAAATCCAATGGCTTCATCTAAAGGGATGTCATCTTTTTGGAAAGATGACATCCTTGTGTCTTGCCTTGTAATATCATCTTTTACTTTTATTAAAAAATGAAAATGATTATCAATTAGACAGTATGCAAGTAACGAAACAAATGGATTAAGATATTTTTCGAACAGAACCAAAAAATACTTAAAGTTCTCTTCATTAAAGAATATTTTTTGACGGTTAAGTCCACGGTTAAAAATGTGATAATAACTTCCGCCCAGGATTGGGGTGATAACTTTTATTGAAGGCATGAAGTAAAATTAATATTTCTTCTTCATAATTGCAACCTGAAGCTTTGCGGAGTGAGGAAAGTTAGGGATGTCATCTTTTCAAAAGATGACATCCCTACTCTTTATTAAGAACAGTTTAATATTGAGAGCCTCACTCAAAGTGAGGCTCTCAATAGGACTAAACAATATAAGTTGAAGAAGCAGTATCTCCACCACGTCCTGTCCAATTCGTATGGAAGAATTCGCCGCGAGCTTTGTCAATACGCTCGTAGGTATGCGCACCAAAGTAGTCACGTTGTGCTTGCAATAAGTTTGCAGGCAGGCGTTCGCTGCGGAATCCATCAAAATAGCAAAGCGCTGAAGTTAATGCTGGAGCAGGAATTCCGTTTGCAAGTGCTGCTGCACAAACACGCCTCCAACCAGTTTGAGCAGCTTCTATTTTTTCTTTGAAATATGGATCAAGCAACAAGTTGGCTAATTGTGGGTTTTGGTCGAAAGCCTTTTTGATATCGCCTAAAAATACAGAGCGGATGATACATCCACCACGCCACATTAATGCAATGCCACCATAGTTAAGGTTCCAGTCATATTCTTTAGCAGCTTCCATCATGAGGTTGTAGCCTTGTGCATATGAAATGATTTTTGCTCCGTAAAGTGCATCTTTCAAATCAGAAATCATTTGTGCTTTATCTTCGTCAATTTTTACTTCAGGGCCTGAAATAACTTTAGAAGCTTCTACGCGAAGGTCTTTTTGGGCCGACAGGCAACGGGCAAATACAGATTCGCCAATCAGTGTTAAAGGGATACCCATATCAAGAGCCGCAACGCCAGTCCATTTACCAGTACCTTTTTGTCCTGCGGTATCCAATATCTTTTCAACTAATGGTTCACCATTTTCTTTGTAAGCTAAAATATCACGGGTAATCTCAATTAGGTATGAATCCAGGTCTCCTTCATTCCACTCTTTAAACACCTCATGCATTTCGTCTGCAGACATGCCAAGCATTTCTTTCATCAACTGGTAAGCTTCGCAAATAATTTGCATATCACCATATTCAATACCGTTGTGGACCATTTTAACAAAGTGTCCGGCGCCATCTTCACCAACCCAGTCACAGCAAGGCGAACCGTCTTCAACTTTTGCAGAAATAGCCTGGAAAATATCTTTAACAGCCGGCCAGGCTTGTGGTGAACCACCAGGCATAATAGATGGCCCTTTTAAAGCTCCTTCTTCACCACCTGAAACACCAGTTCCAATGAAATAAAGTCCTTTACTCTCAACATATTTCGTACGACGAATGGTATCAGGGAAATGAGAGTTTCCACCGTCAATAATGATGTCGCCTTCTTCCAGGTGAGGGATGATCATATCAATAAAGTCATCAACAGGCTTACCTGCTTTTACAAGCATCATTACTTTACGAGGTTTTTCCAATGAAGCACAAAGCTCTTCAATAGAGTGTGCGCCAATGAAGTTCTTACCTGCTCCGCGGCCGTTTACAAATTTGTCAACCTTTTCTACTGTACGATTGTAAACGGCTACCGTGTAACCTTTACTTTCCATGTTTAAAACCAGGTTTTCACCCATTACGGCTAACCCGATTAATCCAATGTCAGCTAATTTTGTCATGTTTTTTATTGTTTTGATTAGTTGTTATTCGTCGTTGAGACGCGATTTATCGCGTCTTTACTTCTGTTAGTTTTATAGTTCGTTACTGAGACGCGATAAATCGCGTCTTTACTGTCGTTTTATATCTGAGGCGAATTGCAATTCGCCTTTATTACTACTACTTCTTTTATTTGTTCGTTTCCCGGGATGCATTGCAATGCATCCTTACTTCTTGTTTATAATAAATCCTAATTTGACTAATTTCATTAACGTATTGTTATCAACGTTTTTAGCATTGATAGTATATGCCGGATACTCCCTGCGAACCGGATAATCCCCCCTTTGCTTTTCAAATTCAGAAGGGTTAGCCCGAAGGGTTTTATCATCATTTCTTATATCATAAGTTGAAAGAACTGCCTTTACAATAATTTCTTCTTCTGAAAATTCAGATCCATCAATTCTGATAGTTGTACTATCTGGTGTCTCAATATCTTTAGCTTGCCAGTTGTCAATTCCTAAATTGAAAAACTTACTGATTGCCTGAATGCTCATGCTGGTACCGTTGGCTTTGCCGTCTTTCGAATAACCCGCAATATGGGGAGTTGCCAAGTCACACATATTCATAAGTTCCAGGTTGATGTTCGGCTCGTTTTCCCAGCAATCCAAAACCAGGCCGGAAATCATTCCCATTTGCAATGCCGATTCTGCCGCAAAAGAGTCGACAACCTCTCCGCGACATGAGTTAATAATAAAAGGCCTTTTTGTTAATTCCTGAAAGAAAATAGTATCTGCTAAGTGAAAAGTTGCATCCTCTCCGGTCATGTTTAGAGGAACATGAAGCGATATAATATCAGCTTTTTGCTTGATTTCTTCTAACGATACAAACTGTTCTGATCCTTCAATTCGCTCTCTTGGAGGGTCGTTCAATAGAACATTCATTCCAAGAATTTCACATACTTTGGCGACTTTAGAACCGACTTGTCCTACACCAACTATACCAATGGTTTTTCCTTTTAGTTTGAAATTGTATTTTTCTGCCAGAATAAATAAGGTTGAAAGAATATATTGCTCAACTGATTTACTGTTGCAGCCGGGAGCATTTGTCCATTCAATTCCAGCTTCTTTACAGAATTCAGTATCAATGTGGTCGTATCCAATTGTCGCAGTTGCAATGAACTTTACCGATGAACCTTTCAGTAATTCCTCATTGCAAATGGTGCGTGTTCGTGTAATAATGGCATCAGCATCTTTTACAATTTCTGGTGTCGTTTTAACACCAGACAGATAAACTACCTCTCCGAAAGGTTCCAGTGCGCCTTTTATGTATGGGATTTTATCGTCGATTACAAATTTCATTTCAATTTGGTTATTGGTCAATTAGTCATTAGTGATTGGTCATTGGTCATTGGTAATATCCTTTTACAATTTCTTCAAGCACCCAACTTGTTCTGGCTCCGGATATTCCTGTGCCTGGACACTTTCCGCTTCCTCTCAATTCATCAATTATAAGCTGAATTAGCCCACCTGCCACATGGTCAGGCTTTTCAAATGGAAATTCCAGTTTGCCATCGGAATTCTCCAAAATAAGATTACCTGCCGCAAAACAAGGAAGGCTTATTTTTCCTTCAGTTCCAATAATTTCGATAGTATCACGCTCTGTAGCTTTTTCAACAACAAAGCTCCAATTTCCGGATCCGGTTACTCCTGATTCGAAATCAAATGAAGCTGAAACAGTATCTTCTGCAGGGTAGTATCCCGCTCTGTTCGCAGCTTGCCCGGTAACTGATTGAATTGGACCAAATACAAAATCCAGAAAATCAAATTGGTGCGAAGCCAGATCATAAAAATATCCGGCACCGGCTATTTCTGGAAATACATGCCAGTGCATTTCTTCAGGCGACTGGTTTTTTTCTATCGCTTCTTTGTAAAGCTGAAGATTTACAGTTAAAATTTCCCCAAGTGCTCCAGAATCAACAATTTCTTTTGCTTTCAGGAATTTTGGAAGTGCCCGACGATAATAAGCAGTAAAGAGGGGCATCCCGGTTTCTTCAGATACCTTAATCATTTCCAGGCATTCTGCATAGTTCTTTGCCATCGGCTTTTCAACATAAGCCACCTTTCCGGCTTTCATTGCCTGAATTGCATATTCAGCATGTGTACTTGGCGGCGTTGCAACGTAAACTGCATTTACTTCGGGATCGTTGATTAGTTCATTCGCATTGGAATACCATTTGCGAACATTGTGTCTTCGGGCATAGTCTGCAGCTTTCTCAGCATCACGACGCATTACTGCTACCAAATTGGAATGTTCCAACTTGTAGAGTGGGGGACCGCTTTTTATTTCGGTCACATCGCCACAACCAATAATACCCCATTTAACTTCGTCCAATTGCATAAAATTCCAAATTCTAAATTCCAAAAAACAAAATTCAATTCAAACATCCGAGATTACCATTATCCAGTATGCTGATATCCGGTATCTAGGATCCAGCATCCAGTATCCAGCATCCAGAAATCAATATTTAAATCGATCTTTAAATGCCCACAATCCAATTGCAGGGTTGGAGATGTAAAAGATTTCTTCTCCATCAACCCTATTGTACCCATCTTTCAGTTTTTCAGGATTGTATTTTGCTGAAACCTCGTCTATGTCTGCATATTTAAATCCAACACTCTCAATTTCTTGCTGTGTTAGGTTTTCTTCACCTTTCCCCGGACAATAAGTAATACTGAAACGACCTTCTGATGAACCGTGAATAAGGTGAGCAGCTGCGCCTAAATTATTTCGTAGCTCTTCGTTTTCATCACATGCTTTTAGGGTCGCGGGTGTCCCGAAATAACCATACTTTCTAATCAGGCGATCAATTTCCTTGTCCTCCCCAAATTCTTTCAATGCCGGAGCAAGAACGATTAATTCTCCGTCATCATCAATGGCCATTCGTGTGCGGTAAACCGACTTATTGCCTAGCCATGTTGATTTGAATTCAGTAGGGTCAAGCCAAACAACAACTTTTTTTAGAGGTTTTTCAAGCATCTCAAAATTTACCTGCAGTGAAAGTTTTGCAGCTTTGTCAAATACTTCATAGGTATCACCAATAAACAAACCTCTGGTTTTTATTTTGCCATCAGTTTTGTCTAAGCCAACAACCGTTTGCACATATAATATTGGAAGATGAGTGGTGAAGTTATCGGAAGCATAGTTGAAAATCTTACGTACGGGCGTGTCTGCATGTCCCATCATACGCTCCATTCCGTATGCAGCACCAACAAAATGACTTTTATTAATCCCTTCAGAACCTCCAGTTCCCACAAAGACATTCTTGTTGTAGTTAGCCATTCCAACTACTTCATGAGGAACAACCTGCCCAATGGATAGAATCAGATCGAAATTGCCCAACAGAAGAAGTTTATTGACCTGGGCCGGCCATGTAAAGTTAACAGCACCTTCAGATACTTCTTTAACAAATTCAGCAGGAACTTCTCCAACAGTAACTACATCATTTCTCCAGTCATGCTCACGGATTAAGGATGCCGGCATTTTCCCAAACATGTGATCTATTTGCTCATGGGTCATTGGGGTATGTGTTCCGAGGGCAGGTAGAACATCAGTTAGTTTGTCTCCATAATATTGCCATGTAAATTCAGTCAATTCCCCGGCCCGACTAGGTAATCGGGTATAGTCCGGTGGAATAGCCAAAACCTTGTCGATGTCCTTTAATTGATGCAGTGCTTCAAAAAGTCCCTTTTTTAAGTCCTCAGCACTAAGATCATGTTCCGGTGATCCTATTTCGTAGTATAACATTTTTCTATTTACAATTTTATTATTTACGATTTACTATTTTGATTGATTTTTTTCTTCATTGTATTTATTGAACTCACGATTATCTTAAAAAGTTCCAGATTTTCCAAGACAAGCAGCCCTGTAATTTGCACCTGGCGATGTGCCCGATCGAATAATCTGATTGCTGATTGTTCTACCTGTTATATTGTTTGGCAAGCTCTCTGAAAGCTTGATAATTCGTAAGGCAAAAACATTCAATCTTTTTTTAAGATCTTCAGAATTCATTTGGAATGGTCAATGGTCAATTGATAAATGAGAAATAGATTTATCGTTTTACCCTGGCGTTTCCTTCCCAAATGCTCCAGACCATATCTTCATCGGCAGGTTGGGCATAGTCAGTTAGGAATGTGGTAGCCATTGCTCCTGTAGCCCATCCAAATTGAGGCCATTTCTCAGGATCCCAACCTTTCAGGATTCCATATAATAAACCACCAACAAAGCCATCACCACCACCAATTCTGTCAAGTACGCGAATTGCACGTGGCATAATAACTTGCCAGTTGTCATCACCTTCAAGCATAATTGCGCCCCAAAGGTGTTCATTAACGCTTACTACTTCGCGTAACGTAGTTGCAAAAACTGATGCATTAGGGAAAGCTTCTTTTACCCTGTTGATCATTTCTTTGAAACCATCAATTTCAGCTTCAATGCCTTTTCCTCCAGCTTCAGGACCTTGAATCCCCAAACAAAGCTGGAAGTCTTCTTCATTTCCTATCAGTATATCAGAAACAGATGCGATCTCTGTAAAGTTTTTACGAAGTTCTTCGTCACGGCCTTTCCAGAAAGAGGCTCTGTAGTTAAGGTCGAATGAAATTTTTGTTCCGTACTTTTTAGCTGCCCTGGTAATCTCCAGGCAGAAAGTACTGGTTTCAGGGGATAATGCTCCAATTAAGCCTGATAAATGAACGATTTGAACACCTTCTTCACCAAAAATGCGATCAAGGTCAAAATCTTTTACATTCAACGTTCTTCCCACTTCACCAGCACGGTCATTTTGTACCCTGGGGCCACGGGAACCATAGCCACTATCAGCCACATTGAACTGATGCCGTAGCCCCCAGGGGTCACCCTGATCAACTTCAGGGCCTTCATAGTCCATGAAACGGGACTTTAGGTTACTTTGGATAAACTTGGCGATTGGACTTCCTTTTACAAAGGTGGTTAGAACTTTCACCGGAAGCCCAAGGAATGATGAAATGCTGGCAACATTGGTTTCTGCGCTTGTAGCTTGCATTTTGAAAGTGTCGCTACTGTGGACTGGTTGCCCGTTAACAGGGGTGATTCTTACTCCCATACTGGTTGGTACCAACATAGAGTATTTACAATTTTGTTTTAATTCAATGCTCATATCATTATAAATAAGTATTCAATCTTTATTTATAAACAACACCACTCTTCTCAATTCCTAATTCCAATCCACGTAATTCGGCCATTCCTCTTAACAATCCGATGGCAGAATATCCAGGGTTCGTTTTTTTGTTTAAGTCATCTAAAATCATATGTCCATGGTCAGCACGCATCGGAATTTGCTCGTCGCGACGATTTTGTGCATGTCTTTTTTTCTGTTCTCTTAAAACAGCAAGAATAACCTGGTACATATCTACATCTCCTCGTAAATGGCTTGCTTCATGAAAACTACCGTCGATTTCGCGCTGTGTGCTTCTTAGGTGTAAGAAGTTTACTTTATTTCCCATGCGTTCAATCATTCCTGGAAGGTCATTGTCTGGTCTTACGCCTAATGAACCAGTACAGAAGCAAAGTCCGTTGTAAATTGAGTCAACTACATTGATAATATATTGCAGGTCTGCTTCAGTGCTAACAACCCTGGGCAATCCAAATAATGGCATTGGCGGGTCATCCGGGTGAATTGCCAGCCTTACCCCTGACTCAATTGCAACAGGTACAATTTGTTCCAGGAAATACTTTAGATTTTCACGGTATTTGTTTGAGTCAATATCATCATATTCCTGAAGACGTTTTTTAAATTCTTCGATTGTGTAACCTTCTTGTCCGCCAGGCAATCCTGCAATAATATTTTTCTGAAGAATATACCTTTTCTCGGCATTCATTGACTCAAAGCAAGCTTTTGCAGTAGCAATCATTTCTTCGCTATAGTCTTTTTCAGCTCCGTCACGCTTAAGCATAAACATGTCGAAAGCTGCAAATTCCGGAAAATCAAAAGAAAGAGCTTTTGCACCGTCTTCAAGCTCCATTGCAAGATTTGTGCGTGTCCAGTCTACAACTGGCATCCAGTTGTAAGTAAGCACTGGTATACCAACTCTACCAACATTTCTAATTGATTCTTTGTACTTTTCAATCCATTTGTCCCTGTTTGGTTTTCCTTGCTTAATGTCTTCATGCACAGGAATACTTTCAATAACCGACCAGCTTAGTCCTCTTGGTTTTGCAGGGGTACAACTGCTGTCTGTTTCAATCAGTTGTTTTCGTTCACGAATTGCTTCTTCTGTCCAAACTTCTCCAATTGGTACTTCATGTAAAGCAGTTACAATACCTGTAGCACCAGCCTGTCTAATGTCGGCAAGGGTAACCGGGTCGCTTGGCCCGTACCATCGCCATGTCTGTTCCATTTTCATATTAAAACTTTTCGATTGCACTTTTTCGCAATCATTGACCAATTCTTTAAACATTATTTATTTACTAAACCTATACTCCTCCGAAGGCACTGTAACCACCATCAACAGGGATTACAATACCTGTAATGAAGTTTGAAATATCAGAAAGAAGGAATAGGGTAGCACCCTGTAAATCTTCTGGTTCTCCAAACTTACCCATTGGGGTATTATCTACTATTTTTTGACCACGGGGCGAGAAATTGCCTGTTTTTTCGTCCATTACCAAAAAGCGGTTTTGGTTGGTAATAAAGAAACCAGGAGCAATAGCGTTAACGCGAATTCCAACTTTTGCCAAGTGTACAGAGAGCCACTCTGTAAAATTGTTAATTGATGCTTTTGCGGCAGAATATGCCGGAATCTTAGTTAGGGGTTTGTAAGAGTTCATGCTCGATACATTTAAAACAACACCTGTTTTATTTTTAAGCATGTCTTTTGTAAAAACCATTGTAGGTAGCAATGTGCCTTTAAAGTTCAGGGCGAATACTTTGTCAAAACCATCCATCTCCAAACCATAGAAAGTATCTTCCAAAGAGTTAATTGATTCTTCATTCATTTGCTCAACTTTCGTTGTAGCAGTAGGGTGGTTTCCACCGGCTCCATTGATCAGTATGTCAATATCCCCAAGCTTTTCATTAATTGCTTTTTTTGCTGCTTCTAACGATTCTTTATTAAGAACATTAGCTTCAATTCCAATTACCGTTGCATTGTATTCTTTTGAAACTTCACCGGCAACTTTTCCAGCAACTTCTTTATTAATATCAGCAATTGCTATTTTTGTTCCTACAGAAGCAAGAGCTTTTACCATTTCAAGGCCAAGTACACCAGCTCCACCAGTAATAACACAGACTTTATTGTTAAGATCTTCAAAACTAATCGGTTTCATAAACTATTCTAATTAAATTCTTTGTAATATTCTATATTTTCTTTGGTGACAATATCGATAGAAGTGAACTGTTCATTAGCGACTTCTTTCTTTAATATGGTATGCTGAAACAAGCTTGTTACAGAATTGTAGCCTTGTTCTTCGGGGCGTTGGCAAATCAAAAAGTCGACAGTACCATTTTTCACAAACTCCATGTTCTCTTTAATCAGGTCGTGCCCAATCAGGCGAATACCTTCTATGTTGTTCTTTTCAAGATATTGCCCTATTCGGTACACCTGGGAGTTGGTAACAAAAATTCCTTTTATGTTTGGGTTTTTTTTGAAGACCTGGTCTATCTGCCTGTAAAAGCTCTTATCTGCTGGATTGGTTATCTCAAGCGTGATTAATGATTTTTGTTTATCTGTATCATTTTCTTTGAAATATTCATAAAAACCTTTTTCCCGTTGAACAAGATGGTTTTGGTTGTCCATTTCTTTTGCAAAATGAACTACCAGAATAGAAGCATTTCCGGGGATTGAGAAATTGAAAAGTTTTCCGGCTAAAGCACCACTTTGATAAGAGTTTTGACCAATATAACTAATCTTTTCACAGTCTTTTATATTCGAATCAATAAATACAAATGGAATGTTGTTTTCATCCAATTGTTGTATAAACTGCCTGGCTTCCCTTGAAAAGAAAGGAGCCATGACTACACCGTCAGGAGGGTTTTTCATTATTTCCTCTGCAGTATTTTTAAAAGATTTAGCTTCGGATTGTTTAAATTGATAATTACTAATTTCTACTCCGTATTGCTGGATTTCCTGGAAAGCTCTTTTCACACCAATAAGTGGTTTGTTCCAATAGGAAACATCACTTGCCGGTTCGGGAAAAAATGTTGCAAAACGGTAAGTTTTTTTCGATGCTAAAGTACTTGCGAGGATATTGGGCTGGTAATTCATTTCCTCAATAATTTTGAGGATTATTTTTTTCGTTGCCGGAGAAACTTCCCCGCGGTTGTGTATTACCCTGTCAACAGTACCAATAGAGACATTTGCCTTTTCTGCAATGTCTTTAATTCGTATTCTTTTTAGTGGTTTGATAGCGTAAAAAATTAAAATTCACAATTAAGAATTCAACAAAACTAATAGAAAAAAATGGAAATCGTGTACGAACACGGAAAAAATATTTTTAAACATGTTTGGTGTGTCCGGAAAAGAAAAAGAGGTTTGAAAAATAAAATTCAAACTTCTTTTAAATCAATGAGACTATGATTTCAGGATCCGGTCGCCGCCGGAGAACTGGAATTATCTAAGTCGGACTGATCCCGATCGCTATCGGGACTTTGGGTTTTAACTTGCCTAACGGTAGTCAGGTTCCCCGTCCCCTGGGGCGATAATATGAATAATTCCTTAGCTGATACCCCGTCTGCTTGCAGCGGGGTAGTTCATTCATTTAAAAATGCAAAAGGCTTGCCGGTATTTAAGCTCAGGCAGGATAAAAGTTAAGGATATAGCTAATCGCTTAGGTTACGGTGATCCTTATTATTTCTCACGTATATTTAAAAAACATATAGGGCTTTCACCCGCTAACTACCGTAAAGAAGAAATAACCTGATTTTCTGGTTTGGTTTTAAAACATGAAAATACTTCATGGTATTTTTTTGTGGTAAAAAAATATATCTCTATTTTCGTGCACGCACACGGCTTAGTCGCATCTTCATAAAAATTAATGGGAAGATTAACTTTAAGTAGTAGGCTTTTTTATGCATTTGAATGAGTTGGTGTTAGCATTAGTATTGAAAGGAAATAGATTTCAACTTATAAATTAAATATACCCAATGAAGAAATTCATGGATGAGAATTTTCTGTTACAAACGGAAACAGCTCAAAAATTATATCACGAACATGCGGCTAAAATGCCCATCTTTGATTATCACTGTCATTTATCCCCTAAAGAAGTTGCAGAAGATAAACAGTTTGAGAACATGGCTCAGATTTGGTTGGCCGGTGACCATTATAAATGGCGCGCAATGCGTACAAATGGAGTTGAAGAAAACTATTGTACCGGAGACGCAAGTGATTGGGATAAATTTCAAAAGTGGGCCGAAACTGTTCCACAGGCAATTCGAAACCCTCTTTATCATTGGACACATTTAGAGTTGAAAAAATTCTTTGGGATTGAGAAGCTATTAAGTCCTGAAACTGCTGAAGAAATATGGGAGGAATGTAATGCAAAATTGAATACTCCTGAATATTCGTGTCGGAATATTATTCGTATGGCTAATGTTCATACGATTTGTACTACAGATGATCCCATTGATTCTTTGGAGTATCATCAGGCAATTAAAGCCGATGGGTTTGAAGTTAATGTACTACCTGCATGGCGACCAGATAAAGCAACAATGGTTGATCGTGTTGAGCTTTGGAATGAGTATGTTGATCAGCTAGCTGATGCTGCAAATGTTGAAATTGATAGTTTTGATGCATTCCTTGTAGCTATTGAAAAACGTCATCAGTTTTTCCACGACAATGGTTGTCGCTTATCAGATCATGGACTTGAAACTGCCTATGCTGAAGATTATACCATTGCAGAAATTAATTTAATCTTTGATAAAGTAAGATCGGGCCTTGAACTCTCAGAACCGGAAATTCTGAAGTTTAGATCATGTATGCTGTATGAATTTGGAGTTATGGATCATGCTAAAGGTTGGACGCAGCAATTTCATTTCGGAGTTATTCGTAACAACAGTACACGGTTATTCAACCAGGTTGGGGTAGATGCTGGTTTTGATTCCATTGGTGATTTTCCAATTGCTCAACCTCTTGCTAAGATGTTAGATCGTTTAGATTCTAATAATCAATTAGCACAAACCATACTTTATAATATAAATCCTTCCGATAACGAGATTTATGCAACGATGACCGGTAACTTTCAGGACGGTTCTGTTGCTGCAAAAATGCAATTTGGCTCCGGTTGGTGGTTTCTTGATCAGAAAGATGGAATGGAGAAGCAAATGAATGCTTTATCAAATCTTGGTTTGTTGAGTCGGTTTGTTGGTATGCTTACAGATTCAAGGAGTTTCTTGTCTTATACGCGTCATGAATATTTCCGCCGTACTTTATGTAATCTTTTAGGAAATGATGTTGAAAATGGTGAGATTCCTAATGACATGGAATTATTGGGGCAGATGGTTGAAAATATATGTTTTTATAATGCTAAGGAGTACTTTAATTTTAAGTAAACAGATGCTGAATTTTGTGTGAAACATCGTTTCTTTTTGTAAGAAATCGTATCTTTGCAATCGATTGCACAAAACAAAAACTATATCATGGTGAAAATGAATATCAAATCAAGTTCAGAATGCATGTACGATTGTATTTCACTTGGGGAAGTAATGTTAAGGCTGGACCCAGGTGAAGGCCGAATACGAACAACACGCCAGTTCAGGGCTTGGGAAGGCGGAGGGGAATACAACGTTTCCCGTGGACTTAGAAGGTGTTTCGGTAAGAAAACGGCTATTGTTACAGCACTGGCAGATAATGAAGTAGGTTCTTTAATTGAAGACTTTATGCTTCAGGGAGGATTGGATACCCAATTCATTAAATGGGTAGATTACGATGGTTGTGGTCGTACGGTTCGGAATGGGCTGAATTTTACTGAACGGGGTTTTGGTATTCGTGGAGCCAAAGGTGTTTCTGACCGCGGGAATACTGCAGCGTCTCAATTAAAACCAGGTGATATTGATTGGGAATATATTTTTGGTACTCTTGGGGTTCGCTGGATGCATACAGGAGGTATTTTTGCAGCACTATCTGAATCGGCTGCAGAGACTGTTATCGAAGCAGTAAAAATTGCTAAAAAACATGGCACCATTGTTTCATATGACCTTAACTATCGACCGTCACTTTGGAAAGCCATTGGCGGGGAAGCTAAAGCTCAGGAGGTAAACCGTGAAATTGCCAAATATGTTGATGTAATGATCGGTAATGAAGAAGATTTCACTGCTTGTCTGGGGCTGGAGGTTGAAGGTAACGATGAAAATTTGAAAGAATTGGATATGACCGGCTACAAAAGCATGATCGAAAATGCAGTATCTGAGTTTCCTAACTTTAAAGTAATAGCAACAACACTGCGTACCGTAAAAACAGCAACTGTAAATTCCTGGGGTGCAATTTGTTATTCCGGGGGTGTAATACATGAAGCACAGCACCGCGAAGATCTTGAAATAATGGATCGTGTTGGTGGTGGCGATAGTTTTGCTTCTGGCTTAATTTATGGTTTCCTTGAATTTAATGACGGAGCAAAAGCCGTAGAATACGGTGCAGCACATGGTGCATTGGCCATGACTACTCCTGGTGATACCACAATGGCTACTTTAGCTGAAGTAGAAAAAATAATTGGTGGCGGAAGCGCACGTGTTGACCGATAAAAAAATAGTATTCAGTCCCGGTTTTTGGTAAGCGGTGATTATTGTATCAAACGACAACTGAGAACTGAGACTGTTAACAGAAAACGTTATAAAAATGGCTGGATTTACTAGAATAGAAGTCGCTCAAAAAATGAAAGAAACTGGTATCGTTCCGGTTTTTTACAATGCAGATGTTGAGCTTTGTAAGAATGTTGTTAAAGCTTGTTATGATGGCGGTATTCGGGTTTTTGAGTTTACCAACAGAGGTGATTTTGCAACACTTGTTTTTGAAGAGTTAAACCGTTGGGCAATTCAGGAATGCCCTGAGATGATTATGGGGGTAGGCTCTGTTATTGATGAAGGAACTACTGCAACTTATATAGCTTTAGGTGCAAATTTTATTGTTTCACCTTTGATTGATGAAGCCATGGCTAGGGTTTGTAATAAACGTAAAATTGCCTGGAGTCCCGGCTGTGGTTCAGTTACAGAAATTGGCAAAGCGCATGAGCTTGGTTGTGAAGTTGTAAAAATCTTCCCGGGTTCATCCGTAGGTGGGCCTGAGTTTGTAAAAGGGGTAATGGGGCCGATGCCTTATGCATCAATCATGCCAACCGGAGGAGTTTCCCCGGATGAAGAAAACCTCACGAAGTGGTTCAAAGCTGGGGTTCATTGTGTCGGTATGGGGTCTCAACTTTTTCCAAAAGAAGTTTTAGCAGAAGGAAATTATAAATATATTACAGAAAAGTGTGCTGAAGCATTGCAAATTATCAATAGTTTACGATCTTAACTTTTAACCCATAAAACAACGTGTAATTAAACTCTAAATAGCCGATGAATAAAAAATCTTTAAACGTATTTTCAGTTTTTCTTTTATCTGTTTTCCTTTTTGGCTGTGCAGGTTCAGGGGATCATAAGGTTCTCAAATTAGCGCATGGCCTTGATCCATCTCATCCGGTTCATAAGGGAATGGTATTTATGGCTGACCGGTTGGCAGAGAAATCTGACGGCAAGCTTACAATTGATATTTACCCAAGTGGACAATTGGGATCGGAACAACAGTGTGTTGAACTCTTACAAATAGGAAGTCTTGCCATTACCAAAGTGTCAGCGGCGGTTATGGAAGGATTCACTCCAAAATTTAAAGCGCTTGGTTTGCCGTATGTGTTCCGCTCAAAAGAACATTCCTTTAAGGTATTTGATGGGGAGATTGGCCAGGAAATGTTGTTAGGTACTGAAGAATTCTGGATTCGTGGCTTATGTTTTTACGATGCCGGTTTTCGTAGTTTTTATACGATTGATAAACCAATAAACTCCCCTGAAGATTTAAAAGGTTTAAAAATCCGGGTAATGAAAAGTCAGACGGCTATGGAAATGGTTCGTGCTTTGGGTGGTTCCCCAACACCAATTTCATGGGGTGAATTGTATACTGCTTTACAAAGTGGAGTAGTAGACGGAGCAGAAAACAACCCACCTAGTTTATATACTTCCCATCACTACGAAGTTTGCAAGCATTATTCTTTGGATGAGCATACCTGCGTGCCGGATGTGTTGATTATCAGTACGAACGTGTGGGAAGGCCTTACTGAACAGGAACAAGAGTGGTTGCAGGAAGCAGCCAATGAATCAGTTCCGGTGCAGCGGAAATTTTGGGACGAATCAGTAAAGGAATCATTACGAATGGTTCAGGAAGCTGGTGTTACGATTCATTATCCTGATAAAACAAAGTTTGCTGATGAAGTGAAAGACCTTCTGGATAAGTATAAAGAAGATGAAGTCCTTGGTGATTTAATTCGACGTATTCAGGCAGTAAAATAACCGGTAAAATTGGAACAATGACTATTCGACAAAAAATAGATAGAATAATTGAGATTGTATTGGTTTCAATTATGAGCATTTTGGTTATTGATGTGCTATGGCAGGTATTTAGCCGATATATTCTTGCTTCACCAAGTTCATTTACCGATGAATTGGCTGGGTTTCTTTTAATCTGGGTAGGTTTACTTGGTTCAGCTTATGTGGCTGGTAAAAATGAACACCTTGCTATCGATCTCATGCTTCAGAAAATGAAGGATGTAAAAAAACGCCGGCTTCAAATTATTATCAATGCTATTGTTGGAGCGTTTGCTCTTTTTGTAATGGTAATTGGTGGAATTTGGCTGGTTTACACGCGTTTTTATTTAGGTGTAAATTCAGCAGCCCTGGCTTTACCTTTAGGATACGTCTATTTGGTAGTTCCAATAAGTGGAATACTGATTATTTATTACACAATTGATAATTCACTGAATCAAAATATTGAAGAATAATGGAATTTCTGGGAGTAATTGTATTAGTAGTTAGCTTTATTTTTTTACTTGTAATAGGGGTTCCAATTGCATTTAGTATTGGAATTTCGGGAATTTTAACGATGTTGGTGACAATCGTGCCACTTCCTGCAGCAACAACGTTTGCGCAACGAATGGCAACTGGATTGGATAGTTTTGCACTTTTAGCTATTCCGTTTTTCATACTTGCAGGGAATATTATGAATAAGGGTGGTATAGCCATCCGGTTAATTGATTTTGCCAGGGTGTTGGTTGGTCGATGGCCTGCCGGGTTAGCTTTTGTTAATGTTTTTGCAAATATGCTTTTTGGTGCCATTTCCGGTTCAGCTGCTGCTTCTGCTTCAGCAATCGGTAGTATTATGATGCCGGAAATGAATAAAGAAGGCTATGATAAAAATTTTAGTGCTGCTGTAAATATTACATCAGCAACTACCGGTTTATCGATTCCTCCAAGTAATATTCTTATTGTATTTTCACTGGCAAGTGGTGGTGTGTCTATTACAGCACTTTTCCTTGCCGGTTATGCTCCCGGTATTCTAACCGGTTTAGCAATAATGTCTATGGCAATGGCCATGTTTTCCTATAAACGTTTTGGTTTTAAAGGGATGGTACGCAATCTGGGAAAATTTTTCTCTGTGCTTGCGTCTATCGCTCTGGTAGTTATCGGGATGATTAAAGTAAAAACGTTCATGTCCCCGGGTGCTGCCAACTTAATATATGGCGGTTTAGCAGCTGTTTTCCTGGGAGGTTTCATTTTTTATGCCAGTAAACACAAGGTTGGGGCTAAAAATGCATTGAGGACTTTTTTACGGGCTTTTCCAAGTTTGATGATGTTAGTAATTGTTATTGGTGGAATTGTAGCTGGTTTTTTTACAGCTACCGAGGCGTCTGCAGTGGCTGTTTTATATGCATTAGTACTTGCTTTTATTTACAGGGAAATTAAGTTGAAAGATTTACCGGATGTCATTCTTCGTTCTGTAAAAACAACAGCTTTTGTCCTGTTACTTGTTGCGACATGTATCGGATTGTCGTGGATTATGGCCTATGAAAATATTCCACAGAATGTGAGTGAAGCACTACTTGCTTTAAGCGATAATAAGTTTGTTATCTTGTTAATAATTAATTTGATACTTCTTTTTGTAGGTGTCTTTATGGATATGACACCAGCTGTGTTAATTTTTACCCCAATATTTCTTCCAATTGTTACAAATTTAGGCTTGGAACCGGTTCATTTTGGAATTATTATGGTTTTGAACCTTAGTGTAGGTTTGGGAACTCCACCAGTTGGTTCACTATTGTTTATAGGCTGTAGTGTTAGCCAGGTGAAAATTGAAACCGTGATAAAGCCTTTATTACCTATGTTTGTAGTAATGATTATCTGTTTATTACTTGTAACTTATATTCCTGAAATATCGATGTGGCTACCTCGGAGTTTAGGATTTTAAATTGATGTGTGGATTGGAGGGTGTATTAAAAGGTCAAAAATGTTGTTTTTTGACCTTATTAAAAGCCAATTATTTCAATTTTAAAATTTTGACAGGTAGTTTTTTAGGAAATTTGATCAATTTTTAAAAAGTTATTAACAGGCTTTTGATGCACCCTCTTTCAAAAATACAATGCCTTGTAGGTAAAGACAATCCGGCAAATAGTGTAATTCTAAAATAAAGCTGATTAAGTCCGGCTTCTTTTATTTTAAGTAGTGAAAATATTAACCTGATATATTCCTGTAGTGTAAAGTTAATATATGTTGTATTTATTTTAATTATTAATTCTATTAAATAAGTTTGAATAATTAGAAAATTATCTAGATATTTATAAAATGAAGTTACACTTTGTTGTTTATAATTCTTTGGGACGGGAATTAACTTCATAGCCAAAGTGATATTTTTTTAAAAAATGTCAGCTAGTATGAAGGATTAAGGTTGTAACTTGATAAACTCAAAATTTGCGATAAACTTGTCTTATGGTTGAAACTATTAGGAATGGTAGTGATCATGATGAACTTCGATTGAAGAAAGGGATTAATGAGGAAAGCAGCAAGCAAATCATTAGTTCAATCTCTCATGAGTTAAGAACTCCGCTTTCTATTATTAGTTCTAATTTGCAGCTATTGCAAAGCTGGAAAGGGGAAATAGATGAAGACATCCGTAAAGAAACATTTGATCTTTGCGAGGAAGCTATTAAATCCATGTCCCGTTTTTTAGATGATATTTATTTTCTGAATGTATCTAATAAAGGAGAACTAAAAAAGGAAATTGAAGAAGTCGATTTACTAAAGTATTTTAATACCCTTGTTAAAGAGTTTGCATTTTCAGAGTTTGATGAAGAGCGGTTGAAACTTAATTTTGAATTTCAGGAAGATACTGTTCTTGTTGATAAAGAATTGTTGAAAAGGATCATGTATAATGTAATCTCAAATGCATTAAAATTCTCATCTGACAATGTAGATGTAAATGTATTCTCAGATGATCATCAAATCATGATTGATGTGAGTGATAAAGGGATTGGAATTGACAACGAAGAATTAGAGTTGGTTTTTGAGCCTTTTTTTAGAGGGAACAATGTAAAAATGATCTCCGGGACAGGGCTTGGGATGTCGATTGTCAAAAAATCTTTGGATTGCATGGGGGGTAAAATAGAACTTGAGAGTAATATAGGTGAAGGTACTAATGTGAAAATTATTATTCCTACAAATGGAAAGTAAACGTATTTTAGTAATTGAGGATGACTCACGATTAAGTAGAACATTGAGAAATGTTCTTATTACTAATGGATTTGAAGTTGATGTTGCTAATTCCGGGGCGGAAGGTATTCAAAAAGCTTACGAATATTGTCCTGATCTCATTTTATGCGATATCAAAATGAGCCCAATTGACGGCTATCAGGTATTCAATATTCTAAAAGATAGCTCAATAACCAATCGTATTCCTTTTATTTTTATTACTGGAAAATCTGATTTGCAGGATATCCGTTTTGGACTTGAATTAGGTGTTGACGATTATATCGTTAAGCCGTTTAACAATGAGGAACTGTTAAAGTCTATCCATGTTAGAATGGAGAAGTATGAGAAGCTGGTTAACATTGGAAAAAATGATTATAAGGCTTTGGTTGAACTATCTCCCAATGGAATTTTTCTTTTTGATGGAGAGACAGTTTATGAAGCCAATAAGGCTTTTACGATCATGACAGGTATTGACCAGGGTGATATTACCAAGGTTCATTTCAAAGACTTGATTGATGAAGAGTCTTACCTAAAAGTTCAGGGTAAGATCCAAAAGTGCATGAATGGGCTTTTGAAAAGCTTTGGCGAGCAAGTCAAAATTAAGCTGGAAGATGGTCAGTATTCTACACATAAGCTCTATGTTACTACAAGCCAAAAGAATAAAGGTTTTACTTTATTGATTGGTTTATTGGCACCTGAAGAGATTTATCAGCAATCGGACAGAACTGAGTATGAAAAACTATTGAATATTCTGGCTGAAGAACAAATTGAAATTTCGGGAAATCTGGCCCATAAGCTGAAGACAGTTTTCAAGGTTTCTCCGGGTTCTGATAAAAAGATCGATAAGAATATCACCACTGATATTTTTTCGAGAAGGGAGCAGGAAGTTTTGAAATTGTCTTGCAAAGGTTTGCCAATTAAAATTATCGCTGATGAGTTGTGCATCTCCGATAGAACAGTGGAAAAGCACCGGGCAAGTTTGATGGAAAAGACAGGCTCCAAGAATATTGTTGAAGTCATTATTTATGCGTTGAAAAATGAACTGATTGAAATTTAAATCCGAAATTATATATGACATAAAAAGAGGCTGTTAAGCCTCTTTTTTGTTTTCAGTTTTAATTGTTTAATTGGTTTTATCGGATCACTTGATATTTCCGGTGGATTAATTTTTTGGAGAGCATGATTTTGAATGTTCGATACTGGATTTTGATCCTAATAGCCCAGGATTGATTATTGGTTATGAAAAAACTTTTTCTATGCGGCGGATGAAATGTTCAATGCTCAGGACAGCCCATTGAATCCGCCTGATTTCTTTTCACTTATCCCAACACCGGGTAAGCCCGTCTAAAGCCGGACAAAACCTAGTGTCGCGTCACGCCTGCTCTGACAGCCCAAGTGTCGTTCTTTTGATTTTTGACCGCGTTAAA
>JANQII010000257.1 GCA_028282195.1 Prolixibacteraceae bacterium
GCAGAGTGCGCAAAGTTTTTATCGGAAAGTGCGCTAAGGGGTAACTTGGGGCAATGATTATTTTGCAAACTATTAAGATCAACCCAAAACTCACGTTAAAGGAAAGGATCCAGTGGCTCAGGCACTATTTGAGAACATCAAAAATTGAAAAATGTTATGTCTGTCTCAAAAATCATCATTTTAGTAACTGTTAGGAAATTTGTTGAAAATTTTTTTACAGGCCATGTAAAATCAAAGGGTAATTATCTCATATTGAGTTCTTAAGGGTAAAGATTAGAGGATTATGATAAATTTCCTGGGTGATTTGACCGATGGTCAATTGCAATTTTATGAACCCTTCGTGCCATAGTTTTTATTTTATAGACAAATCAACTATTTTCGGGGTCAACTTTTCATATGCAAAAAGAAAAATTCTCATGCAGGTAATCGAAGTTTCAGATAAACAAACCATAAATTCGTTTCACGAACTACCTTATAAAATATACAAAGGCGATTCAAACTGGGTTCCGCCATTGCGTATGATGGTCGAGAATGTTCTTGACCCTAAGAAAAACAGTGCGTTGCAAAACGGCAATGTTAAAAGATGGGTTATTTTAAAAGATGGCGAATGTGTTGGCCGTACCGGAGCGTTTTTTACAAAGTCTTATTCCTATGAATTTGATCAACCAACCGGAGGTGTTTGCTTTTTTGAAAGTATAAATGATCAGGAAGTAGCTAATTTGCTTTTCGATACGGCAAAAGAATGGCTGAGTAGTTTGAGCGTTGAGGCAATGGATGGCCCTATTAATATTGGTGAGAATTTCTTTAACTGGGGCTTGCTTACTGATGGTTTTATGCAACAAAGTTTTGGAATGAATTATCATCCGGAATATTACAAGAAATTGTGGGAGGCTTATGGGTTTAAAACCTATTACGAACAATACAGCTACCATTTGGATATTACCAGCCCCGATTTGCCTGAGCGTTTTTGGAAAATCGCAGCATGGATGGCAAAAAAGCCAAACTATCGTTTTGAAAAATTCAGTTTTAAAAAATCGGAAAAGTATATCTCAGATTTTCTAACAATTCATAGAAAAGCATGGGAAAGTCACGATAATTATAAACCAATCGAAAAACAGGAGCTACGGAGCCTGATTAAAGACTCGAAAGTAATGCTTGATGAGGATTTTATTTGGTTTGTTTATCATGATGATAAGCCTGTTGCTTTTTTCATGATGATGCCTGATTTGAATCAATTACTGAAAAATTTCCGGGACGGGAAGATGAGCTTGATCCGGTACTTTAAACTATTATATTTTAAGAAAAAACGAATTATTAATCGATGCCGGGTACTTGTAATGGGAGTTGTCCCTAAATTCCAAAAATCAGGAATTGAATCTGGTATTTTCTGGCAAATTCGCCAGGTTTTATTGAAGAAGCATTGGTATAATGAGATGGAATTAAGCTGGGTTGGTGATTTTAATCCTAAGATGATTTCAATATTTAAAGCAACTGGCGCTGCCCATAAAAAAACACATCTGACACTTCGCTATCTTTTTGATAGAGAGAAAGAATTTAAGCGTTGTCCTATAATTGACGATTGATGAATTTCATCTATCGATAGTTTAAAATGTCGTAAATTGAAGCCTAAATAAACAAGCATGCAACTACTAGAGGTAAACAATAAGAAAACCAGGAAACTATTTCATAAAATAGCCCATCTTATTTATAAGGATGATGAAAATTGGGCTGCTCCAATTATTGGCCAAATTGAAAAATTATTTAATCCGGGAAAGAACCCATCTTTTAAAGATGGTGAGGCTATTCGGTGGGTATTAGTAAATGACGAGGGTGATTGTGTGGGAAGAATTGCAGCTTTTGTAAATTACAGCAAAGCAAAAACGTTTGAGCAACCAACGGCTGGCTGTGGTTATTTTGAATGTGTTGATGACCAGGATTGCGCGAATAAATTGTTTGATACTGCGCGAGACTGGCTGGCCGAACGTGGAATGGAAGCCATGGACGGCCCCGTTAATTTCGGTGAAAACTATATGAACTGGGGCTTGCTGGTTGATGGTTTTTTACCACAAGGGTATGGTATGCCATATAACCCTCCATATTATCAGAAGTTATTCGGGAATTATGGCTTTCAACTTTACTTTAAACAGTTCAGTTATCACCTGGATTACTCAGTGCCTTTCCCGGAACGCTTTTGGAAAATTGCGGGTTGGGTAGCACAAAAGCCGGGGTATAGTTTTAAGCATTTTAATTACAATGAAACTGAGAAATTTATAAAAGACTTTTGTTATATATACGATGAAGCATGGCGTTTCCATGAGCACTTCAAACCTCTTGACCCACAGGATTTGAGGGACTTCTTAAAAGATTCAAAAGCGGTTCTTGACCCTGAAATGATATGGTTTGCTTATCACGAGGAAGAGCCAATTGCTTTGTTTGTAATGATTCCGGACATCAACCAGATTCTTCATAAGTTAGATGGTAAGTTGAATTTCATTAACATGATGAAGTTTCTTTATTATAAAAAGAAGAAGGTGATGACCAGGACTAGGATACTGATCATGGGTGTTATTCCGAAGTTTCAGAAATCTGGTATTGAATCGGCAATTTTTTGGTGTCAGGATAAATTAATGAAAAAGAAACCTCAATATACTGAAGTTGAATTATCCTGGGCAGGGGATTTTAATCCGAAAATAATTTCGTTGTATGAATCAGTGGGGGGTAAGCACGTTAAGACACACCATACTTTGCGTTATCTTTTTGATCGGAATAAGCCATTTGAAAGGGCTGCAATAATTGGAGAAGAAAAAGAGCAATAAAAAAATAAAAATCTTTGGAAATTAGGAAACTGTCCTTATCTTTGCAACCCGATTAAAATAATGTTGAAAAAGAGATCAGCAATGAAAAAAGGAATACATCCAGATAATTATCGCTTAGTAGCATTCAAAGACATGTCTAACGGGCAAGTTTATTTGACTAAGTCAACTGTAAATACTAAAGAAACAGAAACTATTGATGGCGTTGAATATCCATTGATGAAAGTTGAGATTTCAAGCAGCTCACATCCATTTTATACTGGTAAAATGAAACTTGTTGATACCGCCGGACGTGTAGATAAGTTCATGAACCGTTACAAAAAACACATGGATAACAAGAAGAAATAATTTATTCTCTACACTATATTGAAAGCTCCGTTTTGCGGAGCTTTTTTTTTCTTCATTAATTCATCAATTTTGTTAGCATGAATATCATTCTGTTTGACGGTACGTTTACCAGGAATCTTTGGCCATTAAGCTTTACAAAACCAATTTCTGAGTTAAGGGTCGGGATCCTTTTACTTAGAGAGAAGTGGCAAAAAAGGATTGATGGTAAATATTCATGGCAAACCAGCGAGTATTTGAAAAACAAGTACCCGTTGAATATTGAAAACCACAACCTGTTAATTAATTCTTCGGTTTGTGCTACTGACGAATTGGCTGAAGATATATTGAAATTAAAAGAGGGTGAAGGTATTCAGAAAAATGGGAATGTTATTGCTGTTTGCCTTTCAGGATCTGCTGCCGAAAGTTGGTTGAACCAAAATGAAACAAAAATTGGATGGAAGGAATATAGAAATTCGGTAAGCTTGATTTTAAATACCTGGGGTATTCATGAGCAGAATGAGCAGCAGCTGAAGAATGATTTTGAATTAATTACAAAAGGAAGAACATCCCAGCCAATTAGTAAAACGAATCAACTACTTGGGGGCAAAAATATTTTTGTAGAAGAAGGTGTAAAAATTGAATGTTCTGTTATTAATGCTGAAACAGGGCCGGTCTATATTGGCAAAGGAGCAACGATTCAGGAAGGTTCATTAATACGCGGTTCGTTTGCTTTATGCGATCATGCTCAGGTAAACATGGGGGGTAAAATATACGGAGCGACCACTATTGGCCCGTATTCTAAAGTAGGTGGGGAAATTGCTCAATCCGTTATTCAAGGCTACTCAAATAAAGGACACGATGGATTCCTTGGTCATTCTGTAATTGGGGAATGGTGCAATTTGGGTGCTGGAACAAATGTTTCCAATCTCAAAAATACCTATGATAAAGTAAGGGTTTGGTCGTATGCTGAAAATAGATTTGCAAAAACCGGATTGCAATTCAGTGGTTTAATTATGGGCGATCACTCAAAAACTGGGATTAGTACCATGTTTAATACGGGAACTGTTGTTGGCATAGCCTGTAATATCCATGGAGCTGGATTTCCACGGCAGTTTGTGCCATCATTTGCCGATGGAGGAACTTCAGGATATAAAGTTCACCTGTTAAGATCAGTATTCAATAGTGCAGAAAAAGCAATGTCGCGGCGAGCTGAAGAACTCACAGAAACGGATCGCCAAATCCTGCAAAATGTCTTTGAATTGACATCCGGTTACAGAAAATTTTAATATATCATTATTTGGCACAGCTATTGACTAACTAAGTAGCTGTTTAAGAAAATAGCACAAACGGTCAGTTTGTCATACAAGAAAAGTAAGAAAGAACTATGGGAGAGAACAAGGATAAACTCATGAAAGACCTAATATTCACAGGCATAACAGATGAGGAAGCTGAATTAATTCCAATAATTGCTGATGGTGATGAAGATGAGCTTCGAAATTTTGAGGCTCCGGAAATACTGCCAATATTACCATTAAGGAATACGGTGCTGTTCCCTGGTGTTGTTATTCCAATTTCAGTAGGAAGAAGAAAATCACTTGAACTGGTTAGGGAGGCTTTCCAGGGAGATAAATTGCTTGGAACAGTTACACAAAAAGACGCACAATTAGATGATCCGTCGATTACAGATGTGTTTCAGGTAGGAACAGTTGCTCAGGTTTTGAAAATCCTGGAAATGCCCGATGGGTCTACCTCAGTTATTATACAGGGAAAACGTAGGTTTAAAGTACAGGGGTATGTTCAGGAAAATCCCTATTTTAAAGCTCAGGTTTCATTGCTTGATGAAGAAATCCCACAAAAAGAAACAGCTGAGTTTAATGCGATTGTTGGTTCGTTAAAAGACTTGTCAATTAAGATTGCCCAGTATTCTTCGAATGTACCACCAGAAGCTACATTTGCTGTTAAGAATATTGAAAATTCAACTTTCCTTATCAACTTTATTTGTTCAAATACCGATTTAGAGGTCGAAGAAAAACAAAGCCTGCTTGAAGTAAGTGATATCAGGGAAAGAGGGATTCAGGCTATTTCATTTTTGGTGAAAGAGGTTCAGATGCTGGAGTTGAAACGGGATATTCAGTCTAAAGTAAAAACGGATCTTGATAAACAGCAAAAAGAGTTTTTATTAAATCAGCAGATTAAGACGATACAGGATGAGCTTGGCGGAAACCCGATTGAACAGGAAATTACTGACCTAAAAGAGAAAGCAAAAGAAAAAAAGTGGGATGAGGAAGTTTCCAGGTTCTTTGATCGTGAGGTAAATAAACTTCATCGCTTAAATCCTGCTGCAGGGGAATATTCTGTTCAATTTACCTATTGCCAGACTTTACTTGATCTTCCATGGAATGAATATACCACTGACAACTTCGATTTAAAACATGCTGAGCAGGTGTTGGATGAAGATCATTACGGACTTGAAAAAGTGAAAGAACGCATCCTTGAGCATCTGGCTGTTCTTAAGTTGAAGAAAGATATGAAATCACCAATCCTTTGTTTATATGGTCCTCCGGGGGTTGGTAAAACTTCATTGGGAAAATCCATAGCGCGTGCATTGGACAGGAAATATATAAGAATGAGCTTAGGTGGCTTGCACGATGAAGCAGAGATTCGCGGGCACAGGAAAACCTACATCGGTGCAATGCCGGGCCGCATTCTTCAGAATATAAAAAAGGCAAAGTCGTCTAATCCTGTATTCATTTTAGATGAAATTGATAAGGTTTCAAAAGATTTCCATGGCGACCCTGCGTCAGCACTTTTGGAAGTTCTTGACCCGGAACAGAACAGTGAGTTCCACGACAATTATGTAGAAGTTGACTATGACCTTTCGAAGGTTATGTTTGTAGCTACTGCAAATACATTGAATACCATTGCACCTCCTCTTCGGGATCGTTTGGAGCTGATTAATGTGAATGGCTACATTGTTGAGGAAAAAGTTGAGATTGCAAAACGTCATCTTATTCCAAAGCAACTGGATGTTCATGGTGTCGATAAGAATCAGGTTACTTTTCCAAAGGAAGTTATTGAGCACATTGTTGAACATTACACGCGGGAATCAGGTGTTCGTGAATTGGATAAAAAGCTTGCAAAAGTAGTTCGTCGTATTGCTAAAAAAATTGCATTCGAAGAAGATTTCAATAAAAAGCTTGGCAAACCTGATATTCGTGAATATTTGGGAGTAATAGAATACAATCGTGAATCTTACCAGGGAAATGATATTCCCGGGGTAGTTACCGGTTTGGCCTGGACTGCCCACGGTGGTGAAATCCTTTTTGTAGAGTCAAGCATTAATAATGGAAATGGAAAACTTACATTAACAGGTAATCTGGGTGATGTAATGAAAGAATCCGCGATGTTGGCCCTGGAGTATTTAAAATCTTATGCAAAAGAGTTGAACCTTGATTCAAAAATTTTTGATAAAAGTAATTTCCATGTACACGTTCCTGAGGGAGCAATCCCAAAGGATGGCCCGTCCGCTGGGGTTACCATGGTAACTTCTTTAGCTTCAGTTTTAACCGGGAGGAAAGTACGCAAGAATATTGCGATGACTGGCGAGATTACACTTCGTGGGAAAGTGCTTCCGGTTGGTGGGATAAAAGAAAAAATCCTTGCTGCAAAACGCGCAGGAATTAAAGAAATACTTCTTTCAGAAAACAATAAAAAAGATCTTGAGGAAATCAAGGACGTTTACTTAAAAGGACTTAAGTTTAAGTTTGTACGAACAATTGACGAACTTCTTGATTATGCTCTTCTGAAAAAATAATTAATTGATAGGGAAACAATCAAGTTTCTCAAAAAATGACAAGCCTGTGCGGTTCAGTGGCTCTTCAAAACTGATGTCTTTATACTGAATCACACAGGTTTTGTTTTTGCGTTCAATTCTTCTTAAATATTGAAGGTTTATATAGGCAGATCGACTTATTTTTACAAAACTTGGAGAGTCAATTGTGGCAACAATTTTTAAAGCACTCATGGTAATTATTTCTGAATTCCCGTCAGTAGTGTAAATAAGGGTGTTATTGTTTTCAATCCTCATTAGCATGATATCATCCGGGTTAATCAGGATGATTCCAAAACGGGTTGGGAATTTTATTTTCGGATTGGATTTATTATTCTTCACAAAAATATCCATCCTTCGTTCCAGCTCTTTTCTTTTTTTGTTGGTCTTAAGGCGGTTTATTACAGAGATTAATTCTTCAGGACCAAATGGTTTAATAAGGTAGTCAAGTGGTTTTACTTTTAAAGCCTGGAATGCATACTCAGAATATGCTGTTGTGAAAACTACTTCTGTATTTAGTTTTTCTTCTTTAATCATTGTTGCCACTTCAATTCCATCAATTTCGGGCATGTCAATGTCCAGAAAAACAAGATTTGGTTCTTTTTTCTTTATGTACCTGATCCCTTTTTGAGGGCTCGAGGTTTTGTAGATTATTTCGATTTCGTGAAAAGGTTGCAGGTAAATTTCCAGTAATGATATAGCTTCCTCTTCATCATCTACAATAATTGCTGTAATTTTTTCATCGATCATTTTTTAGTCCCTGTATTCCCTATATTTTCATTTCGCAAAGAATTTTAATTTGCTTGGTAGATCCTTTCAACTTAATTTCCTTCTTATTTACCTGTAACGTGCATGTATTATCATTTCTGCTTACTTTCCACAGCTTATTTAAATTGATAAGTGCAGAGCGTCCAATTCTAAAAAAGCGATAATCGGTTAACAGCTTTTCAATTTTTGCCAGATTGACGTTTGCAAGTTCAACGTTGCCATTAGACAGGTGTATGTCGGTATAAGGCCCCTCAGCTGTGCAATAAATGATATCTTGTGGTTCAATTAATATATGACTGTTTTTTGATGATATTTTTAGCTTCAGCGGGTGGTCAATGTTTTCAAGTACTCTATCCAGCTTTTCGCTAATATTGATATTCTTTTGTACCCTGTATTTATCAACTAACCTGTTAAGTACTTTTTCATCAATTGGTTTTAGTAAGAAATCATATACTTGATTCCTGATTGCTTTAACCGCAGCATCAGGATATGCGCTAATTATAACAATGTTGGTTTCCAGGTTTCGCTTTTTAATCAATTCAATGAAATCAAAGCCGGTTTTACCAGGCATCATTATATCTAAAAAAACTACATCGGGATTAAGATCAATAAACTTGAACAGGCCGTCCTCTACATTTTCAGCCTCGTGAACTTCCTTAATTCCAGGATTGCTTTTCAATAAATAATTCAGCAAATCCCTGTCAGGTTTTTCATCTTCAACTACGAGTGCTTTTAATTTTTCTTTTTTCATTCAAGGAAGGTTGTATAATGACAAATTTAACAAAAATGAAATATAAAGTATTTATTTTGATCATTGAAATTGATGAAACTAGCGCTAATTAAAGATATTGTTACATTTGTCAAGTACCTGCCAGGTGTTTTTTGTTACTGATTTTCAGTATTTTTTTATTTGGGGCTTTTTATTTGTTTCTCAATAATATATCTTGAAAACTTCTTTCTGTAAGGAAATTATGAAATGTGCGTTTATAAAACAATGGTTCTTTTTGAGCAAAAGGTTACTATTGGCTTGTTCCGATTAAATTTATTGTATAAAACAATAGCTGATTAGTAATGAAATTAAATCAAAGACCATGAAGATAATGTTCAGATTAATCCAATATATTTGTAAAAAACATCTATTATGATACAAGTTCAGGGAAGAACCAAAAACATTTTATTGGTAATTGGTGCACTGCTTATTTTATTTTTGCTTTGGTATTTTAGTGCTATAGTAACTTATATCCTTATTTCTGCAGTGTTGTCACTCATTGGCAGGCCGGTCGTTAGGTTTCTTTCTGGTCTTAAAATCTGGAAGTTTTCTATTTCGGTTACTTTTTCAGCATTTGTAACTTTAATCCTGTTCTGGATTTTCTTTATTGGTTCGTTCAGGTTTTTAATACCTCTTCTTTTTAATGAATTTGAGCAGCTTTCAACAATCGATTTTGAAACGATACTTGAAGTTGTTGAAAAACCTATTCAGGATTTGATGGCAATTATGGGGCGGGAAATGCCGGCAGAGGGAAATAATTTTAGTAACATGTGGAAAGAGCAATTGTCTGAAATTGTAGATGTATCAAAACTTTCAGATGTGTTTGGGTTTATCGCAGGAACAGTAGGAGAGCTGTTTATTGCTTTTTTTGCTGTTTCATTTATCACTTTCTTTTTTCTGAAAGAAGAAAATATGTTTAAAGAAGGAATCCTGCTGTTAGTTCCATCTGATTACGAGGAAAAAGTTGCTAAGATTTTGCATTCCATTTACTATTTGCTTCGAAGATATTTTATCGGCTTAATGTTTGAAGTGACCATGGTCGGGGCATTGGTTTGCCTCGGGCTTACTATTGTCGGTATTGGGTTTAATCATGCAGTAGTTATAGGTTTGTTTTGCGGCTTGTTTAATGTTATCCCTTACCTTGGCCCGTGGATGGGGGCAACGGTTGGCATTTTAATTGGAATCGCTATAAACATCAATGCCGATTTTATGAGTTATACATTGCCTGTTTTAGGTTTTATGCTTTTGGTTTTTGTAATTGTGCAAGTAATCGACAATATTCTTTTTCAGCCACTAATTTATTCGAGTAGTGTAAAAGCACATCCAATAGAAATTTTCCTGGTGATTATGGCAGCTGGAAGCTTAGCAGGTATACTTGGAATGATCCTGGCAATTCCTTCTTATACTATTGTAAGGGTAGTGGCAAAAGAGTTTCTGGATAATCTCAAGATTGTGAGAAAGCTTACTGAAAATCTGGAGTAGCCAATAGATTTTTTCTATTTTAATTTTTCTTGAATAATTATCATTTATATTTCCCTGAATGTCTGTTAATTGATTTGTTTAAAATTCAATAACTTAAGCGTGTGTTGTGCAACTTCTTTTTTCATTATAATATTCTGAAGCTTTTCTTTTAATATTTTTTATCTTGTGAGTGAAAACCTTCAACTCAAAAGATTGTTATTTCTGGTGAGTTGTGAAAAACTGGGTCAAAAAAACTTACAAACGCTTTTAGAATGAAACTTGACTTGCCTTTCTTACCTGCTCGCAGGGTTGTATCATTAGTCTTTTTATTTACCTTCTTTTTTATATGTAATTTACAGTCACCTGGTGCTGATCCATCTGGATCAGATCATGGTGTTTCACGTGCTGATTTAAGAAGAGGTGAACGCTTTTTTAAAGGGCTGCTTCCGTTTGATATTAAGCATGAATCATGTATTTCATGTCATAACTTGAAAGCATCTGATTCCTTGAACTGGAACCCATCAGCGATGGAAATTGCCATAAAATATGCTTCAAGGGATTTTGCATCTTTTGAGCAGGTTGTAATGAGTCCATCGGGCAAAAAAATGAGTGAAGTGCATCAGGGCTTTGAAATTGAAAGAGAAGACCTTGCCCATGTAAAAAGTTATCTGGATGAAATGGTACAAACTGGCTATCCACAAGAAAATATGGAAGTGATGTGGCTTGTGGGTTTAATTCTTTTAATCCTGATCGTATTCTGGGCTTTGATCGAATTAATCTTTGTTAAAAAGATCAAACCAAGAATCATTACAGTGGTCATTTTGTTGGGTTCTTTTGGTTGGTTGACCAACATTTTATACACTGAAGCAGTTGCACTGGGAAGGCAGGAGGCATATGCTCCTTTGCAACCAATTAAATTTTCTCATAAAGTGCATGCAGGATTAAACCAAACTGATTGTTTTTATTGCCACAACACAGCGGAATATAGTAAGTCTGCAGGAATCCCTTCTGTAAACACTTGCATGAATTGCCACTTAATTGTAAGGGAAGGTACAAATTCCGGGAAGTTTGAAATTGATAAAATTCATTATGCCTTTGATAATAATATCCCCATTGAATGGGTGAGGGTGCATAACCTGCCAGACCATGTATTCTTTAGCCATGCACAGCATGTTGGTGCAGGCAAACTTGATTGTAAAGAATGTCATGGACCAGTGGAAGAAATGGATGTTTTAAGGCAGCACTCTGATTTATCAATGGGATGGTGCTTAGACTGTCACAGGACCCACAAGGTTCAGTTTATTGAAAATAAATATTATTCATCATACAAAGAATTCCATGAGCAAATAGCCACTGGAAAAATAGATTCTGTTACAGTGGAGCAACTTGGAGGTACTGATTGTATGAAATGTCATTATTAATATTGTAAATCCGCGGATTTCATGGAGAAAAAATACTACAAGAGCATAGAAGATTTTAAGGGAAAAAATGGTTCTTTATTGTTATCAGAAAAAGCAAAGGGGCGACATAACGAACCGGTGACAACTTCTCCTTCCACCAGAAGGGATTTCCTGAAACTATTTGGTTTTGCAATTGCATCTGCAGCTGTTGTAAGCAGTTGTGAACAACCCGTTCAAAAAGCAATTCCATTTCTTATAAAACCAGATTCCATAACCCCTGGAAAAGCAAACTATTATGCTTCCACATTTTATGATGGAAATGACTACGGAAGCATCCTGGTAAAAGTGAGGGATGGGAGGCCGATTAAAATTGAAGGCAATGAACTTTCTTCAATTTCTAAAGGTGGAACAAGTGCAAGGATACAAGCTTCTGTGTTAAGTTTGTATGACACAGGAAGACACAGGAATCCAATAAGATATGGGGAAAAATCCTCGTGGGATGAAGCAGACAAAGAGATTATTGAAAAACTCAATAGCATTAAAGAAAACAATGGGGCAGTAGCACTTGTTAGCCAAACAATAATAAGCCCGTCAACTTTAGCTGTGATTGAGGAGTTTAAAAAAGCATATCCAAATACAAAACACATTCAATATGATGCCATTTCTGCCAATGGGATAACTGCTGCCAACCAAAAGGTTTTTGGAAAAGATGCAATCCCTTCCTATCATTTTGACAAAGCCAAGGTGATTGTTGGTTTTGGGGCAGATTTTCTTGGAACATGGTTAATGCCGGTGGAATTTACAAAACAATATTCCAAAGGAAGAAAACTTGAAAATGGCATAAAGGATATGTCATACCATGTCCATTTTGAAGCAGGTATGTCCCTTACAGGTAGCAATGCTGATAAAAGGGTTGTTATAAAAAACTCACAACAAAAATTGGTGCTTGCAAACCTCTATAATGAAATTGCCAAAGAAAGTGGGGCTGATGTTATAAATGTAGGACAATCACCTGTTGACGTTTCCAGCCTGGCAAAAAGGTTACTTTTAAGCAAAGGAAATTCATTGCTTGTGTGTGGTTCAAATGATGTGGAAACCCAGGTAATTGTAAATGGAATAAATTATTTGTTGGAAAATTATGGTTCTACCATTGATATTAATTCCCCACTTCAAATAAAAAAAGGGAATGATTCTGAAATTGCAGAACTTACTGAACAACTAAACAATGGTGAAGTTTCAGGTATTATTCTGTATGGGGTGAACCCACTATATGATTATCAGGATAAAGAAAAATTTCAGGCTGGTATTAAGAAAACTGAACTTTCCATTTCCATTCCTAATTTAAAAGATGAAACAGCTGAAGAATGCTCTTACCTGTGTCCGGATCATTACATCCTGGAATCATGGAATGACAATGAAATCAAAAAAGGATTTTACAGCCTGGCACAACCATCTATTAGCCCCATTTTTGATACTAGGGCTGCCCAGGAAAGCCTGTTGAAGTGGGCTGGGTTGGAAACAGAATATGTGGAATTCATAAAAAAACAATGGGAAACCAATATTTATCCAAATGCAGGTTTTTCGGGCAGTTTTTATGATTTCTGGAATAAATGTGTCCATGATGGAGTATATGAGAAACCTTTAACAAATGAGACCCAGCTTAATTACAATGCAAATGTTTTGGCTGCCGGGGTTAAAGGTGTAAAAAGTGAGGAGTATGAATTGGAATTGTACGAAAGTGTAGCTATTGGAGATGGAAAACAAGCCAATAACCCTTGGCTGCAAGAACTTCCTGATCCTGTTTCAAAAGTAACCTGGGACAATTATGCCAACATTTCTTTGCAACTGGCAGAGGAACTTGAATTGGAAGAAGGTGATATAATTAAGATTGAAGATAAACTTACTCTTCCTGTATTGATTCAACCAGGACAGGAATACAAGACAATCTCCGTTGCTTTGGGTTACGGACGTGAAAATGCAGGTACTGTGGCTAATGGGGTTGGTGGAAATGCTTATCCTTTGGTAAGTTATAGTAATGAAACCAGACAGTATTCCAAAGCAGGGGTTAAATTTGAAAAACTTGAAGGAGAGCATGAATTTGCAAAAACCCAATCCCACCATTCTATGGAGGGAAGGCCTATAATTAGAGAAACCTCACTTGCCAAATATTTGGAAGATCCTGCTTCAGGAAATGAGCTGCATGAAAAAATTGAACATCACAAAACAACCTTATATAAAGAAAGGGAATTTAAAGGACACCACTGGGGAATGGCTGTTGATCTGAACTCATGTACTGGTTGCAATGCTTGTGTTGTGGCATGTAATGCTGAAAACAATATTCCAATTGTTGGGAAAGAACAGGTGAAGCTTGCACGGGAAATGCATTGGATAAGGATTGACAGGTATTATTCGGGTGATGCTAAGAACCCTGAAGTGGTCAGGCAGCCGGTAATGTGTCAGCATTGTGATAATGCCCCTTGTGAAAATGTTTGTCCTGTGGGTGCAACCACAAACAGCACTGAAGGAATAAACCAAATGGCTTATAACAGATGCATTGGAACAAGGTATTGCAACAATAACTGTCCATATAAAGTAAGGAGGTTCAACTTCCTTGATTATAATAATGCAGATGCAATCAGCAATAATGAATATGATCCGGCAGGAATGACTGTTGACCTGAAAAGAATGGTACTCAATCCCGATGTGGTTGTTAGGGCAAAAGGAGTGATTGAAAAATGCTCCTTGTGTATTCAAAGGATACAGGAGAAAAAGCTGGATGCCAAATTAGAAAACAGGCCACTGGCTGATGGGGAAATTAAACCTGCCTGTGTTCAGGGATGCCCTGCTGATGCCATTGTTTTTGGTGACTTAAATGATGAAAACAGTAAAATTTCAAAGTTCTTCAAAGATGAAAGGAACTATCATCTGTTGGAAGAACTGCATACATTGCCATCAGTAGGTTACCTCACAAAAGTAAGGAACACTGAAGCTTAAATTATACAATAAGAACTAATAAAATCAACTGAGAATGTACGTTTCACCACAACGTGAACCACTAATTAAAGGGGACAAGAATTACTCTAAAATTACAGAGGAAATTACTGCCCCTATGGCAGGGAAGCCAGGAAAGTATTGGTATTTGGGAATTGGAATTTCCACTATAGCCATTTTACTAGGTTCAGTAGCTATTTTCATGACAATATGGTTTGGGATTGGAACCTGGGGCTTAAACAAAACAGTTGGATGGGGTTGGGGAATTACCAACTTTGTTTGGTGGGTTGGAATTGGCCATGCAGGTACTTTTATTTCAGCCATTCTTTTACTTTTCAGGCAAAAATGGAGAACTAGTATCAATAGGTCAGCTGAAGCAATGACCCTCATGGCTGTTATGTGTGCTGGCTTTTTCCCACTTATTCACATGGGAAGGCTTCTGCTTGGTTTCTTTATTTTTCCATATCCAAATACCAGAGGGGTTTGGGTCAACTTTAATTCCCCATTATTATGGGATGTATTTGCAATTACTACCTACTTCTTAGTTTCCCTTTTATTTTGGTATGTTGGTTTGATACCTGATATTGGAACGATTAGGGACAGGGCAACTAAAAAAATCAAGAAGAAAATATACAGTTTACTTGCAATGGGCTGGGTAGGGTCAGCAAGGCATTGGGCAAGGCATGAATCATTAAGCCTTATTTTAGCCGGGCTTGCAGCTCCATTGGTACTTTCAGTGCATAGTATAGTTAGTATGGATTTTGCCACATCTGTAATTCCGGGATGGCATACCACTATTTTCCCACCCTATTTTGTTTCAGGAGCTATATTCTCTGGCTTTGCAATGGTACTTACCCTGATGATAATTGCCAGGAAAGCAATGAACCTGGAAGATTTTATTACCATTGGGCATGTAGAGTCTATGAACAAAATTATCATTGCAACAGGCTCTATAGTTGGTGTTGCCTACCTTACCGAACTCTTTGTTGCCTGGTATTCAGGGGTAGAATATGAACAATATGCTTTCCTGAACAGGGCAACAGGTCCATATTGGTGGGCATATGCCATTATGATGACATGTAATGTGATCACACCCCAGCTATTCTGGTTCAGAAAAATCAGAAGGAACCTGGCAGCAACTTTCATCATTTCCATTTTTGTGAATATAGGAATGTGGTTTGAACGATTTGTAATTGTTGTTACTTCATTACACAGGGACTACCTGCCTTCCAGTTGGACCATGTACAAAGCCAGCTTGGTTGAAGTTGGATTATATGTATTCACATTAGGACTATTTTTTACCCTGTTTCTGTTGTTTATCCGGGTATTCCCTGTGATAGCAATTTCTGAAATTAAAAGTGTTCTTAAAAGTTCAGGAGAAAAAAAGATAGAAAAATGAAAAAAATAACAAAATACATTTCAGCTTTCTATGAAGATGAAGAAGATCTTCTAATTGGGATCAAAAAACTAAAGGAGAACAATGTAAATGTATTGGATGCATTTACACCATTTCCTGTGCATGGCCTGGATAAAGCTCTTGGTATAAGAAGATCATGGTTGCCCAGAGTAGGTTTTATTGGAGGTGCAATTGGGGCTTTAACTGGTTTTTTCTTCCAAAAATGGGTATTTACAGAAGGTTACCAAATGGCCATTGGAGGGAAACCATTCTTTGCCATCCCTTCTTTCATCCCTGTTACATTTGAATGTACTGTTTTATTTGCTGCTTTTTTTATGGTTTTTGCTTTTTTGTTCAGGTCAAAACTTGGCCTGGGGGCAGAAAATAAAATTTATGACCTAAAAATTACAGATGACCGTTTTGTGGTTGTGGCAGGATTTGATGAAAACAAAAGTGGAGAAGTAAAAAAACAAATGGAAGCTGCCGGGGCTACCATCATTGAAGTAAAAGAATAGAAAAAGACATTTTATATATCATGGACAAAAGATTTGTTTTTAGCCAGAAAATTAAAATTGTTTTATTAAGCATGGTTGCTGTTGGCATAATTGCATTGCTCTTTGGACTCTTTAACCACAACATAGACCATCACAGGTTTTGGGCTAACCTGTTGCTCAATAATTATTATTTCGTTGCCCTTTCATTGGGTGGTGCATTTTTTGTTTCAGTACATCTCTTGAGTGAATCGGGCTGGCACACCAGTATTCAAAGAGTACCTGAAGCAATGAGCAAGTTTATACCTTTTGCAGGGATCCTAATGCTTTTGACCTTTTTATTTGGTATACACCATCTGTATCATTGGACTCATCCGGGGGATGATAAAATACTATTAGGAAAAACTGCTTATTTGAATATTCCATTTTTCTATATTCGTTTTGCTGTTTACTTTGTTGTCTGGACATTGCTTGCCTATTATCTTAGGAAAGCTTCCATAACTATGGACACCAATCCTGATAACAAATATTTTAAAAGACAAAGGATACTGGGGGCTTTGTTTTTAGTATTTTTTGCAATATCCAGTTCTACTTCTGCATGGGATTGGCTCATGTCTATTGATGCCCACTGGTTCAGTACCCTTTATGGTTGGTATATATTTTCAGGACTTTTAGTTAGTACCATTGCAATGATCATTCTTTTGTTGATCTTTTTAAAGAATCAAGGATATATGCAGCATGTAAACAAAGAGCACATGCATGACCTGGGAAAATATT
>JANQII010000258.1 GCA_028282195.1 Prolixibacteraceae bacterium
TTCCTTAAATAGCTGGTGCTATTCGCGTCAAATTCGCCTTGTCTAAACAAAAAATACATCATAATCATTCTGAAAAATAAAATTTAGACAGCTTCTAAGTTTTTTATTAAGAATACTGTTCTCGTTTTATATTCTTTTTCATTTTTCAATGTGAAATATTATTTCTTGCTTTGCATAAAAAGTTAAAACAATTTGTTTATCTTTTATTAAACAACTAAACCTATTTGATTTGTTAATCTAAGAAGCAAACAAAAAAATTCGATCATCTATTTTTTATAGCAAACCGACATTGGTTTTATGATTTAAAGAATAATGAGGGATACTGATCAGAACAATACGCTAAAAGACCTAAAAGCTTTCAAGCTTTTTTTTGAGACCAATTATCAATTGGCAAGCTTGATCGCTTACAGGTATACAAAAGATATTAGTAGTGCTGAAGATATTACACAAGACGTTTTTGCCAGTATTTGGAAAAGAAGAAAGGAAATAGCATTAAAATCCTCCCTTAAATCCTATCTTCTTGCTGCTGTAAAAAAAGCTGCTGCTAAGTACATTGAAAGAAAAAAGGAAAATGTAATTTCGATTGAGGATAAAAACATGAAGGACGCTCTGGAAATTACCGAAGAAGAAAACTATTCAAATGAAGCTTTGGCTGTTGCCATTAGCAATGCTATTGAAAAATTACCACCTCAACGCAGAAGGGTTTTTAAGCTGGCTTACTACGAACAATTTAGTTACAAAGAAATTGCAAACGAGTTGGAAGTATCTGTAAATACTGTAAAAACCCACATTGTTCAGTCTTATAAAAGTCTTAAAGTTGAGTTATCTAAGAAGATTCTGAACCTGATTTATTTCTTCAAAAGAAAAAGACGAAAAATAATTTAACCCTGAATCACCCTTTTTCATTTTTTTGGTACATACTTATGAATGACACCAGAGAATGAAAATATGAATTTATGGGATAAAGCCTCTGACTTTTTTCACGATGGTGAAAATAAAGTCATTCCACCCCCAAAAAGTGAGGAATTTAAATTCACTAAAAAACTATCTAACCTGAATAAAGAAGCTTCAATCGTTTCGCAGTTTTCCAATACTAAAACAGCCTGGCTATCAGTAATAGAAAAAATGCCACGCACATTAAAACCAGTGTCATTCGTAAAATATGCTGCAATAATTGCAATCTCGTTTTTGATTGGAACTTTATTCACAAACATTGAATTATTGCAAACAGGAACTGATCAATTTGCAAAAGTTGAAGTGCCCTACGGACAAACATCAAAATTAACACTTCAGGATGGAACTGAAGTATGGCTAAACTCAGGAACCAGTTTAAAATACCCAACTCAATTTAGCGGAAAAAGAGAAGTTTTTCTTGAAGGTGAAGCCTTTTTCAAAGTTGCCAAAGACAAAAAGCGACCATTTCTTGTTGATACCAAAAAGCTTCAGGTAAAAGTATTAGGTACTTCCTTTAATCTTTCTGCTTATGAAGAAGATGAATCGAATAGTTTAACATTAATTGAAGGAAAAGTTGAGTTAAACAAAGCCAATGGAAAATTTTTAACAGAAATTTCCCCGGGAGAAATGGCACTGATTGAGGAGAAAGTAATTCGAATAAAAGAGGTTGAGACATCTTATTATTCCTCATGGATTGATGGGAAGCTGGCATTCTTTGATGTGCCACTTGCCGAAATCGCAAAAAAACTTGAACGCAGTTATAATGTTAAAATTCATTTTGAAAACAAACAACTTGAAAACATAAGGTTTACAGGTACTTTTCTAAAGTACAAACCGATTGAGCAAATTCTGCAGGCAATTAAAATAATTGTCCCAATTGACTACGAAATGAAGATTAGTCAGGACAACAAAAATGAAATAAGAATATTTGATAAAAATTAAATAAGCAGCCTATGAAAAAAACAAGCGACAATAATGCTGGTAACATTTTGCCGCTCATATAAAATGCCAAAATGGCAATTATTAATAAATAACATTCAAACTTATGGAAAAAAATCGAAATCTCCATAGATCGTCGTATCTGTGGACTAAATGGTTCAAAATTATGAAATTGACCTTCTTTATTTTGACTATCAGCTTTTTATCGGTTAATGCCGCAAGCTACTCACAGTCAACGAAATTAAACTTAAGATTGACTAATCAGACATTGTCTGATGTTTTTGAAGAAATCGAACGTCAAAGTGATTTCTATTTTTTATTCAAAAACGATGAAATTAATACGACCCGGGAAATAAGTATCAATCTCGAAAAAGCCCCCATCGAAGAAGTATTAGAAGAATTATTCGATGGAACTGGCATGAATTATCAGTTTGTCGACAGGTATATTGTTATCGGAAAATCAGAGAGTCCTTCAACCTTTATGCAGGAACCTCAGGAATTGAAAGGTGTCATTAAAGATGAAAATGGAATGACCCTTCCGGGTGTAACTGTGTTCATCAAAGGAACATCCAGAGGTACAACAACCGACATGAATGGTACATACCAAATTAATGTTAAACCTGGGGAAACAATTGTCTACAGCTTTGTTGGTATGGAAACGGTTGAAATGGTTTATGCCGGCGAAAACAAACTGGATATAACCTTATCCCCTGACGCACTTCAGGTGGAAGAAGTTATTGTTACTGCATTGGGTATAAAACGTGAAGAAAAGACATTGACTTATGCAACACAAGCTGTTTCAAGCGAAGAACTTCTAAGGGTGAAAGATGCAAACTTTATGAACGGTCTTTCCGGTAAACTTTCAGGTTTGCAGATTACAAGAAACACTTCTGGTGCCGGTGGTTCTACAAAAGTATTATTGCGTGGTAACAAAAGTATTCAGGGCTTAAGTCAACCTCTTTATGTGATTGATGGTGTTCCAATGCTTAATAACGTTGAAAGCCAGATTGAAGGTATTTTTAACGGTCGTGATGGCGGTGATGGTCTGTCACAACTAAACCCTGAAGATGTTGAAAGTATTACAGTATTAAAAGGTGCAACTGCATCTGCTCTTTACGGCAGCCAGGGTGCAAATGGTGTAATTCTTATTACAACAAAGCAAGGGCAAGAGGGTGCATTGAGGGTTACATTCTCATCAAACACCACAATTGATTCGCCTCTTTATTTACCGGAAATTCAGACTGAATACGGACAAACAGCTGAAGGCAGTGTGGACAGCTGGGGAGCAAAAGGTAATTACAAAGATCAGGTTGATGATTTCTATCGTACTGGTGCTACATTAATTAACTCATTGAGTTTGTCAGGTGGTAATGAAAAAATGCAAACTTATTTTTCTTATTCAAACACTTACTCAAAAGGTATTCTTCCTACAAACGATTACCACAAAAACAATCTTACTTTAAGAGAAACTGCTAAATTCTTCGATGACAAACTGGAAGTTGATGCCAATGTTGCATTAACTGAAGAAAAGACCCACAATTCACCAAATATGGGATTTTACTTCAACCCGTTAACTGGTTTGTATTCTTTCCCAAGAGGAATGGATTTTGACAGTTACAAAGAAAATTTTGAAGTCTACAATCCTTCACGTAACCTTTATGCACAAAATTGGTTTGTTGACTCTGACTTTCAGCAAAACCCTTACTGGATTTTGAACAGGAACCAAAACGATAGCTGGACAAAACGATTGATCGCTACTGTAAGAGCTAAATACAACTTTACTGACCATTTGAACTTGCAGGTTAGAGGTAACTACGATTATACGAACCGCAAGTACGAACAACGTGTTCATGCTACAACAACTTCTGTTATTTCACACTCAACGGGTAGATTTAATTATAAAAACTGGGAGAACACCAGTATGTACGCTGATGCAATTTTAAGTTACGACAAAAACCTGAATGAGGACTGGAGCTTAACAGCATTACTGGGAACCAGTTACCAGAAGCAAATCATTGGTGATGGATTTAATGTAGATTCCAGAAATGATGGATTGCATGTAACTAACTTCTTTGCAATTAATAACGTTAATTCTTCGAATGGAATCCTGATGGAAAATATACTTACCAGCCGTCTCATCAAACAAGGTGTGTTTGGTAATTTCCAATTGGGTTACAAGCAAATGTTGTACCTGGATGTAACTGGTCGTAACGATTGGGCATCGTCATTAGCATTTACTGACAATAGTTCATATTTCTATCCATCCGTTGGTCTAACTGGTATTTTAAGTGAAATGTTTGAGTTGCCAGAAGATATTACTTTTGCAAAACTCAGAGCATCATATTCTGTTGTGGGGAATGAGGTGCCTGCATTCTTAACCAGTCCGGGAACTCCTGTTGACAGTAAACAAGGACAACAACCAATTACCACTGAACCTTTTACTGAGTTAGAACCAGAGAGCCAGGAAAACTTTGAAATTGGATTGGATATGCGCTTCTTTAATGGAAGACTGGGTTTTGATGCAACTTACTATAAAATCGACAATAAAGATCAGTTTATTAAACTACAAGCACCTGCATCTTCCCGATACAAAGAGTTCTTTGTAAATGCTGGCCATATCAAGAACACAGGATTTGAAGCTACAATTAACTTCATTCCGGTAAAAACTGCGGACTTGGAATGGAGTTCTGCGATTAACTTCTCAACCAATAAAAATGAGATTATGGAACTTCATCCTGACCTGACAAATGACAGGATTATCCTGACCGAGATTTCGGGTAATGCTGTATTTCTTGAAGTTGGAGGTTCTTTTGATGATTTATATGCTAAAGGCTTTGAGAAAGATGATAACGGCAACATTGTTGTTGATGATAATGGCATTCCAAATAAAAGCGATGATTATGAAAAGGTAGGGCGGGTTAACCCGAAATACAATCTTTCATGGAGTAACTCTGTAGACTTTGGTAAATTTAATGTAAGTATGTTGATCGATGGTAAATTTGACTACAATACAGTTAGTTTGACTGAACAACAACTTGATTTCTTCGGAGTATCTCAAAAGTCTGCTGATGACAGGAACAATGGCGGTGTATTTATTCCGGAGTTAGGAACTACAGTTGACGCACAAGCTTATTATACTAAAATTGGCGGACGTGGCGGTATTGCAGAACCATACGTTTACGATGCAACAAACATACGTATCCGTCAATTAGCTGTATCGTATAATTTTACTCCTTACAACACAAAATTTCTGAAAGGTGCTACAATCTCTCTTGTGGCCAATAACTTGTTAATGTTATACAATAAGGCACCACATGACCCGGATGTTACCATGAGTGTAACCAACAAATTTCAGGCTGCCGAATTTTTTGCACTTCCTTCAACAAGGAGTATTGGCCTAAATGTTAAATTAAATTTCTAAGGTTCAACCGTAACATTAACAATTATGAAAAATATAATCTTAAATAAACTATTTGCAGGAAGCCTGATGGTTTTCCTCCTGCTATCCAGTTGTACTGAAAACTTTGAGGAATTTAATACAAAACCTTACGATGCAACTGAAGAACAACTCGCTCAGGATTTCAAAAATGTTGGTGGTAATTTTACACCTATGCAAAGGGGTATTATGCACTGGACACACTGGAAATATCAATTACAACAAAACCTGAACGGTGATGTATATTCGCAATTCCTGATCCCTCCTACTCCATTTGAAGGTAACATCAACAACGTAAGCTACGGGTTTGTTGAAGGCTGGAACTTATGGCCCTGGAAACTTGCTTTTGAAGATGTAATGACCCCTGCTTTACTGGTACAAAACATTACTGGAGAAGATGAGTCTACTAAACACTTTAATGCATGGGCAAATATCCTTAAAGTTTTTGCAATGCACCGTGTAAGTGATATTTACGGACCAATTGTTTATTCTCAGTTTGGTCAATCAGATGTAAGTATCCCTTACGATTCGCAAGAAGAAGCTTATAATCTTTTCTTCGATGATTTGAAAAATGCCGTTGATGTTTTAACCCCACTCGCTGATGCAGGAAATACAAGTTTTAGCAACTTTGACCTTGCATATGGTGGCAATATGGTAGGATGGATTAAAGCAGCAAACTCACTTAGATTAAGGCTTGCAATGCGTCTTGTTTTGGTTAATCCGTCAAAAGCTAAATCAGAATTTGAAGCTGCATTAAGCCACAAGTATGGTGTATTTGCATCCAACAGCGATGACTTTGTGGTTGGTCTTCCTGAAGCTCATCCAATACAAACCATTGGTAATTCATGGTTAGATACGCGTATGTCTGCAACCATGGAATCCTATTTAAAAGGATTCGCAGATCCTCGTATGGAAAAGTACTTCTCACCGGCAGCTGCTTCAGGTGAATACAAAGGTATCCGTCAGGGGATTGAAATTAGCTCGAAATCACAATATCAGGATATTGCTGCAAGTCCTGGAAAATGGTTTGAAACAAACCGTGCAATGAAGATAATGAGCTATGATGAAGTTTGCTTCCTTTTAGCTGAAGCTGCTCTTAGAGGTTGGAGCGTTTCTGGCGATGCAAAAACCCATTATGAAAATGGCGTAAAAGCTTCATTCGGGAAATGGGGTGCCAGTGGTGCTGAAACTTATCTTGAAAATGCTACAGGTACTGCAGCTGAATATGTTGATCCGCTGGGAAACACGGCTAATGATGTAACAGCAGCTTCTGGTATTTTAAGTGATATTACCATAAAGTGGGATGCTGCTGCAACAAATGAAGTAGCATTGAACAGAATTATAACCCAGAAATGGATTGCATTATTTCCAGATGGACAAGAGGCATGGTCTGAGTTTAGGAGAACCGGTTATCCTAAATTATTCCCATTAGTTGTTAATAACAGCGGTGGTGAAATTGGAGCCAATGAATTTGTTAAAAGAGTTAAGTTCTCCAGTGAAGAATATAATACGAACCGTTCTGAGGTTGATAAAGCAATCAACCTTATTGGTGGAAACGATGGGCATAATGTAAGACTATGGTGGGATGTAAATGGTGATGAAGCTGGCAATAACTTTTAGCTTTAAAATCCAAAAATACAACAACTTATCTGAAACAGATTAGAATGTTAACCGTGCATCGAAAGGTGCACGGTTTTTTTGTGCCTTTTACATACCAAGCTTACTCCCAAATTGTTTATCTTACATAAAAATTTAGTTAATGAAAATTCTACTCACTGGGGTAACAGGTTATGTTGGTAAACGATTAATCCCTATTCTGCTCAGTCAAAATCATGAACTGATCTGTTGTATTCGTAATGTTGATCGTGCACCGCAAGAAATACTTAACAATCCGAAAGTAGAAGTTGTACAAATTGATTTCTTAAAACCAAAAGATTCTGTCGATATCCCCAGTGACATTGATGTGGCCTTCTATCTCATTCATTCCATGTCATCACTTTCCGGTGATTTTGAAAAGCTGGAACTTGAAACTGCCAGGAACTTTAGGGAATTAATAAACGAAACCTCGGTTAAACAAGTAATTTATTTGGGAGGTATTTCTAATGATAAGACTCTTTCCAAACATCTTCGATCAAGGAAAAATGTTGAGAAAGAACTTCAAAAAGGAAACTTTGCATTAACAATACTACATGCAGGAATAATAATCGGATCAGGTAGTGCTTCTTTTGAAATTATTCGGGATCTTGTTGAGAAACTTCCGGTAATGGTTACACCGAAATGGTTAAATACCCGATCACAACCAATTGCAATACGAGACGTACTAAAGTTTTTAACTGGAGTAATTCTTCACCCTCAATGTCTAAACCAAACTTTTGACATTGCCGGTCCTGACATTCTAACCTACAAAGAGATTTTATTACAGTTTGCATCTATAAGGAAATTAAAACGACTGATACTGGTGTTGCCTTTGATGACCCCTCGCCTATCTTCTTATTGGCTTTATTTTATCACCTCAACTTCCTATAAACTTGCAGTGCATCTGGTAAATAGTATGAAAGTTGAAGTAATTGCAAAGGATAACAAACTGGCAGAAATACTAAATATCCAACCATTAACTTACCAGGAAGCTGTTAAAGCCGCATTTATAAAGATCGAACAAAACCAGGTTTATTCCAGTTGGAAAGATGCCTTAAGTAGCAGCATGTTTTCTACTGAATACACAAAATATATTCAAGTACCTACTTACGGCTGTTACAAAGACACCCAGGTTGTTGAGTTTCAAGGAAAAGTTTCAAATGTAAAAGAAATGATCTGGTCAATTGGTGGTGATAAAGGCTGGTATTATGCCAACTTCCTCTGGAGCTTAAGAGGCTATTTTGACAAACTGGTTGGCGGAGTTAGACTTAGAAGGGGAAGAACGAATCCAAAAGACATACAAAATGGTGATGCTCTTGATTTTTGGCGGGTTTTACTTGCTGATAAAACAAATAACCGCCTGCTCCTGTATGCTGAAATGAAACTCCCGGGTGAAGCCTGGTTGGAATTTAAAATTCTTCCTTCAGATTCTAAAAATACGCTAATCCAGACTGCAACTTTCCGCCCAAAAGGGCTTTGGGGAAGAGTTTACTGGTATTTATCCCTTCCATTTCACATCTTTATTTTCCGGGGAATGATTAGAAATATTGTGAAAAACGGCACAAAAAAAGGATGACTAATCAGCCATCCTTCTATACTAACGTGAGTTTTGGGTTGATCTTAACATTTTGCAAAATAATCATTGCCCCAAGTTACCCCTTAGCGCACTTTCCGATAAAAACTTTGCGCACTCTGC
>JANQII010000009.1 GCA_028282195.1 Prolixibacteraceae bacterium
TGACTTCTGACTTCCCGCTTTTTTTATTTCTTATTTTGACTTTCTGTATTGTTTTTCCTTGAAGCGCCCTATGGGTGCAATCAAACCCACCTTCTTTGAGGGTGGATATTTAGTGATTTAGATTACTCCGTATTGAAAGTTTGCCCATTTCGGCTAATTTTGATAAAAAATACAGTTATGAATATTGAAGAATTTAGAACGTACTGCCTGGCAAAGAAAGGAACCAGCGAAAGTCTCCCTTTTGATGAAAATACATTGGTCTTTAAAGTAATGGATAAAATGTTCTCACTGGGAAACCTTGAAGGCCCTTTGAGTGTAAACCTTAAATGTGATCCTGAAAAAGCAATAGAGTTGCGGGAAGAATACGATGGGATTAACCCGGGGTACCACATGAATAAAAAGCATTGGAATACGGTTGAGATGGACGGTTCTGTTCCGTTGGATTTGGTTAAGGAGATGATTGACCATTCGTATGATTTAGTGGCTTCAAAACTCACCGGAAAACAAAAGGAAGAGCTTTCCAACCTTTACTAAAAAATGACTATCGTATTGTTATCCTAAATCGATATAAAAATCCCATTCTCTGGCGAAAGACATTAAAATGGTCATTCAATAGTCAATAATAGTCATCATTAAAACAATGAATGACAAGGTAATGACGACAAAATGACAATGAATGACTTTAAATTAACAAAGGAAATTTTGACAAATTATATCTTTAGGACAATAATCCGGGACTCGTATAATAAAATTGTGATGATCGAATTTGAGTTAAAGACAGAATACATTGAACTGATAAAACTGCTAAAAGTACTTCAATTGGTTGAATCGGGAGGGCAGGCCAAATTATTTGTAGATGATGGATTGGTGATGCTAAATGGCAAAGTTGAACACAGAAAACGAGCCAAGCTGAGGAAAGGCGACCAGGTTCAGATTGATGATGAGCTTATAAATATCGTATAAAAAGTAGTGCGTTCATAAAGTTTCGTTGAAAAACTCATCGGATGACTAAAATGCTCAATATCAACAGAGTCATCCGATGAGTGATACTAGCAATGTCTTATCAATACTGCTATTTATTACTTATTTGAATAAAATCCCGGTGTGATTTCATCAGGTTGATTGAGTTCAGGATCAGGTTTTTTGTTTCCGTAATTACATTGAAGAACAATACGGAGTTTTTTGTATTTACATCTTTATTTTTAATTCGTTTAATCTGAGCTTTCTCAATTTGAACCAAACGTTCAAGAAGCGTGTCCTTACGCTCATACAACTCATCAAATTTATCAAGCTTGTCTTCTTTAACCATGTGTAGGGCAAGGTTGAAGTACTCGTCAATTAGGGCAGAAAGATCATTGAGTTCTTTAACCTGTGTGCTATTAAATGGTTTGTGCTGGTTTTCGACATGTGCAAGTAATGGTTCAATCAGGAAATTAAGAGAGTGCATAATTTCACGTTGATAATCTATAATTTGCACATAGCAATGTCCGCTATCCATAGATTCTTGTTGAAGTTTCTGAATAAATGAAAATACTTTCTCTTTCGCTTTCCTGGTTTTCTTATTGAAAGTTTTATTCATCTCCATTACTTCTTTTAAGCGAGACCTTTTTTCTTTTAAAAAGCTTTCAATACCAACTGAATAAATTTGATTCGAACTGATAATTGTATGTACAACTTGCTTTTTAGTCTTTTCAATCATTTTTTCAGTGGCATCTGGTATTTCATCTTCCTCTTCTTCCTTTGCCTGGGATTTTCTCTTAAATAAGATATAAGTGCGGCCAACCATAAAAATGGCAACTGCAACAAATACAAATACCATAAATTTACCACTTATGGCTATAACCCAGGCTATAAATGCAGCGACACTAAATGCAACCAGGGCAGTCATAAACCATCCGCCAATTACAGCAAATACACCTGAAACACGGTAAACTGCACTTTCTCTGTCCCAGGCCCTATCGGCTAATGAAGTACCCATGGCAACCATAAATGTTACATAGGTTGTTGATAGGGGCAATTTTAAAGAAGTACCGATTGAGATAAGGATACTGGCAACAACAAGGTTACATGATGCCCTGATCATGTCAAAAGCGGGAGCTTCTTCATGATCCTTTTCCGGCTTAAGAGGGATTACTTCAAATCTTTTGCCAATACTGTTAGATAAAGCTGAAGGTAAAACTTTATTAATTGATTTGTTGAAATTTAATGCCCCGCGAACAATAATTCGGGCCACTAATGAAGAACCAAACCGCTCTTCACCTTCAGATTGCCTGGCAAGGTTTACTTCCGTTTTCACAACGCCACGTGCTTTGCGGGAAGTTATGAGTGTAATAATCATTACAAAACCGGAAATCAGCAACATATAAACAGGGGTGCCCACTTTTCCTTTTAGCATGGCCATTGAGAATGTTGAAGGATCAACGCTACCTCCGGCAACCCATGCCTGGAATGATTTGAAGCCTGCAAGAGGAACACCAATAAAGTTTACAAGGTCGTTTCCTGCAAAAGCCATGGCCAGGGCAAATGTACCAACCATTACAATTACTTTTAGGATGTTCACTTTGAAAATCCATTTCAGCAATTGCATGATCAATGTCCAGCCAATGAAGCTATAGGTCAGCAACAAAAAACTATTGTGTTTAACCCAGTCTTTGATTGATTCCCCGCTTGCTAATTTAATTTCAGCAAAAGAAGAACCTTTCATTCCTTTGATAAGAATAAAATAGGTGATTGCGGCAATTGCCAGGCCACCAAAGACAGACCCGAAGTAATTGATTGATTTGTTGTATCTAAATGAAAATAATAGTCGGGTAACATACATGATTATTGCCCCAACAGTAAAGGCAATAAACACTGACATTAAAATACCTGAGATAATAGCCAATGCCTTACTGGAGTTAATATAACTGGAAAGTTCAGCCAGTGACTGCCCCGACTGAGTGATTTTAACAACAGAAACAGCTACTGCGGCTCCGAGCAACTCGAACACAATTGATACGGTTGTTGAAGTTGGTAACCCGAATGTGTTAAAGGCATCAAGTAAAATTACATCAGTAATCATTACTGCCAGAAAAATGATCATAATCTCTGAAAAGAAGAACATATCCGGGTGAAAAATACCTTTTCGGGCAACTTCCATCATCCCGCTCGAAAAAGTTGCACCTACCAATACCCCGAGGCTGGCTACAGTAAAGATTATCCATTTAGGTGCGGCTTTTGAGCCAATAGCAGAATTCAAAAAGTTTACAGCATCATTACTTACCCCAACTACGAGATCAGAAATTGCTAAAGCAAACAACACAACTACTAAAATCAAATAGAATTGTTCCATCATATACTAGTTAAGATTAACGGGCACAAAAATAAGGCTAAGTAAATGATGACACGATCTAAACACATTACGAAAAGGTTAAGTAACTATCAAATTACTGTTAATGAAGGGAGTTTGTTTTTTTCCTATTTTAGCCAAAAAAATATAGAATGAAGACATATTCCCCCAGAAGGCTATCTTTTTATATAGGCGCAGTATTGGCTATTATCAGCATCGTGTTTTTAGTTATAATCCAGGCTTTATCGGTACCCGTTTATTCCTATTTTATTCTAGCTATTATTTATTTTGGGATCATCTATTTTTTAATGATTAATATTCTCAAAATATATATTGATGACAAGATTGAGCCACTTTATAAGATTATTCGGGATATTCCGGCAAAAGAAAAGAAGAAAATCCAGACAGCTAAGAAGGATAATATTATTGCTAATGTTCATGTAGAAGTTGAAAAGTGGGCAAAAGATCAAATTGATGAGATAGCACGATTAAAGCATCTTGAACGTTACAGAAAAGAATTTGTGGGAAATGTTTCACATGAATTGAAAACACCAATTTTTAACATTCAGGGCTACATTCTTACCCTTTTGGAAGGTGGTATTGATGACTCAAATATTAATAAGCTGTATTTAAAACGAACTGAAAAAAGTATTGACAGAATGATTTCTATTGTTGAAGACCTTGAGTCAATCAACAAACTGGAATCCGGGGAAATGAAGTTGAAAATTGAAACCTTTGATTTGGTTAAATTGGTAGATGAAGTGTTTGAGATGGAGATGCTAATGGCCAATGAACGAAAAATTAGCCTGCAGTTTAAACGTCCGGATAAAGCTGTGAAAATCAGGGCTGATAAAAAAAGAATACTTGAAATTCTAACTAATCTTGTTGCAAACGGAATAAAGTATAACAAGCGTAAAGGGCATGTGAATATTTCATTTTACGATCTACCGGATAATGTTATGGTTGAAGTAGCAGATAATGGAATTGGCATTGAAAAAGAACATTTGTCTAGAATTTTTGAGCGGTTTTACAGGGTAGATAAATCCAGGTCGCGTGAGCAAGGGGGCACTGGCCTTGGTTTATCCATTGTAAAACACATTATTGAGGCACACGAACAGACCATTAATGTTAAATCAGTAGTAGATGAAGGAACAACTTTTACCTTTACCCTTGAAAAAGCCAAATGAAATTGGTAATTTTCGAGTATTCACAATTAACAAATAGTTAACGATTTGTTCACGCACTAAACATACATTAGCGCCTGTAAATATTTTACATCATGAGTGATAAAAAATACAAAATTCTTTTGGTCGATGATGAAGTCGATATTCTTGAGTTCATAAGTTATAATCTTGAAAAAGAAGATTATAAAGTTTATACTGCACAAAATGGTGTTGAAGCCATCAAAATAGCTGAGAAGAAAATTCCTGACTTAATCATATTAGATGTAATGATGCCCGAAATGGACGGGATTGCTGCTTGTGAAGAGATACGCAAAATTCCTTCATTACAGAACGTAATTATCGCTTTTCTGACTGCCAGGGGTGAAGATTACTCACAGATTGCCGGCTTTGAGGCAGGAGCAGATGATTATATAACCAAGCCTATTCGCCCAAAAGTATTGGTTAGCCGTGTTAAGGCTTTGCTTAAGCGAACTGGCAGTGCCGCTGTAGGAGCCAATGAACCTGTGGAAAGTAGCAATACTGTTTCTATAGGTGATTTGGTTATTGATAAAGAAAGATACCTGATTAAAAAAGATGGTCAGGAAATGATACTTCCACGAAAAGAGTTTGAGTTGTTGTCACTATTGGTTTCTAAGCCGGGTAAAGTATTTACCCGGGAAGAAATTTACTATTCTGTTTGGGGCGATAATGTTGTAGTAGGCGATAGGACCATTGATGTACATATTCGTAAACTCCGTGAAAAAATTGGCAACGACCACATCAAAACATTGAAAGGCATCGGCTACAAGTTTGTTGAATAATCCATATTCTTCTGTTTAATCCCTTCATATTTCTTATTTTTGTAGTAAAATCAATGGATATGAAGGCTAAACACGTTGCTCTGTTTATTATTATTGTTTTTGCTGCCTGTAAACCCAAAGAAGTTAAAAATGATCTTGAGATTGCTGTTGCTCCTCAGGATACAACTACCCAGGTCATAGTTCAGGAACCAACTCCGGAGCCTGTAATTGAAGTAATCGACGAAGGTGTAAATCAGAACGACAAATACTTTTTAATTGTTAATTCCTATACCATTGAGGAAATTGCTATTGAGTGGAACAAGGTTTACCGGGATAAGGGATATAAGTCTGATCTTGTTATGAAAAATGATGATGGTTACTTCCGTTTAGCCTTAAAATCGTTTGATGATCTCGAATCTGCAGAAAAAGCATTAAAAGAAATGCAGCAAGAAGACGAGTTTGGCAAGATGTGGATTATGGCTAAATAAAGCAAATCCGGCTTAAATAAAATTACAATATTACTTTTTTATTGGAATTATGTGAATCAAGGGTTTATTCTAAATATTCAGGAAAATCCGGATTTAAAGGCAAGATTTTCAACTCTTGATTCGCATGAATTATTTATTGATAAAGAATACAATTGAATACCCCCGAATTCCCGGGGAAAACAATTGGAAGGACAATTTTATTCAATTTTTCCTACTGTATTCAACTGCATTCGATGGTCTATATATTTTCCCGAAATCGCAAGCGACAGATAATGTGTCAAATACAGGAATTCTCAACCCGAACTCACATTAATTAAATAAACATCATTACCAAATAGTTTACTGCAAAACCCAGGAAAAATCCGGCATAAATCTGTAACGAATTATGCTTCTTTAGTATCAATCTGGATGATCCAACAATGCCTGCAACTAATATCAGGCAGCCAAGGAGCATCGAACTGTTCATTCCTAACCTGAATGATAGAGCAAGTACAGCACCAATTAATCCGCCAATAGCTGCCATGTGGTTACTTATTTTCCACTTCATAGAGATCAGCATTAGAAGAATAATGATTATTACCGTGGAGATAAGAAAGATCTTGTAAATTGGGTATATCGGTGCTTTCCCAAGAAAATAGTATCCAATAAAATAATAGATTGAACTAAAGAGTAAAGGCAAAACACGGTCTGTGCTTTTTTCCATTTTAGCATTGAACCGTGGGTTCATTGCCAGCAGCAAAATACTTATTATAGGCAGCAGGAATGTACTTAAGATTACGATTAGGAGTATGTATTTCTTTATTTCAAAAGAAACAAGGGAAAAGTAAAAGCCAGAATTCATTAAAAGTAAAAATCCCAATGTTGGGATAATCAACGGATGGAAAAGAATTGAAATACCTTTAGCAAAAATCTGCTTTGTAGTCATAGCTAAATGTTTATAGTTCTTTGCGTAAGCGTGCGACTGGCAACTCCAGTTGTTCGCGGTATTTTGCTACTGTGCGGCGCGCAATAGGATATGATTTTTCTTTTAAAATCTGAGCAAGTTTTTCGTCAGTTAATGGTTTACGTTTATCTTCATTATCAATGCAATCCTGTAATATCTTTTTAATCTCCCGTGTTGAAACTTCTTCTCCGGTATCTTTTTGCATTCCTTCTGAAAAGAAAAACTTAAGAGGGAAGATTCCAAAATGTGTTTGAATGTATTTACTGTTTGAGACCCTGGATATGGTTGAAATATCCAATCCGGTCCGGTCAGCAATATCTTTTAAGATCATAGGTTTCATTTTGGTTTCGTCACCTTCTTTAAAATACTCTTTTTGAAACTCAATAATTTCAGACATGGTAACCAAAAGAGTATGATGGCGTTGCTTTATTGCATCGATAAACCATTTTGCCGAATCAAGTTTTTGCTTTACAAACACCATGGCATCCTTTTGGTCTTTTGAGATTTTCTTTTTGTTGCCTGTGTATGCCTTTAGCATATCCAGATAAGTCCCGTTCATTTTTAAGTCCGGAACATTCTTTTGATTAAGTGACAGTTGAAGTTCCCCATCAATGTTATCCAGTATAAAGTCGGGGACAATAACCTGGTTTGCCCGGTTTAGCGGGTTGCTGTATGAGCTTCCGGGCTTTGGGTTTAATTTAAGGATTTCATCGATAGCTTCTTTCAATTCTTCTTCCTGAAGGTCGTATCGTTTAAGTATCTTATCGTAATGCTTTTTAGTGAATTCTTCAAAATTTTGATCTATAATTTTTGAAGCCAGAAGAGTTGGCTCACTTCCTTTTTTTCGTTGAATTTGAAGCGATAAACATTCCTGTAGGTCACGGGCACCAACTCCGGGAGGGTCAAAATCCTGAATACTTTCCAGTATCTCTTCCAATTGTTTTTCAGAAACATCCATGTTCATCGTAAACGCCAGATCGTCACTGATAGAAAACAAATCACGCCGCAAATAACCATCTTCATCGATGTTACCGATAATGTACTCGGCTAACTTTCGCTGAGTTTCATCCAGTTCGGCAAGTCCCAGTTGTTCGTGCAAAAACTCGTGAAAACTTACACCTGTTGAGAATGGAATGTCAACTTGTTTGTCGTCTTTAGAGTAATTATTGGTTGAGAGCCTGTAGTTGGGAATGTCATCATCCTGCATGTAATCTTCAAGGGAAAACTCATCACTTTCTTTTTCAGAAGTATTATCTTGTTCTTCTTCCGAATTATCGGGCATATCACTGGCCATTTCCAGGACCGGATTTTCTTCAAGCTCTTTTTTAATGCGTTGTTCCAACTGAACAGTAGGGATCTCCAAAAGCTTAATCACCTGTATTTGTTGAGGCGATAGCTTTTGTAATAACTTCTGTTGTAAGCTAAGTTTTTGAGATGGCATACTGTCTGTTTTGCTCCAAAGTTAGTTGTTTCTTTTAAAAAAAGATGGCTTGTTTTGGGGCAGACAATAGCAATTCTTATGCCATTTATTGTAAGATTTTGCAGGTCAGTATCTTGAGAGTAGTGTTAAATCGTGTTATTTTTTCTCGTAACCTTTAAACATTAGACCGTTATCATCCTTCCTCTTCTTTGTTTTGTGTTTGTAGAAAGGCAGGTTGTCAAAACGTTCATATTTCATTTTTGGGCGAAATAAATAGAAAACAGCTCCGGCAGAAAATCCCTGGAAATCAGAAATGCTTGAAAGAACGATTGAAGCTGTGTTTTCAATAGTTAAATAAGCCTGGCCACTATGCCATTTGTATAAAAAGCCAAAAGGAATGTTTAAGTACGAATCCCCATAAATACCAAGGCCACTTACAGCAGTAAAACGGTCACTAAGTTTATAATTAACATTTGCTGCAAGGCTGTTATAGGTCAAATCACCAAACTTTACGTAACGATCAACTAAGCCGACATTTACCTGATCATTGATTTTGTAGTGCAATCCAAGATAGAGGGTAAGGGGAAGCGCCCCATCAAGGCTGGCATCGTTTGCTGTAGAAATATCAAATATCTTTGAAATATCGTCTTCAAAGGAAATATCGTTTCTGGTTTTTGTAAGAAATTCAATTCCATTAATTGTGTTTGTCAGGGCATCTCCGGGATCTAAATCATACCTGGTATTAAGCTCTAATGAATGCAGGTCTGTTTTCCAGTTTATTTTACCAAAATCAACAATACTGGCTGAAATTTCTATATCAGGGGTTACGGCGTATTTTAACCCAAGGTCAAAAGCAAAGCCAGGATTACCGGTATTGATCATATAATCAAGTATGGTTCCGTTAGCGAGCGGATCTAGTTTTTGAAAACCTCCTAAAGGGTTTTCGATCCTTTCAGCCGGGAGTGATACATTGATAGAGCCACTGGATAAAACAAAATAGTCGTTTCTGGTTCCGTTGGTAGTTGCAGAGGCATTCGACGATAGGAATGATTTTCCAAAAAGGAGCTTAGCCCTTAATCCTACCGATAATCTTTTTCGGATGATTTCTTTTGAATAACCAATACTATACTCCCGAAAATGAATTGCTTCAGCAGGGAATGTTTGTGATTGGTTAAAAATTACACGGAGGTTTTCCTTGTTCATTAGAAACCGGGAAAGCTCTCCCTGAAAGTCAAGCATTAATCGCACCTGATCCTTGATAACAAAATTGAAGGATCCATATTTACTGTGGTACCCAAAATTAAGAAGAGACATCTCACCATGCTGGTAATATATTTTTTTATTGACCATCCTTTTGAAAATGTCTTTCATTGTATCATTAACATCATCATGAAAAAGCAGGTCAGTTACATTTGTCAAAGCATCTTTATCATTTAAGCTCATTGTCCCCCCCGCAACAGGTAAAGCACTAAATGTGAATTTTTCATTTGAATTAAAGAAAGCGGGATTAAAATTTGAACGAAAAAGCATTTCATCAGTATGATAAAATGCCAGACCGGATTGTGCATGTACAAAAAATGGAAGCAAAAACATGCATAAGAAAAATATGTACTTTTTTATAAACATTCCAATCATCCAGGAAAACTCTCCAGGGTTTATAATAAGCTTAAGCACAAATACTTTAACGTATAAAACCACAAAGGCAGTATTAAGTTTCGAATTCTTTATTGAAAATTAACAGGAAATTTTACAGCCTCTGTAATAAATAAAAAAACAGTGTGAATATATGCTCACACTGCTCAGAAGCTGTCTAAATTTTATTTTTCAGAATGATTATGATGTATTTTTTGTTTAGACGACTTGTCCCGGTTAAACCGGGAAGGCGAATTTGAGCGTCCCGGTG